>NZ_JAUORW010000013.1:0-155624 GCF_030548245.1 Psychrosphaera sp. 1_MG-2023
GCCTCAACCGGGAGGCGTATAATACGCTTCCTGTTTTTGTTGTCAACGTTTTATTTAAATCTTTTTGAAAGTTTTTTTCAAACTTCCTAGCCGATTTAGACGCCAATCCTGCTACTAAACATATTGTTTTGAGCGGTTGATGTCTCCCTGACAACGTGGGGCGCATTTTAGGGACTTTAGAATTTAACGCAAGCCCTTTTTTCAATAATATTACACTTTAATGACTGTTTGTTTGATCCTTGTACAAAGTGCTGTTTTTTCATCAGGATCCTGTACATTAATTAATATTAGAAAGTGCTTGTAATAGATAATTAAGATAATAAGATAAGCTTTACGTGAATCCTTCACGTATCAGCTATTTCTTTATTTAGTCATTTTTTTGAGAGTAATTAGTTATGTCGTTCAACTCTTCGGTTTTCATACCGTCAGTAATTGTTGCAGTAATAGGTGCCATTTTATTATCTTTTATAGATATTTCATTGTCAGGCGCCGTTGTATTCGCTGCCGGTTCAATATTGGCTGGTTTAGCAGCCGCTTTCGCTAAGTCAGAAGACTCAGCAAAAGCAGATACTACTACATTATATGTAGGCAATTTGCCTTACCGTGCAAACGAAGGCAGTGTTCGCGATTTGTTTAGCGAACACGGTACAGTGTTTTCAGTACGTTTGTTGCGAGACAAACAAACTGGTAAGCGTCGCGGGTTTGGTTTCGTTGAAATCGCAACCAGCGATAGCAAAAGCGCTATTGCCGCATTAAACGACTTTGAATTTCAAGAGCGCGTCTTAAAAGTTCGCCTTGCTAACGAAAAGTAGTTAAGTCCTTAAGAAAAAGGCTGCCTAGTGCAGCCTTTTTTATTGGAAAATTTAATATTTTGCTGCTTTTGCATTAAAATACCTACAACCAACCTTTATAGACAAAATAACCCATGCCATTAAGCCAAATCGATCCAGACAATTACGATATTCTACTCTCTAATAAGTTGGATTTGATCAATGATCAATTCGCAGAGTTTTCAATTCCTAAAATCGACAAATTCAAATCTCCTACATTAAATTATCGAATGCGCTGTGAGTTTAGAGTTTGGCATGACGACGACGATCTTTTTCATATAATGTTTGAGAAAGAAACCAAGCAAAAAGTACGTATAGATCAGTTCCCACCAGCTAGTACACTTATTAATAGTGTAATGACCGACTTAACTGAGCTATTAAAGCCAAATGAAATATTGCGCCGCAAGCTATTTCAGATTGATTACTTATCTACCCTATCAGGTGAAATCTTAGTTTCTCTGCTTTATCACAAGCAACTTGACGATGAATGGCTCGCAGCTGCAAAAGTGTTAAAACAACAGTTAAGTGACAAATATACAATTAACTTTGTTGGACGTGCTAAAAAGCAAAAGATCGTATTGGATAAGGACTATGTGATCGAAAACCTGACAGTTGACGGCAAGCAGTACATATATAAGCAAGTGGAAAACAGTTTTACGCAACCTAACGCAAAAGTTTGCGAACAAATGTTGAGTTGGGCAAAGAATGCTATTCCTTATAAAGGTGACTTACTAGAGCTTTATTGTGGTAATGGTAATTTTTCAATTGCATTGGCAGACAAATTTGACAAAGTTCTCGCAACTGAGATATCTAAAACATCAGTGCGTTCGGCACAGTACAATATTGAACAAAACAACATAGACAATCTTAAGATCATAAGAATGTCAGCCGAAGAGTTTACCGAAGCGGTAAATAAAACACGTAAATTTACACGTTTAGAAGGTATCGAACTTGATGACTATAAATGTGAAACAATATTCGTCGACCCACCACGTGCGGGATTAGATGAAGATACCGTAAAGATGGTGGCAAACTACCCAAACATTATTTACATAAGTTGTAACCCAAATACGCTTTACGACAATTTGCAGGAACTAAGTAAAACGCACAACATTGCTAAATTTGCCGTATTTGATCAGTTCCCTTATACCGACCATTTAGAATGCGGCGTTGTTCTAACCGCTAAATCTAATCGATAAATAAGTAAACCATACAGACAGCGGATAAACTTAGAATGAAAAGCCCACTATTAATATACTTAATGTGGGCTTTTTAAATGCATAAACCAATTCACGTTGTTGACTCTTTGATAAATGCCATCAAGCAATAAACTGCCCAACAGAAACACCTAATCCAAATATCATTATCGCCACCGTAATGGCCACCAGCGTAATAATCCCTCTGCTTTCTTTGTCACTATCAGCAGTATCCGCAGTTTTACCAGTTACATTTTTCATATTTATTCCTATGTTCACCAAGATAGACTCTTATTACAGCTAAACGGCTAATTCAAAAATCGCATCAGTGCGGCACCAATCAACATACCCGTGATAAGTGTAATAACAAACTGTATTGCCTGTTCCACCAGTTTGTTGCCCTCGGTGTTTTTCATTTCAAGCTCAACCACAGGGCTTTCGGGAATAACTATTTCTGATTGCTCAATTTCAAATACCGACGCTAATGCCATTACCGTTTCATGTGACGCATTACCATAACGTTCAACACGTTGTATGGTTCTTAAACTTACGCCACAGGACTCGGCCAATACTTGTTGAGTCCAATTATGCTTAGTTCTATGGATTTTAATTAACTCTGCATTTATGTTCATTACTATTACCTATACAGAGTGATTAAGAGAAAAACGCGACAATTTCATCGATAGCAAAAAAACCAAACACAAAACCAATGGCAAACCAAAACGCGATACGCCATTTAGATTTCTTTTTATTAGCTGTATATTTCGGAATCTGTTTTTGGGTTTCAACATGAACCCCATTTTTAATTAACGTACAGTGCAATTCTGCAGTAAGCAGGCTTACCGTATGAAACTCAATTTCAAGTTCATCTTTACCTAATGTAAAAGGGATAACAGATCGTCTTGTAAAACTTCGTTTTTCACCAACAACTTGGCCATCCACAAATACTTTTTCTTTTCCCGATTTCGCAGAGCCCCAGGCAAGAATTTTGTGACCACCAAATTCGAAATTGAAACTAAAGCCATCACTGAATAAAGCCATAGTTCCAATTTGGTTTACTTCTTGATGGTTATCACTAGATTCGTCCATTGGATTGCTCGTTGAATTATCGTTAGAGTTTGTCTCTATAGTTTGATTATTGTCCATTATGCGTTTCCTCTCGCTTCGTTTTGACGAGTTCAAGTTAAACCGAAATTTTGCTGAATAGTGATGACAAGTGAACGACAGTCATACCAAATGTCATGTGACATACCTGTGTCATATACCCAAAAGGCTATTGTACTGGGGTTTTTAGCGAAATAGAGTTTGTTTTTTTTACCATCAATATTTAAATGATAAAGCGGCGTGGCGTATCTTAGTCACATTACTCAATAGGCATTTAGGCGGTTTCTACCTAAAAAACCTCGCCTTAAAAATAACACAGCTTGTTATTTTCTACCCGCCTCTGCACCTCTCGTGACATAACGTAATTGTTGAATGACTTTATTAGATAATTCTTCACGTTGTGCCTTGGGTAAATCAAGGGCATCTGCACCGGCATTAAATACAATTGTCACCAACGCATCCGCTTCCCACAAAGCACTTTTATGGTTCGAATGAGTTTTTTGTCTAATGTAATCAGAAAGCTCTTGGATAAAATGCATCATTTCTCGCTGTACAGCAGAACGAAATGCTTTTGAAGTCCCTGAACGTTCTCGAAGCAATAACCGGAATTCATTACTATTAGTGTCGACAAACTCCATGAAGGTTTCCACAGACGTACGTACAACACTGCCACCGCCCCTCGCGATCCTTGCGCGCGCCTGGCGCATCAACTGTCGCAACATTAAACCTGCTTCATCAACTAATGTTAATCCAAGCTCGTCCATATCTTTAAAGTGGCGATAAAATGACGTCGGTGCAATTCCAGCTTCACGAGCAACTTCACGCAAACTTAAGTTGGCATAACTGTGATCTGCGCTTAACATTCTAAATGCAGCATCAACAATTGCTCTGCGAGTTTGCTCTTTTTGCTCTGCCCTCGTCCTATTGTGCGGGGGATTGGTACCGTTTTTTGTCATTGCAATTTTTTTCCTGCGAACAGCTGTTCACTAAAATATAAACATATTAGTTGATTTTTAAGTAAAGCCAGTTAAAATTCAGCGTACACATGTAAGCTCAAATAAGATTATGAAAAAAGCACCTATTATCTGGACAAATGTTTTAGTGTTTTCACTAACATTTTTAATAACCATCATAAGCGTACCTTTGTACGGTTATTTCTATGGTTTTACAATGGCGCATATTGTCGCCACTGTTTTAACATTGGGATTCGCGGGAATGTCCATCACAGTTGGTTATCACCGTCTGTGGGCGCATAAAACCTACGAAGCACACCCAATCCTTGAATTTATTCTGGCGTTAGGCGGTGCATTTGCATTACAAAACAGCGCCCTACATTGGTCGTCAGACCATAGAATACATCATAAATTTGTCGACCAAAATGACAAGGACCCATATTCTGCAAAAAAAGGATTTTGGTTTAGTCACATCGGTTGGATGTTACGAGATTACCAAGGCGAAAAATATGGCGACTACAGTAATTGCCGCGATCTACAAAAAAACCGAATTGTAATGTGGCAACACAAACATTATTTGGCCTTAACGCTTATCACTAACTTTGGTGTACCACTTTTATTAGGCCTTATATTTGACGACATTCTTGGATTCTTAATTACTGTCGGTTTTTTACGACTGGTTCTGAGCCACCATTTTACGTTTTTCATTAATTCGTTAGCTCATATTTGGGGTTCACAGCCATATACAGATAAGAACACTGCGCGCGATAATGGTTTACTTGCGTTTGTCACTTACGGTGAGGGCTATCATAACTATCACCATATTTTTGAATCAGACTATCGAAATGGTATTCGCTGGTATCAATACGACCCAAGCAAATGGTTTATCAAAGCAGCTAGTTTTATCGGCCTAACCAAAAATCTACGAAAGGTTCCATTTGAACGTATTCAAGCGGCAAAATGGAAAATGCAAAAATACAAAACCGAAACTAAGGTCGTTGAGCTTCCACACAAACAGGAAATTTTAACGAGACTTGAAGCTGAATACGACATTTTAATGGCAAGACTAAAAGCCTTTGTTAACGCCCGAAAAGAATACCTGATGGCGAAACGTCAAAATGCGCCAAAAATGACCGTTGTTGAGTTAAAAAAACAATATCAACTATTAAAAGCACAACTCGCTAGCCAACAATCTCAGTGGCAACAAATGTTAATGCAAGTAGCATAATTCCAAAAATGTAAGAAATGGGCAGCTAAAACTGCCCATTTTCGTTATTTATAGCCGTTATCCGCGAATAAGACTTGGCTGATCACTCAAAAGTTTCTATGATTCATACTGTTATGAAAATAAATTACATAGGGCGAAACTGTGACCGCAAAAAGTAAAAGAACTGAAGCGAAAGTAACCACAACTTCTACCACAAAATACGATTACGATGTGATTGTTATCGGCACCGGGCCGGGTGGCGAAGGCGCCGCAATGAACTTAACCAAAGCTGGTAAAAAAGTTGCGGTTATCGAAAAGCATTCTCAAGTTGGCGGTGGTTGTACTCATTGGGGAACCATCCCATCTAAAGCGTTAAGACATTCGGTTAGTCGACTTGTTGAATATAACTCGAACCCGCTATTTAATCGTTCTGAAAAGGCCGCGACACTAACGTTTCACGACATTCTTCAACACACGACCAAAGTTATTAGCGACCAAGTTAGACTCCGCGCCGGTTTTTATAACCGAAATAGCGTAAAGATTTATCATGGTTCTGCCTCGTTTATTGATAAAAACACGTTATCAATTCAAACACCTGACGGCAGTATTGACCAACTAACTGCAGAAAAAATCGTTATCGCATCGGGCTCACGTCCATACCGACCACATGACGTTGACTTTAACCACCCTCGTGTTTATGACTCCGATACTATTTTATCTTTAAAACACGATCCTAAAAGCATCATTATCTATGGTGCCGGTGTCATTGGCTGTGAGTACGCATCAATCTTCCGTGGATTAGGTTGTAAAGTTGACTTGATTAATACACGTGACCGCTTGTTGTCCTTTATGGACGCAGAAATGACTGACTCACTAAGCTATCACTTTTGGAATAGCGGTATAGTCATTCGTCACGGTGAAGAATACGACAAAATCGAAGGTACTGAAGACGGCGTTATAATGACCTTGAAGTCAGGCAAAAGAATGAAAGCCGACTGTTTGTTATTTGCCAATGGTCGTACAGGTAATACTGACAGCTTAAAACTTGAAAACCTCGATGTTAAAGCAAATAGTCGTGGTTCTTTAGGCGTTAATAAAAACTATCGCACAGAAGTCGACAATATATTTGCTGTAGGTGATGTTATCGGCTACCCAAGCTTAGCAAGCGCAGCATATGACCAAGGTCGCATCGCGGCAGACTATATGTTGAATATTGCTAATGAAGGCCAACTCATCGAGGACATTCCAACGGGTATTTATACCATCCCAGAAATGTCATCGGTTGGTAAAACTGAACTCGAATTAACGGCGAAGAAAATCCCTTACGAAGTAGGTCGTGCATCATTTAAACATCTTGCTCGTGCACAAATCGGGGCGAGTGCCGTTGGTAGCTTAAAGATCTTGTTCCACTGTGAAACTAAAGAAATTTTGGGTATTCACTGCTTTGGAGAACGTTCTGCTGAAATCGTGCATATCGGCCAGGCGATTATGCAACAAAAAGGCGCTGCCAATACCATAGAGTACTTTGTACGCACAACATTCAACTATCCAACGATGGCTGAGGCATACCGTGTAGCTGCGCTAAATGGCTTAAATAGATTATTCTAAACATTTAAATGCAGCGGTGATAACAACCGCTGCATTTTTTTATCCTATGAAACGTCATTTGACTTTTACAACCACCAGCACGATATGACTGACAATAACGCAGTTATTTCAGCGCTCTCCAACTGTACTTTATGTAAAGAAACTCTCCCTTTACCACCAAGACCTATATTTCAACTTCACAGCAAAGCTAAAATATTAATCATTGGACAAGCGCCTGGATTAAAAACCCATCAAAAGAACCGAGCCTTTGACGACGCATCGGGTGACAGATTGCGCGAATGGTTAGGTATGACTCGCGAACAATTTTATAATGAGCAGATATTGGCAATTATGCCGATGGCATTTTGTTACCCAGGAAAAGTCACTAATAGCTCAGGCGACAAAGCCCCGCCTAAAATTTGTAGTCAGACTTGGCACCAACAAATACTAGGTAATTTGGGTAATATAGAACTAACGCTGATTATAGGTCGCTATGCGGCGCAAAAATATGTGGATAACTTCGAGAACTTAACCAGTTCGATCCGAAACAACGACTTTACAAACAAAACAATCGTTTTGCCGCACCCATCACCAAGAAACAATATTTGGATTAGTAAAAATAGGTGGTTTGAAACAAAAACGCTGCCCAAATTAAGGCAGCGAATTTTAGATGCTTTTGATGATTAACCTAAATATAAATGGTAATCACTATTTTAAGCTAAGATTATTTATGGAATTCAGGGCTGAATTCAACAACGGAGTCAAAAAATACGCCGGCATTTTCCGGAGTCACATCTGGCGTAATGCCGTGACCTAGGTTAAATACGTGACCAGTCCCGGAATGACCGTAGTCAGTTAAGATAGACTTAACTTCTTGACGAATTCTATCTGGTGTCGCATATAACATTGACGGGTCCATATTCCCCTGCAAAGCCACTTTATCGCCAACACGTCGTTTAGCTTCAGCAATATTAATGGTCCAATCAAGTCCTAATGCATCACAACCTGTTTCAGCCATGAGCTCTAACCACTGACCACCATTTTTAGTAAACAAGGTCACAGGAACTTTACGCCCATCATTTTCACGAGTTAAACCATCGATGATCTTACTCATGTAATTTAAAGAGAAATCTTTGTAATCACGCGGGGTTAATACGCCACCCCATGTATCAAATATCATTACCGATTGCGCACCAGCGGCAATTTGAGCATTTAGATAGCTTGTCACTGAGTCAGCGACTTTATCAAGTAACTGGTGCATTAAAGCCGGTTCTGAATACATCATGCCTTTGATTTTAGAAAATGTCTTAGTGCTACCGCCTTCAACCATATAAGTCGCAAGCGTCCAAGGACTCCCTGAAAAACCAATAAGTGGTACTGATCCGTTTAATTCTTTACGAATAGTACGAACAGCATCCATAACATAACGTAATTCTGTTTCGGGATCTGGAATACCAATTTTAGCGACGTCAGCTTGAGTCTTAATTGGATTTTGAAATTTAGGGCCCTCGCCTGTTTCAAAATACAAACCTAAACCCATGGCATCTGGGATGGTCAAAATATCTGAAAACAAGATAGCCGCATCAATTGGATAGCGACGAAGCGGTTGCATGGTCACTTCACACGCCAACTCAGGATTTTTCATTAAAGAAACAAAGTCACCAGCAATAGCACGAGTCGCACGATATTCTGGTAAATAACGGCCTGCCTGACGCATCATCCATACTGGAGTACGGTCAACTGGTTGTTGCAATAACGCTTTTAGATAACGATCATTTTTTAATTCAGTCATAATTCACCCTAAAAATTTCGGTGAGATTCTATCAGGAACAGAGCAACTCCTCCATAGAAAGAAACGACCTAAAAAACGATTTCGTTATTCTAAATCAATCATTATTAAGTTCTTGCGCACTAAAGTCTGCTTTGCTATAAATAGTTCGCGCTCACGAATTATAAAAAAAGAAGCTCTATAAACAGCTCACGCGCTAGAAAAATTTGACCACTCTTTACGAGTGGTTTTTTCTTTTCTAGGACCCCATAATTGTACTTTCAATTACCTACGAGCTAAAGCCATCATCTTTTTCGTGGTATGAATCAATTTACCAGCAATCGTTTGCTGTTGCGGTACTTGCGGCAGATCCTTAATTGAAAACCAATCCGCAGTAACAATTTCGTCTTCACAAATATTTATCTCACCGCTGTCGTATTCAGCCAAAAACCCAACCATTAATGAATGCGGAAACGGCCAAGGTTGGCTCAATTGGTACTTAAGATTTTTAACTTTAATACCTACTTCTTCAAATACTTCACGATGTACTGTTTGCTCTAACGTTTCACCACTCTCAACAAAACCGGCTAAAACACTATAAAGCCCAGTAGTAGAACGTGTCCCCTGGGCCAATAGGATCTTATCTTTGTTCCGTATTGCCACTATCACCACCGGCGAGATACGGGGATAGCATCGATGTTTACATGGCTCACACAAGGTCGCCAGTTCCCAATCGACAAGGGTCATTTGCTCCCCACACTCGCCACAATATTTATGTGTGCGCAGAAACAAAGCAACTTGATAAGCCCTTGCGGCAAATTCAAACATCTCATTGTGATTAAACAACACACTGCGAATACCAACAAATAGCTCATGATCCATTTCGTCGATTAAATCGGCGCTTTTAACATCTATCATGTACACAGGTAAATCTTGATGTTCACCAATTTGATGAACCGATTCTGGCGCTTTAACAGGTAAACCAAGTTCGTCAAAACAGCCACTTGGAAGTTGGTTAACCGGAGACGTTAAATACACCCGATGCTGATGCACTAAGCACCACCAGCCGTTTAACTCATTATTGAATAAGATGTTGTGTTTAATCATATTTTTCCACCTGTACTTTTCGGCAAGTTTACCTTGGATCTAGTCATAATTAACAATGTTAAATTACATTTAATGTCTTATACTTACGGATTCTGGAATCAAAATAGATTGATCTTTTTGTTAAATTCCAGTGTTATGGATTAATAATGAATTTAAAAGGGCATATTCATGTTATCTCGTTTGGAACAAACTCAACAAAAGTACGGTGGTGCAAATCACATCATCGATAATTGGTTAACAGAACGCCAAGAATTGTTGGTTAAGTATTGTAAATTGGCAGCACTACCACCTTATGACACAGAAGCAAAACAGTTACCTGATGTCGCAAACGTGAATGACTTTTGTCAGGTTTTAATTGATTATCTTTCTGCCGGCCATTTTGAAGTTTTTAATGATATTGTTAAGCAATGTCGTGAACACGGACCAGAAAGCGCCAAATTGGCAGAAAATATCTATCCAAAAATAACAGAAACAACAAACAAGCTTGTCGAGTTTAACGATAAGTATATGGCAATGAATGTGTCTGCAGACCTCGGTGATTTTGACAGTGACCTGTCTGAAATAGGCCAAATACTAGAATCACAATTAGAACTTGAAGATGAGCTAATCCAAACGCTATATAGCAAACATAGTTAAACACGCCCGTTTTGGATGAGTTTGCAATCTACATTTTGATTCGCGACAAAATAAAAATAAAAAAGGCGCTATTTTTACATAGCGCCTTTTTTAGTGCCTGTTAACTTACGTTAACTAGCCTTCTTTTTTGATATCAAATAATTCAACTTCAAAAATCAATGTCGAATTTGGTGGGATCTGACCTGCATTACGAGAGCCGTAAGCTAACTCTGAAGGAATAAAGAATTTATATTTAGATCCAATACTCATGTATTGTAGACCTTCAGTCCAACCAGGAATAACACGGTTAAGTGGGAAGCTAATCTTTTCACCACGATCGACAGAAGAATCAAATACCGTTCCATCTAATAATGTACCGTGATAATGAACTTCAACAGTGTCCGTTGCCGCAGGTTTAGCACCTTCAGCCGCAACAAGCACTTCGTACTGTAGGCCACTGTCTGTAACAACAACGCCTTCACGTTTCGCATTTTCAGCTAAAAACATTAAACCAGCCTCGCGCGCTTCTTTTGTTTTAAGCTCAGACACTTGTTGCTGTAACGCTTGCATCACAGTTTGAATTTCTTCATCACTCAGTTGCGATTTAGCGACTAACGCGTCTTGAATACCGGCAATGATCAATTCTTGTTTTAAAGAAATCCCAATTTCAGCATTGCTATCAAGGTTTTTCTTAAGGTATGTCCCCATAGATGCACCAAGTGCATAACTTTGTTTGTCAGCATCAGAATCTAATTTAGCAGGGGTATTAGCTTGCTCTGCACTTCCGCAGGCACTCATTAGGCCAATTGATGCGGCTATCAAGGAAAGCTTTAACGCTTTTTTCATTTGTTTCTCCAAATTGTTTAGACGAACATTCCATTGTCTAAAGTAAATATATAATGACTCACTTGTGCGGCCATATCTCAGAATATCAATACGTAAATAAGTATCTCTATGACATACTTAATAAAATAAATTTTGATGTACTCAATATTTGGCTAAAAATGCCAATTCCATTAATATCATTTTCAGTTCAAAGTGACCTATACTAGCGATTAACTTTCGAAAGAAAAACCTTATTTTTGTTAAGAGGCAAAAGATTGCTCAATAAACTCCCGACTTTAGCCATTTTGTTTATATCTTCGCTCCTTTTGGGTGCTTGCACACCTGAAAGTTCCCGACCGATGAAACAAAATCAACACGCCCAGGACGGGTCCTTTGCTGCTAGCGTATCCCGTAGCGGTAATTTTGCTGTTGTTTCATCGTTATATCACGGCGTTGCGCTTTGGGATTTAAACAAAAATGGTCTTAAATACATTTGGCAACAAACCCCAGTTGGCAGTCAGGTAACTTTTAAAGACGGTGAAACGACCAATTCAATGGCCAGCAGCAACTTCGTTTTCGCCACATCAATAGCGGACGACGACTCCCACGTGGTACTTGCAGACAAAGAGACATTTTCACTTTGGGATGTAAATTCCGGCAAAAACATTGGTTATTGGCAAGCCAGAAAATCTAAAGTAAAACTAACTCAAAGCGAAGACGAATCTTATTGGCACAGTCGCCATAAATCATCTAGCGCTGGATTAATTGACCAGGTGATTATTGATCAAAACAAATGTTTGAACCCAGACGAGAGTAAAGGCGAGAAATGCGTGATCCTTGGACGTATCCGCGCAATTGATGTCTCTAATATGGGACGCCACATCATTATAGGTAAAAGCAATGGCATAGTTGTTCATATGTCTGTAGATACCGGCCGTCGCTTAGAATTCCTTGCTCACCATACGCCTATCACCGACAACGAAGGCAATGCAATTCATGTTAACAATGCCATCAACAGTTTAGCAATTTCACCCAATGGCCGTTATGTATTGACCGGTTCGAGTGACCAAACCGCCTATTTATGGGATACCAAAACAGGACAAGTCGTGTTTAAATTTAGACACGGCGCACGTGTGGTACAGGTTGCCCTCGACGCCAAAGCTCGCTTTGCGTTTACGTCTGACAGCAAAGGACGTTCAACAATTTGGGACTTAAAAACAGGCAACGCCATCACTCAGTTACATTATCTTAATCGGCAGGAAATATTCACTACCGCAAGGTTTTCACAATCCGGAGAATACTTAGTTACCGGCGCGCCGAATAGAGAACTCAGCCTTTGGAGTGTGCAAACTGGCGAATTATTACAACGTTGGTATGTCTCGCCTAAAAAAGATTCTCGTCCGGCAAATGCAGTAGTGTATAGTGCCGCCTTTATAAACCAAGACCAGCAAATTGTTTCTGAAAGTTCCGCTGGGTTAAGCGAAGTATGGGAAATCAAACCGTGAATAACGCCGATATAGCATTATTAATAAAACGAATAGACGACTTAGAAAACAAAGTGGCGTTTCAAGACGACACATTGGATCAACTCAATAGCGAAATCACTAGCCTTAATTTAGACAATCGCTTAATGAAACGACAGTTGCAAATGCTTGCGGAAAAATTTAAAGAAACCAAAACCTCTGTTGTCGGCAGCGAAGCGGATGAAACACCACCGCCACATTATTAAGGCCAACACGGTTTATACCGCTGATACGGCTCGTTTATTTGGTACTAGAGCCTAAGTAACAAGGCTCTAACGCCATTAAATCACAAATCAATCTTCTCCTGGGGTAAACACCCCAATGACTTGTTCAAACTGCCTAGTGGCACCTTGTACAGCCCCCTCTGGCTGCGTCATCGTGTGTCCACAACTTTGGCATTCAACCTTCTCAACACTGTTTTCTTTAAACAACATCATAGTATCCATTTTTTTACATTCAGGACACGTTGCACCGGCGATAAAACGTTTTTTCTGCTTAGCCATCAAATTTCTCTCTGGATATAACCAATTGCGGCACATTTAAACAAAATTTGGTTCCTTTGGATATAGCTTAACGGTAGTATTCACAGCCTATTGGTTAGGAGTCCTATTTTACTATGTTGAACATTTCACAACTTTACCTGCAACTCGGAAACAAAGTTCTTTTCGATAAAGCCGACGCGATTATTTATCCCGGGCACAAAATAGGTATCGTTGGTGCGAATGGCTCGGGCAAATCCACATTATTTAACCTCATCAGAGGTGAACTTGGTGGCGACGACGGCGAAGTTAGTATGCCAAATAGCTGGACGCTGGCCTGGGTAAAACAAGAAACGCCTGCCCTAGCCAAGTCTGCTTTAGAATACGTTATTGACGGCGATGTTAAATATCGAGAGTTACAACAACAACTTGAACAAGCCGAGCAAGAAGACGACGGCGCTAAAATTGCCCACATTCACCACGAAATGGATTTAATTCACGCTTATACAATTCGTTCACGAGCCGGTGAATTATTAAATGGTCTTGGATTTGATACCGAAGCGCAGCAACAGTCTGTAATGAGTTTCTCCGGTGGTTGGCGCATGCGACTTAACTTAGCGCAAGCTCTAATGATCAACAGTGACCTACTATTACTCGACGAACCAACTAACCATTTAGACTTAGACGCGGTTATTTGGTTAGAGAAATGGCTCACTCGTTACCAAGGTACAATGTTACTTATTTCCCATGACAGAGACTTTATTGACAATATCTGCCAGGGCATTTTACATGTGGAAGCCCAAAAGCTTAACTTCTACTCAGGTAACTATTCTAATTTCGAACGCCAACGCATGGAAAAGCTCGCCCAACAGCAAGCGGTTTTTCAAAAGCAACAAACCGAAATTCAACACATTCAGTCTTTTATCGACCGCTTTAAAGCTAAAGCGTCAAAAGCCAAACAAGCCCAAAGCCGGGTTAAAATGCTAGAACGCATGGAATTAATTGCCCCTGCTCATGTCGATTCTCAATTTAACTTTGAGTTTAAACAGCCAACCAATTTGCCTAATCCAATTATAAAAATGGATAAAGTCAGTGCTGGTTACGAAACTAAAACCATACTAACCGATATTAAACTTAACTTAGTGCCAGGCAGCCGAATTGGATTATTGGGTCGTAATGGCGCGGGTAAGTCGACCTTGATCAAAACCCTATCTCGAAGCTTAGCGCCGTTAGGCGGCGAGTTTGAGCACAGTAAACATTTAAAAATTGGCTATTTTGCACAGCATCAACTAGACACCTTGCAGTTAGGTAATTCACCGATTCAGCACCTTATTCAGTTGCAAGATGGATTAACCGAACAAGAAGCCAGAAACTATTTAGGTGGATTTGGCTTTAACGGCGACCAAGCACTTGACCCAATTGACCAGTTTTCCGGGGGTGAAAAAGCCCGCCTCGTATTGGCCTTAATGGTTTTCCAGCGCCCTAACCTATTACTCATGGATGAACCAACTAACCACCTCGACATTGAAATGCGTCACGCCTTGACAATGGCACTACAGGAATTTGAAGGCGCAATGATCCTAATTGCCCATGACAGACACTTGCTTA
Organism: Psychrosphaera sp. 1_MG-2023; assembly: GCF_030548245.1. Classification (NCBI taxonomy): domain Bacteria; kingdom Pseudomonadati; phylum Pseudomonadota; class Gammaproteobacteria; order Alteromonadales; family Pseudoalteromonadaceae; genus Psychrosphaera; species Psychrosphaera sp. 1_MG-2023. Next base: position 14,803 of record NZ_JAUORW010000013.1, read on the forward strand.
AAGCGACCTGTGACGATTTATATTTAGTCGACAACGGCACAGTATCACCCTTCCCTGGTGATCTTGAAGATTACCATAAGTGGTTGCTCGACCAGCAAAAGCTGGAAAGTATCGAAAACCAACTTTCAGACGAAGAACCAAAAGAAAACACGGCCGCGGCTAAAAAAGAAATCAAGCGTCTTGAAGCAGAGATGCGCAAAGAAATATCGCCAATCAAAAAAATTGCCGACAAACTTGCCGTTAAACAAAGCAAGTTAGAACAGCAACTAGTAGAAATCGAACAAGCAATGTCTGACAGTGACTTATATTCCGATAAGCGTAAAGGCGAGCTAAACCAATTATTGCTCAAGCAAGGCGAATTGAAATCTGAACTCGACGACGTTGAAATGCAATGGTTCGAATGTGAAGAGCAAATGGAAGATATCAAAGCTAAATTTGATATTGAAAATGTATGATAACCCAAGACCAATTTTGGCAGTTTAGCCTAGCGCATTATCAACAACCTAATGTCCAAGCTACAATGTTGAGTTGGCAAGACGACTACGGGGCCAACGTTAACTTGGCCTTGTTGTGCATTTACTTAACTGAAAACTCGCTGTCCTTGTCAAGAGACAACATCGCGGCATTACACAACAAGGTCATTGAGTTTGACCGGTCATATACCCGCCCCCTGCGCGAACTGCGGAAAACGTATAAAGCCAATCAATCAGCACTTAGTCATTACAAAACCATTCGCCAGGCACTCTTGAGTGCCGAGTTGGAACTCGAAAAACAACAACAAGCCATTTTAATTGACACCTGCAACACACTAAAATTACAAACAAAGACTGCCGACAACTGGCTTAACTACCAAAACTATTTAAAGCAACTCTAAGCACAACTACATGACTTTTGCACAAACATGCAACTTCGATTGGTGATATTTCGATTTTATTAACGGCCACTTTAATCGTTCCAACCGCCTTTTTATGATCCAAATCAAGTTTCAACTGCATTCAGAGCACACTGCAATAGCAAACTTGATCTAGATCATAATGCCAATTTAAAAGAGATCTAAACTCACTCCATCAATAAAAGTTAGGAGATAAATCATGTTTAGAGATTTTTTTAGTGATCCAGTATTATATTTGAGCTTCAGCATTTTAGGTCTGACTGTATTTTTAATGGGCTTTTACGCTTGGTACTTTATTTCTAAAGTCGTCCATTCAAAACCAGACGAGAAAAACGGGCATGAAGCCTAATATGAACTTATTAATGACATCCAACTGAGTGCCAACCTAGCGTTGGCACTACTATTTGGACGTTTATATTTCACCCATCTTTATGTTCTACGGCCGTCAATCTCTGCTATGGCATCAACTTAAACCGCGATAAAAAACAGTTTAACCTCAAATACGTGCGTACTGACGTATTTCGATGACAGAAACAAAGAACAAGGTTGCATTTCACACTTGATACAATATATCATCGCATGGTATCAATTTTATGAATGTAATAAATGACCCGTCTCTCTATTAAGCTAACATTAAGTTTTGTGCTAATGGTCGCGTTGCAGATTTTCAGTTTGCAGCAACACATGGAGCACCAAAGCGCCGAAACAAATGTTGTCGAGTGTACGTATTGTCACAACTCCGGCCAGCTAGAAGACTTTACATTTCAAAACATCACAACGGCCCCACCGGTTGAATTTTTCGCGGTTAAGTCAACAACCAAAGTTCCGACCGTATTCGCCAAACTCGTTTACCGTGCGACCGCTATTCGTGCACCTCCAGTTAATTATCCTATCGATTTACAACAGTCTTAAATTTTTAAACGTTTTTATTGGATAATATTATGAACAAGTTTTTTGTTGCGTCTATCGCAGCCATTTTAATCGCCCCTGCCTATTCGGCACACGACATTTCAGGCAAAATCGTTGATCAATCGGGTAACCCAATTGCCAATGTAAAAATCGAATTTCATGGCAGTAACTTAACCATTTATAGCGATAAACAAGGCCAGTTTTCTGTTTCTGAATCCATTGACCATGTCGATGAAATCCATATTAGTGCCAGAGGTTACAACCACCTTTCGTTTAAACTAGAAGATCAAACAGACAAGACGTTATCATCGATATTCCTTGACCAAACTATCGTACTAACACCTGCCATTATTGAACACATCGATGTTTATGCAACGCCATTGCATGGCTCTACCTTAGAGTCGGCAACACCAATAACAGTGTTGAGCGACAGTGATTTAAAAAACAAACACAGCGCAACATTAGGCGAAACGCTTAAAGCGGAAGTGGGGGTTCATTCGACTTATTACGGTCCGGTCAGCAGCAGTCCAATCATTCGAGGTTTAGATGGACCACGGGTGATGATATCTCAAAATGGGTTAGATGTTGGCGACGCGTCTCGTGTTGGTCCCGACCATGTCGTTTCAACTGAAACATCAACGGTAAAACAAATAGAAATTCTGCGTGGCCCAGCCACCTTATTCTATGGTAGCGGTGCAATTGGCGGCGTTATTAATATTGTCGATAATCGCATTCCAACCGAAGCAGAAGATTCACTCAATTTCCAAACCAGTGTTAATTCGGCTTCCAATGAGACCGAATTTGCTTTTGACGCCAATACAACATACGAACAGTTTGCTTTTCACCTTGACGCCTTCTGGCGTGACAGTGACGACTTAAAAGTACCCGCCAATCCTACCGTCGAAGATGAGCACGACGAGCACGACGAAGACGATCATGATGACCATGACGAAGAAGATCATGACGAACACGATGATTTTGACGGCACATTAGAGAATAGCGCAAGTGAGTCATCGGGTTATACCTTTGGTACTAGTTACCTTTTAGATAATGGTTTTGTTGGCGTTTCTTATGGTGAACTCACAAAAACGTACGGCATTCCAGGCCACGCTGAACATTCTGAAGAAGAATCAGAGGAAGAACATGACGAGCATGAAGCCGGTGTAGTAGGAGACATGGAGCAAAAACGTTTCCAAATGATCAGTGAGTTATCTTTTGGTAACCAACTTATCTCAGCGATAAACACAAAGTTTGCGCTTACTAACTACCAACACGCAGAAATAGAAGACGGTCAAGTTGGCACCACTTTCAACAGTGACACAACTCAGCTTAAATCAGACTTTTTACTGGCCGAGATTGCTGGCTGGCACGGAGCAATAAGTCTCGAATACAAACAAAACGATTTTGAAGCAATTGGCGACGAAGCATTCACCCCGCCTTCAACCACCCAGTCAATTGGATTAGGCATGTTAGCCGAAAAACATTTTGACAATATTCTTGTCCAACTTGGCGCTCGAATCGAGTCAACGACCTTAACTGTCGATGAATTGACAGAGATTGAGCATGATGAAGAAGAAGATGAGCATGATCATGAAGCACATGGTCATGAAGCACTAGACCTTTCAATGACACCTGTAAGCTTATCCGCCGGCATCGTGTGGGATTTCGCAAAAGGTTATAACCTTGGATTATCCTATAGCCGTTCAGAACGTGCACCGTCAGCAGGTGAATTAGTCGCGTTTGGTCCACATATCGGCACCAAAACCTTTGAGATAGGTGCGTTATACGACATCGAGCAAGAGGGCGACGAGTATCACGTAGAGTTGCTTAACCATGGCGATATACAAAGTGACGATGTCAAACTCGAAACCGCCAACAATCTTGAATTGAGTCTACGAAAATTCAGCGGTGATTTTGGTTTTGTATTTAATGCCTTTTACAACCAAATCGACAATTACTATTACCAACAAAACCAAAACTGGGAATACGAATTCGAACACAGCCACGGCGAAGAAGAAGTGGATGAAGACGATCATGAAGAACATGAAGGATCAGGTTTACCTGTTTACTTATATTCTCCAGAAGATGTGAAATTCATGGGCATAGAAGGCCAGTTTACTTGGCGTTTAAATCCAGACTTTAAACTAACAACCCAGTTTGATTCAATAATTGGTGAACTATCCAATGGTGACGCACTGCCTCGTATTCCACCATCACGTGTTGGGTTTAGACTTAACTATGAGCTTGATGCCACTAGCATCGAAATGAGCTATATGGAAACAATGAAGCAAAGTGAAGTAACAGACAGCGAAACGCCAACCGATGGCTATTCAATGTTGGACTTTGTTGTGAGCCATCACGTTAGCTTTAACCAACTCGACTTAACGGCCTTTGTGAAAGGCAACAACTTGCTGAACTCTGAAGCCCGAGTACATACATCGTTTCTTAAAAACGAAACCTTGTTACCAAGCAGAGGATTTACAGTGGGAGTTAGAGGTCAGTTTTAATCTCTAACTCTCTCGACTCTGCGCAGTTTCACTTTTAGTGAACAGCACGTAATTTAATTACAGCCTAAAAATAACAAGTTGGTGACCATAAACGTCACCAACTTCTTATTTTCTGCTTTCTGCTTTCATGACGATAAATTCCTACCTAAATATTTATTTTTATCTTTTTTAAACCCTTTTGTGATTTACTGCGACAAAGTCAGTAATCAAATAAAATATAGGGTTCGCATAATGAACATACACAAGATTACGTCACAACTCATGGCATTCACGCTACTAACGCTTTTAGTTGCTTTCTCCGCAATGGCTGCTGACTATGAACAAGAGTTCAACGTTGCCGCTGGCGGTAAACTTAATGTCAAAATAGAGTCTGGTTCGATCAAAATTCAGACCCACAACACTGCTACAGCGTTGGTCGAAGCTAGGATAACAGGAAGAGATAGCGACGATTTCAGCATCAATTCTGACCTCAAGGGCAATAGCCTAAAAGTCAGAGGTGAATTAGAAGGACGCTCATGGAATCGCGATCTGAAAGTCGAGCTGACCATTACAATTCCAAAAGAGTTTGATATCGAAGTCGACACCTCTGGTGGCTCAATTGAAATTTCCGATCTTAACGGTAACGTCATCGCACATACGTCGGGTGGTTCTATTAATGTTGGAACCATTAAAGGAGATGTAAGACTCGACACCGCAGGCGGTTCAATTAGAACGGAAGACGTATACGGTTCACTAAATGCCCATACGTCTGGCGGCAGCATTAGAGTGACTTTTGCTGAGCAATTAAAAGACGATGCCAAACTCGATACATCGGGCGGCTCAATTACTGCGTATTTAATTGAAGATGTAAAAGTTGACCTTGACGCTTCAACAAGTGGCGGGCGAGTAAAAACCGATTTCGCGGTAACAGGAAGTGTTAAAAAACGTTCTATCCGCGGTGAAATCAATGGTGGTGGGCCAACACTGAAATTGCGTACCAGCGGCGGCAGTGTAAAAGTATTATCGTTGTAGTGTATTGGTATTGGCTAAAAAACAATGCAGAGCTGTACCTCTGCATTGTTTCTTCCATCTTAACTGTTGTTCGGTGTAATTGCTGTCGTTGAAGATGCCAAAATGACAATAGGCTAAAAAGCGTAGCGATAGGTTAATTCGACACGAGTATCTCTTCGGTCTTGTTGCCCTGTAGACGTGGTATTACTAATACGTTTGAATGCAATTGTACCAAGTGCTTTTCGTGTCAATTTACGTTTAAAACTAACATCAACTTTATAACCTTCACGACTCACGCCAGTGCCCTGCTCTGTTGAATCTGAGTCAGACAACGAGATGGCAAAACTGTTTCGTCTCGACATGGTGTGGTCGTAATTAAATGTCCGTGAAGACGTTTCACGCACCGCATTTGTTTCTAAGTACTCGGTTTCACCACGGTTATATGTAAAGCTGATATTTGCCTTTTTCATTCGATAATTGACAGAAGCCGTACCGGTTTTACTTAATGTCACTAACTCATCAAGTGAAAATTCAGGTTGGAAAAACTCAGCAACAAATTCCCCATCATCAATGGCGTCCGGTAATTCTGCGAGCGGCTGACAATCATCTTGTGTTGCGGCATCTGCGGGACATAAAAAATCCCCTAGAGACACTTCAATTCGATTAAATCGGGTTTGGCTACCTAACGTTTCGTCATAGTTGATATTCATGCCCCAGCGTTTCGCCTGATGCTGCAACCTAAATGCATGGGATTCACCATAAAACCGTTGGCTCTTTTCATAGCTTAAACTTGTCCGCGCACTTGGATAAAACTCAAGTTTATAGCCCGTATATTCATCATCCTGGCCGCGGGTTTCTTTGTTTCTAGTAACCTCTATGTTTGAACGTTGCCCAAAGCGCCAAGCGAGACCAGCCCCGTAACTTTCAGACTCAAGATCTTCATCGTCTAATACTGAGTTTTCAATAAGATTTTTGAATTTTGACCCTGTAAGTACCAGATCAATGGTTCGCCAAATAGGCACCCCAATATTGGCATACATAGAAATACTGTCCTGCTCACCGCGGTTTTCTCTGTCAGTGCGAGACATACTTGCCTGCAACGCGCCGCGAACCTGATTTGCCCTTTGGCCATAGCCAAGCGAAGCACTGGCGGTTTTTGTTGTACCATTAACAATATTAGAGGTAGTCGCTGTCGTATCGGTAATTTGCGATTCGTCAAATATGGTTTTGCTCACCCCTAAAGACAACGAATTCTGCCATACAGATTTGCTAGACGTACTTAGCGTTAATCTTGAGTTTACAGAATCAACATCAACATATTCAGACTGGCCAAAAATAGGATCAGACACAGTACCAAACGAACTATCAATATTGGTGTTTTTTCGAGAGGCATTAACGGTAAGATTGACTCGCCCTTTATACATATTGAGCAAGTTATTAATCGCAAAGTTGGAATACGAGGCATCGTCAAAGCCGTCGTCTATTTGCTTAATTTGAGTATGGTCCGCCGTGACACTTCCCTGCCAATTTGGACTTCGGCCAGCTAGGGTAAACGACGGACTTGCCGTTAGAACATCATGATTAGAAAAATTAAACTGACTGATTTCTGTATCTAAGACATGGATATAATTAATTTCAACAGCGGGTTTGAAATCAATTTCTGCCGCATGGCCAACATTAAAAAAAGTCGCTATTGATACCCCTATTACGCGGTATACATATTGCTTTTTAAAGATATTGGCCATAAACATCAGATCTACTTTTTGTCGGTTTTGGCTAAGTCAGGTTCAGCCTTTTCTGCTATTACCTTGTCTTCAGGTTTTTTCTTGTCGTCTGTTTTTGCTTTATCATCGGACTTAGATTTTTTAGCAGCTTTGTCTTTACCTTTATTTTTTCCGTCGTCTTTAGCGTCTTTTTCTTCGTCCTCTTCAGACGCGCCATAATAATAGCCATATCCCTGATCTTCCGAGCTACTGGTTACTTTATTAATGACAAAACCAACGGCCATTTCCGCAGGTAATAAATCAACCGCTTTTTTGACATCCGCCAGTTTAGACTTGTGCTCTTCAACTACAACCACACCTTGGCCACATTGCTCTGCCATAATGGCGGTTTCGTTCACACCTAACAAAGGTGGTGCGTCAAATACAACAATACGGTCTGGATAACGTGTGGCAAATTCCTCGATTAACTTCATCATTTTGTCGCTCGACAAAAGCTCGTTTGACAAATGATGCGGTAAACCAGCCGGAATAACTCTTAAACCGTCAATATTGGTGTGATACATAATCGACGCAACGTCTTTTTCTTCACCCAATAGGTACTCAATTAAACCAACATTTTTACCTATGTTTAATTCGCGAGATACACTCGGTTTTAACACGTCTGAGTCAACTAACAACACGGTTTTATCTTGTTCTAAAGCAATGCTTAATGCCAAATTAAGTGACGTAAATGTCTTACCTTCATTTGGTTTTGAACTACTGACCAAAATAAGATTACTGTGTTTGATGGTTTTTGAAATTGGACCAAACGCATTACTAAGTAACTTACGTTTTATACTTCGGTACTCTTCATTAATAAGTGAACGCTTATTTCGCAGCGTAACAAAACCACGTTTTTCTAACGCTTCTAAGTCAATGACCAAAGGTGGTCTAGACGATTTAGACTTTTTATCAGCAGAAATATGCGTATTGTCACTGGCGCGGTGTGCATTTGTCGGCTTAATAACTGGCTGCGACGCACTGACTTTTTCACCTTCAACAATGCCAGCCGCGACTAATTCAGCTTCAGATATACCCGCGCCTAGTTGCTTATTAACCTTTTGCGTTACAGGTTGAGACGGTTTGGCACTCGCTGCTGGAGTCTGTATAGCGTCGGCTGTTTGCTCAGTCGGTGCAGAGACTTTCTTATTATCCACTGCGGCTTCTATTGAAGTTTGATCCTTATCTATTTTGGCGGCACTTTTTTGGCGTTGCATCGCCTTTTCTATACTACTCATAGAAATCTCTCCAATAGCTTCAACGGGGTTGTCTCCATTACAATTTCCGTTGCCATAAATAGTAAATACATTCCAAACACAACAACACTTGAGGCAATAAATACGTACAAACGTTTTTTATCTCGTTTCTTAACATCTTCTAGATGAATATCAGTCACCATACCAAATACAGGTCGGTTTGTGAGTTCAGTTAAGGCGTTTGCACTGACCACGACCGGGTTCAATTGGCTAACTAAAAACGCAACTGCAATACCTGCTACAAAGCCCAAAATGGTGACCACAGTATAAAGTATTAAACGTTTTGGCCCAGTAGGTTGCAGAGGCACCATAGGTGGCTCAATTATTCTAAATTTAACTTCTTCTGCAGACATATCAGCTTTACGCGACAAGTCTGCCGATTCTTTACGGCTCAATAGCTCTTCGTATTTGCCTTTTGTAATACCGTAGTCACGGTTTAATGCCGACTGCTTAGCTTCGATGTCTGGAATAAGATCGAGTTTTTGGTCTAGCTCATCCAACTTCTCTTTAAAGCTTTGACGACGAACGGTTAACGATGCAATGTTACTGTCGAGATTATTCATCGCGATTGATAAATCCTGCACAATCGCATTTTCACTCAACGTGCCCGACGCAACTTGCCCATCTGCAACACTGGTCATTAACTCTTCGATTTCTGTTTTTCTTAAGTTAACTAAATGATCAAGCTTTTCACGAGTTTGCACAACATCTGGGTGTTTATCCGTAAAACGAATTTGCAGGTCATCTAAGTTCGCTTGCAGTTGTTTAATACGAGCATCGTATTGAGTGGCAATGTTTGAATGTTCTGACTTGTTGTCAATATTTGTGCTGCTAGAAAATTTGTCTTTCAAGCTTTGCAGTTGTGTTGATTTTTCAGAAATTTCTAAATCAATTGCCTCTATACGGCTTTTTAGATTTGACACTTCTTGATAGTAGCCACTACCACTGCCCGCCATCATATCGCCATATTGCTTTTTAAACGTTGCTAGTCGTTGCTCTGCAGCGGAAAGACGTTGCGAATATTCTTCAAGTTGTTCATCTAAAAATTTAGACGCGGTGTCCGAGTCTTGACGATTTTGCCCTAGCGAACTTTCAACAAACTTATCCAGCGTGGCTGATACCACACGTTTCGCCAATTGAGGATCTTGCCCAGTATAAGAAATGGTATAAATATTTTCTCTACCGCCAGAATTAAAATTAATGTCTTCACGCAGTTTTTCAACAATCTCGTTGAACTCTTGAGGTGAACTCGCCTTAATATCCATGTCGGTATTACGGGCGATTTCTTCCAAATTAGGACGGCTTAAAAGTGTTTTAGCGATGAGTTGAATTTCAGTACTGGCATCGGTCTGAATTGCCAAGCCACGTAATAAGGGGCGCAACATTGAACGCGTGTCAGCAAAGACTTTTGCTTTCGATTCGTAAACGTCCGGCATTTGCGCAACTAAAAAAAGGCCGAGTGGAACGATTAACCATGAAGACATGATTATAAAGCGCTTCTTTATCCAAATCCCTTTGATGTAATCGAGCACCATTTGTATGGTGGCTTGAAGATCTTGCATTTATTTATCCTTTTAAACCCTAATATTCGTCGGCCAAAACGCTACTAAAAATTATTTAGAACCAATCTTCTGGAACAATAATAATATCACCCGGCAAGATGTCGACGTTGGCGCTTATATCGCCTTCTTTAATTAAATCATTTAATGAAACTTGATATTCTTTTTGCAGTCCATTTTCAACCCTGATTAACACAGCACTATTACCGTCTGCGTATTCAGTTAAACCGCCAACCTGAATCATTAAATCTAACAACGTCATATTTTGTCGATAATTTACCGCCTGTGGATTAGCAGCTTCACCGATGACTCGAACCTGTTCGCTAAAAGGACCAATAAATGTGCCCACACTAACCGTTACGATAGGTGACTTAATATATTGACCTAAAACGGTTTCAATTTGTCTTGCTAGCTGCGTTGCTGTTTTGCCACTAACCGGAATGTCTTCGACTAACGACGTCGTTATCTTTCCGTCTGGACGAACAACAAACGAACCCGACACCTCTGGGTTACGCCAAACAAATATATTTACTGAGTCCCCAGGGCCAATAAGGTACTGATATTGTTCTACACTTTTAATAGCAGACGGGGTAATTGTTGCAGGGGGTAAATTTGATTTAGACGCACATCCCGCAATAAGGACTATCAACGAAGCCAATAATAACAATTTCACAGCAGTTCCACTCTATTTAATAAAGGTCATTAATGAATTGTAATCAAACTAAAGCAAATGTGAACTGTTATATTTCGATATCAAGTACATAAATTAATCCATTGATGTAAAAATACTACAAAATTGACGTAGCTTTCAAAAATCAATTTGATTATCATGTGTGCAATAATAACTATAAACTCCAACAAAATTAGGATTCGTTTTGAAAAAGGTATTCCACCAAAAAACGATAAATCACAGAAGTAATACCTTAATGGTATTGGACGTATTAATGGCGACAATGTTAGGTATGGTCGCATTTTTTGTTGTATCTAAAAACAGTCTAACCATGCCTGTTTACGATCACGCATGGTGGCTAATGCCCTTATCCACCGCGCTTTTGCTGAACATTACCAATTTGTCCGTAGGTCTATACGACGTAAAATTACGCGACAGTAATATCGGACTTTATCGCCGCTGTTTAGTCAGTGGTGCCATGACTTTCTGTATATTCGAAATTTTAGTGTTTAATGCATTCCAAAAACTCGAAATTGCCCCTATTGCATTTGCTTTATTCTTATTAGCAACCGTCAGCGTTATCTTCATCAGTCGATTTATGGCCAATACATTCGAAATGTTTGGTATCACGAAAAAACGTGTCATTGTCATCGGCAGTGGTGAACGCGCTTCAATTATCGAGAAAAGAATGCGCCGAGAGGCCGACAGACGCGGCTTTAAGCTAGTTGGCTTTATCAAACTCAATACCGACAAAGAAGATCAATTAAGAAATGAAAACATTTTGGAAATTGGTTCTTTGGACAACCTTCAAGCTTATGTCGCTGAAAATCGTATCGATGAAATTGTTATCGCACCTGACGAACGCCGTGGTTCATTACCATTAGAATCGTTATTCGACTGTAAAATGACAGGGGTTGTCGTCAAAGACATCTTAGATTTTATTGAAGAAGAAACAGGCCAAGTTGCGGTTAATCTCATTTACCCTTCGTGGGTTATCTACTCAAACGGTTTCCAGTCACGCCATTATATTCGTGTCGCATTGGACTATACGTTAAATGTGGTTTTGGCGGTTCTTGTGTTCTTGTTTACTTGGCCAATTATCCTCGTTACTTCGTTACTCATTTATATCGAAGATGGGCATAAAAAGGGCGGCACAATATTTTATAAACAAACGCGCGTTGGAATGGACGGCAACTTGTTTGAGATCATCAAGTTTAGAAGCATGCGCCAAGATGCGGAAAAAGATGGAGCTCAATGGGCCACTAAGTCAGACAATCGTGTGACTAAAATTGGCGCTGCGCTTAGAAAATATCGAATTGATGAGTTACCACAGCTATTTAACGTCTTTAAAGGCGAAATGGACTTTGTGGGGCCACGCCCTGAACGTCCTGAATTTGTTAAAGAACTTATCAAAGAAATCCCGTATTACAATCACCGCCATAATGTAAAACCAGGGTTAACTGGCTGGGCGCAATTAAACTACCCATACGGTTCAAGTGTTAATGATTCACTAGAAAAATTAAAGTTTGACTTGTACTACATTAAGCGCAGAAGTATTTTATTAGACCTGTTAATACTGGTCAGAACTATTGAAATCATCTTGTTTGGTAAAGGACGTTAATGACAATCAACGTCAACACAAAACATGCAATGACAGTGGACGTGGAAGATTACTTCCACGTTTCTGCTTTTGAGAAGCAAATTTCACCAAGTGATTGGTCAAGTTGCAAACCGACTGTCGACTACAATACTCGACGTCTGCTCGATTTATTTGCAAAAAAAGACACTAAAGCGACGTTTTTTATCTTAGGTTGGGTTGCGGAAGCATTTCCAGAGTTGATAAAAGAAATCCATGCTCAGGGTCATGAAATTGCGAGTCACGGCACAAATCATCGCCGTGCTACAACAATGACTCGCCCAGAGCTTAAAGACGACATTAGTCAAAGCTTAGACAGACTTGAATCATTAACTGGTGAAAAAGTTATAGGCTATCGCGCCCCGAGTTTTTCTATTGGTAAAGACAACCAATGGGCGTTTGAGCTGTTGGTTGAACTTGGATTCAAGTACAGTTCCAGTACTTACCCGATAGAACATGACTTATACGGCACACCAGATTGGCCACGATTTGCCCACATTCGCCCAGAAGGGATTTTAGAGATCCCTATCCCAACACTTCGTAATAATGATAAAAACCAAGGAATTGGCGGCGGCGGCTTTTTTAGACTTTACCCTTATTGGTTATCTAAAAGACGAATAGAACGATTTTTAAAAGAAGAAAACGCACCCTACAGTTTTTATTTCCATCCGTGGGAAATAGATCCTGATCAACCTCGCGTTAAAGGTGCACCATTGCTTTCAAAATTCAGACATTACGTTAATTTGTCTCGAATGGAGAATAAACTAATCCATTTACTCGACGATTATGAATGGTCGTCAATGAAGTCGGTGTACAGTGAGTTTCTATGACAACAATGAACAGGACGTTTGCCAGTAAATTTATCAAACAAGGAGTTGTTTTTGAACTGATCCTCCTAACGATTATGATCGTAGTCGCGTATGCCAATACATCGTTTGCGATATACGAATTGTGGACAACGTCAGAAACCTATAGTCATGGGATTTTAATCATCCCGATGTCAATCTACCTCATTTGGCAACGCTGTAAATATTTGCAACTGCCCGCCACCAAGCCCAATCTCATTGGCCTAGTAGCTATTCTCTTTTTTGGCTTTATGTGGCTTTGCGGTAATCTCGTAAAAATCAATTTAATCAGTCACGTCTCTATTGTTGCTCTGGTTCCTAGCTATGTCTTATTCCGTTTTGGGTTTACAATATTAAACCAATTTAAAGGGCCATTACTGTTCCTCTTTTTTGCTGTCCCCTTTGGTGACTTTCTGATACCTCATTTGCAGCAAATAACCGCTGTCATTTCAGTCTGGTTGGTTAATCTCATTGGTATCCCTGTATACAATGACGGCCTATATATCTCTATTCCTAACGCTAACTTTTTAGTGGCAGAGGCCTGTAGTGGTATACGGTTTTTAATTTCGTCATTTACGTTAGGTATCTTTTTTGCGTTGTTAGCAATTACTGACGTCAAAAAACGATGGTTCTTTATCCTACTTAGCTTTATCTTCCCAATTTTAGCAAATGGGATGCGGGTCTTTATCATCGTTGTTATCGGCTATTATGTAAGCGTGGAAGCCGCAACTGGGTTTGACCATTTAGTGTATGGATGGATATTCTTCAGTTTTGTTTTACTGTCACTTTTTTATATCGGCTCTAGGCTTCAAGACAAAAGCTCTGAACAACCAAGTGAGAAAGAAGACGCGTTAAATTATGTGCCGCCAACCCCTCTGCTCGCAACAGCAATTGCATTAAGCCTACTTGTATTTCCAGTTATGCTTCACGTAATTGAACCAGACCAGCAAGAAAGCGTTACCGTTAATAACAAAACGGACTCACAACAACTCGATATTGCCAAAGTACAAAAGTCGATCCCATGGGCACCTGTATTTGACAGCCCCGACCTCTATGACTACAAACCAGTACAAGTTGGTGTAAATCCGGCGCATTATTTTGTCATTTCGTATTTTGACGAACTCGGTGAAAAAGAACTAATTACCTTTAATAATCGTATATTTAGTGATGAAATATTTAGCCAGAAGTATGTTAAAACGGCTGAAATCGAAGTGAATAACAGCACCTTACAGGTGAAGCACATCCACATTGTCAGTCTCTCTGGCTTAAAAATTAATATTTTAGTGACTTACCAAGTTGGTGAAAACTTCGAAACCAATGTGGGCAAAGTGAAATTGTTGCAACTTATCGCCAAAATTAAAAACATTGACCATGGTGGCACGGCGCACATCATCTCAGCAGAAGAGTCGATAGTTTCAGTCGAACAATTAAAAACACTATTTTCAGTCCAGTTAAATCAACTTAATAGGTCTTAACATGTATATATCAGTGGTTATTTTGTCGTTCAATTCAGCAAAAACACTTCCAAAATGTTTAGATAGCTTGATTGAAACACTTAATGCAAAAAATGAGTTGGCTGAAATTTTCGTCGTAGAGAACGGTTCAAAAGACAATAGTCCGGCAATAATCGACGATTATAAAGCGCAATATCCCGACTTAATTAAGCCAATCATTTTTAAGGAAAATACCGGTACTACATTTTCCCGCAATTCAGCTATCAAACAGGCAACAGGTAAATACATTCTCGTTTTAGACTCCGACGCATATATTAATATCAATGTGTTAGAAGAACTAATCACAAACTTACAAGACAACCCACAGACCGGCATGGCAGTACCTAAGCTGACCTACGCCAGTGGTAACTTTCAATTGTCTTGTGACCAATTCCCAACGCTGTTGCAAAAAGCCAAACGCTTTTTGTTCTTAAAAACCATTGAAAAAAAGAACGAAGAACTTAGTCAATTAACCCACCCTATTGCCGTCGACTACGCAATTTCAGCCTGTTGGTTATTAACTAAAGAATGTACAGACGCAACGGGCCTTTTGGATGAAAACATATTCTATTCTCCAGAAGACGTAGATTACTGCGTCAGAGTATGGAAAGCGGGTTTTCAAATTACCTACGTGCCGATGCAAGAAATGGTGCACGACGCTCAAGAATTGTCCCGTGGCTTTAAACTGACCAAATTCCACTTTTCACATTTAAAAGGCTTGTTCTACCTTTTTAACAAACATAAATATTTCTGGAGTTTGCGTTCTTTATATAAAACAATGCCGAGGCATAAGTAGATATGTGCGGACTTGTTGCAGGGTTTGTAAATAGTAAAACAAACCTATATCCACAATCTCAGTTTATTGAGATGACCGAAACGTTGCATCATCGTGGCCCGGATGAAACTGGCTACTATTTTAACAATGATAATACGGTTGCACTCGGGCATAAGCGCCTATCTATAATTGATTTAGCAAATGGTCAACAACCCGCAGCATCCGACTGCGGCAATGTACAAATTGTCTTTAACGGCGAAATTTACAACTACAAAGAATTAAAACAAACCTTAGTCAAATTGGGTCACACCTTTCATTCTGACAGCGATACCGAAGTACTCCTACATTGCTGGCTACAGTGGCAACATGATTGTTTAAAACACCTCAATGGCATGTTCTCGTTTGTCGTTTGGGACCAAGCCGCCAATTTGTTTTTTGCTGCACGGGACCGACTCGGTATTAAACCTTTGTTCTGGACTAAAACAGATGACAATTCCATTTATTTCGCCTCAGAATTAAAATCGTTAATCCTCAACGACAACAACAAAACACTCAATACTTCCGCTATTCATGATTATTTTTCATTGGGGTATGTTCCAGAACCTAAATGCATCTACGACAATTACAACAAGCTTGAAGCTGGGCATTATATTTCAGCCCATCTCGATGACATAACAAATGCCGAACCCGTGCAATATTGGGACTGTTTAGATTCTATCAACAAGCATCTGTCAGAAACTCCAGATTCAGATATCGACAACGGACTCAAAACCCTAACCGACAGCATCAACATGCGTACAGTTGCCGATGTGCCAGTAGGCGCGTTTTTATCCGGCGGATTGGACTCTTCAGTGATTGTTTCAACTATGTCTAAAACGTCTAAAGTCTGTACTTACTCTATGGGGTTTGACACAAAAGAATATGACGAGTCGGCCGATGCACAAACCACTGCAAACCTTTTTAATACCGACCACACTGACATCATTGTCTCTGCGAACGCCTTCGAATATTTAGATGACATTATTGATATGTTTGACGAACCTTTTGCAGATAACTCGACCATCCCAACCTATTTGATCTCCAAGCAGGCGGCAAAACGAGTAAAAGTTGTATTGTCAGGGGATGGTGCCGACGAGCTATTTTTAGGTTACCGAAACTATCGAATGTTAAAATTGGAAACCCAATTAAGACGCATTTTCCCAAAACCAATTCACAATGTTATTTTTGGATCACTCGCAAAGTTTTATCCAACGCTGGCATGGGCGCCACAATTTTTACGAGCGCAATCTACATTTAAAAGTTTAACCGGCGACATCATAGATAATTTCCATGAAGCAATGAGCCTCAACTCAGATTGCCAAACCCAACTCATCTTTAATAGTGAGTTTAATACCAAAAACAATGGTTACTCTAGCAAGCAGATTTTTCAAAACCTTGCGGCAAAAGTCAAAATAAACGACCCAATAAAAAAAGCCCAGTACATCGATTTTAAAACGTATTTACCTTCCAACATCCTCACTAAGGTAGATAGAACCAGCATGGCAAACTCAATAGAAGTACGAGTTCCGTTTTTAGATCACCGACTCGTCCAAAACTGGATTGGCCACGCAAGTAACGAAAATATTAAAGGCAGCAAATCTAAACTATTGCTCCGTAAAATAGCCAAAAACTTGTTACCCCACAAAATTTTGCATAAGAGTAAAAAGAGTTTTACTTCCCCAATGGACGAGTGGTTTAGAATGATGCCACCGGAAAAAGTTAGGGACATTGTAGACATTGACACATTGAGTAAAGCTGGCATGTTTAACACTGACCATATTGAAAACTTAATAACACTGCACCTGAAAGGGAAAAACAACCTTGGCATGTCGTTATGGTCTATTGCAGTCTTTGCGCGATTTTTAAAAAAGGCTAACGCGAAAAACTAATATGAAAATTTTATATCATCATAGAATCGCTTCAAAAGATGGACAATATGTTCACGTTGAAGAACTGACAAATGCCTTTTTAGATCAAGGCCACGAATTAAAGTTTGTCGCACCTCAAGTTAACGAGCAATCAGACTTTGGTCACGACGGCGGCTTTGTCAGCAAACTAAAAAACGCATTGCCAGCGTTTATTTACGAATTATTAGAACTCACCTACAGCCTTTGGATTTTTATCAAGTTGGTAAAAGCCATTAAAGAGTTTAAACCCGAATTTATCTATGAGCGTTACAACCTATATCAGCCAGCGGGCATCTTAGCCGCTAAGTTATTTAACGTTCCCTTAATCCTAGAAGTAAACGCGCCGCTTGTGGAAGAACGCAGTCGTTATAGCGGCTTATCGTTAAAACGTTTCGCCAAATGGATTGAAAATTATACCTGGAAAGGTGCGGACCATTGCCTTCCTGTCACAGACGTACTTGCTGATCATTTACGTGATGCAGGGGTAAATGAAGACAAGATAACCGTTATCCATAATGGGGTTCGCCAACCGTTTATTGACGAAATGTTGGCAACACCGATTGATTTAGACAAGCAACAAATCATTATTGGTTTTACCGGCTTTATTCACCCGTGGCACGGCATGGACAAAGCCATTGAGGCCATCGCAGAACATAAAGATTTGCCATTAAAGCTAGTATGCATAGGTGACGGCACAATCCTGCCTGAACTTAAGCAACAAGCTGCAGACCTTGGCATTGCCGACAAAGTTGAGTTTAAAGGCCTTATCACACGCGACAAGGTTTTAGACTTCGTAAAACAGTTCGACATATCGCTGCAGCCAGACGTAACCGCCTATGCCTCGCCTTTAAAAATGTTTGAGTACATGGCTGTAGGTAGCTTAATAATCGCCCCTAAAACACCAAACATCGAAGAAATACTAAGTGACGATACCGCCGTGTTTTTTGAAAAAGGCAATCAAGCCTCATTCAAATCTAGCTTAAATGACGCCATTGTTAATTACCAAAACTACATTGAAAAACGCGAAGCCGTCAAAAACAGCGTTATTGAAAAACGCTTTGTCTGGCACGAAAATTCAAAACGTGTGATTGAAATAGCAAATAGGATCAAACGATGAAAATTATTCTATCAATAGTCTTTCTGACAGTTATAGCAAGTGGGTATTTTTGGTATTCTGCAATGCCTACAGCCGTATGTAAATCAAGTGAGACAAGCACGCCTTATTGCAAATACATTGGCAAAATAAATAAAATATACCTCAACCGTGACGGTCTTGCCCTTGTCTTTATCGACGCGCCATTCGGGATAAAACAAGCTAAGGAATATGGTTACGACATAAAATCAGGCAACATTGTTGCTCTGAACATTAACGATAGTCTTGCAGATAAATATTTGTACGACATGCTTAATAGCGCCTTTACTAACCAAAACCGTATAGAAATGCATGCACGAAATACGTTAAACGGTTACTTAAAGTTAGATCGGATTTGGATCAATAAATAGGTAAACGCTCACGTGTCATTAACCGCTATTGTATATCTGTTAGTTTATTTTGGATGCTTATTAAAAGCATTTACAACTAAACCTATCTGGGGTTTATATGCCTACTTAATTGCTTTTTACGCACACCCAATTGCTAGGTGGTGGGGGTATAGCTTGCCAGAACTACGATGGTCTTTTATGGCCGCATTAATCACATTAATCGCTTTGTTTTTAAATAAAAGTAAAAATGAAAAAGGTTCCGGCTGGTTTGAATTTAAAGAAACCAAGTTGTTTGTAATATTTTTCATATTTTTGTTAATGCAATATGGCTGGGCACTTAATAGTTCACTTCATACTGTCTACGTTTTGTTAGCTTTTAAATACTTAATTTTAATTGCATTAATACAAGGCTGCATAAAAACCAAAAGCGATGTTATCGGGTTTATCGCAGCGAATGTTTGCGGTGCTCTCTACTTTGCTTATTTAGGTGCCTCCTATCAAAATGGTAGACTAGAGGGTATTGGTGGTCCGGGTATTGAATCTTCAAATGGCCTAGGTCAACACCTTTCAATTCTACTAATATTTTCATCTTATTTATTGTTTGTTAAATTGGGTAAGGCAAAGTATTTACTTGTCATTGCTATTATTTTCATTCTAAATACAATTATGCTCACGGGAAGCAGAGGGGCCATTTTAGCTATTCTTTTAACCGGGGTATTGTCGCTATTTTTTATCCCCAAAGGATACAAAAAACATTTCATTGGTTTAGCCACTTTAGGTGCAATCGCTTTTTCCTTATTAATCGGTCCACAAATATTGGAACGCTTTCAGGGGATGAAATCTGATACAGAAGGTCAAATTAAAGATAAAAGTGCCGCTTCGCGACTTGTTATTATCGAATCGCAACTGCAGATGTTCTTGGAGCGACCGATAATCGGCCAAGGCCACCGTACTACGCTTCTTTTGAGCCCCATTTACATCCCTCAAGAATACATGGCTACTGTTCGGACAGCTGGTACAAAAATACAAAGAAGAGCATCCCACAATTTTATTATGGGGATGCTAACGGATCATGGGGTAATCGGCCTGGGATTATTTTCGTTGATAGCTCTGTCAATCAGTAAACACTTATTTAGAGTAAGAAAACTAGACCCACTGGAAGTCGATAACGAATTATTAATTATTCAAACAGGCTTGTGTTTAGGCTTTTTTTGCTATCTAGTCGCAGGACTGTTTTCTAATAACAAAATTTTTGAAATTTCGATTTGGTTAATAGCCATTATTCCTGTTGTAAATAAAATGTTAGTTAATTCTAAAGCGGAATCAAGTCATGTTAATTAATGCAAGAACCCTAACTTCTCCAACTAAGATAGACGCTGACATTTGTATTTTAGGTGCAGGAGCGGCTGGAATAACATTAGCAAATGAGCTAAATCAGCATTTTGATAAGATCGTACTACTTGAAGCTGGCGGTGAAAATTATGAAGAGAGTATTCAGGAATTATACGATGCTCATACCGTTAGTAAATACTATCCAGATCCAAAAGAATCTAGATTAAGATACCTCGGTGGCGCGACAAATCACTGGGCAAATAATACGTCTCCATTTTCACCAATAGACTTTGAAAAACGAAGTTGGGTAAGTAATAGCGGGTGGCCATTTGGCTACGACGCAATACAGCCATTTTATTTGAAGGCTGCAAAATATTGTCAAACAGGTGAAGACGGTTACGAGGCCAACCATTGGTTATCGAAATTAAAGAAAGACAACTTATTAAATAGCGCAACTAATTGTGAACTCGCAATAGCAAAAGCTTCTGTGCCCCCGACACGCTTCTATCAAACTCATGGACAGGCGCTGGTTGATAGTAAAAATGTCATTGTTTATAAATATGCAAATGTTAGTGACATGAACTTTGAAACGGAAAGTAAAGATGTAAAATCAATTACATTCTCAGCATACAATGGAATTGACCATACAGTTCATGCTACAAAATTCATCATGTGTTTTGGAGGATTAGAAAATGCAAGAATGCTTCTGCATTTCAATTCAAAATACAAAAACAAACTCGGTAACAGTAAAGATAATGTTGGCCGTTACTTTATGGATCACCCAACGCTAAATGCTGCACAAATATTTAGTGATAGAGACGAACTCAATAGTATGAGCGCGATGGATAGGCAACGTTATATTGTTTCCTTTTTTCAGCTAAAAGAATCTACATTAATTGAAAATGAAACAATCAACTTAAGAATGCCGGTTGTCGCAGCTAACGAATATCAAATGTCTGACGGAATATCATCGTTCCATATCTTGAAACAAGCATTTAAGAACTTTGCCCTACCTGATGATTTTGGTACACATGTAGGGAATTTTATAACAGACGTAGATATGGTTATTGAAGCGGTTGCAAGAAAGCAATTTGATTCTAGTGTATTTGATGGTGCTAATGAAAATGTTGGTTTCCAAATCCCGATGATGGTTGAACAAACACCTCATCGAAATAACCGAATTACACTTGCTAAGCGAAAAGATAGAATGGGTATTCCTAAGCTAAATGTGCACTGGGAATTACAACAAAATGATATCGATAGCATGTGGAAATCTCTGGCGTTATTCGGACAGGACCTTGGTGCAACATCACTTGGCCGAATAAAGTTGCTTAAAGAGCGTTCAACACGTTTGTTTGGTGATCAATTAGGATTTGGTCATCACCATATGGGAACCACTCGGATGTCAGATTCAGAAGAGACTGGCGTGGTAGATCCAAATCAACTAGTTTTTGGTACAAATAATTTTTATATTGCCGGCTGCAGTGTGTTCCCTACTGGTAGCCATGTACCGCCTACATTAACAATAGTTGCGACAACAATTCGCTTGGCTGAGTATCTAAAAAGGCAAACGTCATGAAAAGTATAACTCGTAGAGAATTCATAAAGTCTGCAGTAATCGGCAGCGCATTATTTGCAACTGCAAACGATGAATATTCTCAAGCTTTAAATATTTCTGACAATCATGGGAAAATGGAAGAGTTTGTTGAAATCCATAAAAAATGGATAAGCACTTTTGGTATTTCAGCGTCAGATTACATAAGCAGTATTCCAACCCAAACCTTTACCGATAAAGCAGAGTATAAGAAGCTAATTTCTGCCGAATTCAGCAGCGGAAAAATATTAGAAATTAGGGGGTTACTGTTAAGCTTCACTGAAGTAGCAGCCATTTCAACGCTCGTTGAACATTTAGATTATTCAGAAAATGTCTGAGACTTCTTCTAAATTAGCTTCAGGAGCAATTTTAATGCTCCTCACTAGGTTAATTGTTAATCTGTTAGGAATTATTAGCTCTTTAATTTTAGTTCGTATACTTTCACCAGAAGACTTTGGTGTTGCCGCAATCGCAATGTCTATTTACGCCTTTATTAGTCTATTTGGCGAATTTGGATTTAATACGGCACTAATCCAAAAAAACACGCCCGTTAAGTCTGATTATGATGCGGCGTTTACAGTAAACTTTATATTTGGAATTCTCGCTAGTTTGGCGATGTTATTGGCATCAGAGAGTCTATCTTCATTTTTTAATGAACCTAGACTCGAACCTGTATTTTACGTCCTCGCCAGTTTATTTTTCATCAATGGCTGTAAAAATATCAAAATAGTTGATTTCCAAATCAATATGGATTTTGCAAAAGAACTTAAACTACAAGTTTTGCCAAAGTTCCTCAGTTTTTTTCTTACGTTATTCTTGGCGTACCAGTTACAAAGCTACTGGGCTTTGGTATACGGCTCTATTTTTTTATCGCTAATAAATATTGTCTTCAGTTATATTATGATCGCTTATAAGCCAACATTTACCCTAAAAGGGAGTAAAGCATTATTCAATTATTCAAAATGGTTAATGTTAAATAACTTCTTTTATTACATAAATAATAAGAGTATTGATTTACTCGTTGGAAAATTAATTTCGACCTCTGCTGCCGGTATTTATAATATAAGTAAAGAGATGGCGACTCTTCCGTCGACTGAAATTGCAGCGCCAATTAACAAAGCTTCATTTCCAGCTTATTCAAAAGAGAAAAATAACCCAGAACAATTGCGTGAACTGTTTTATAAAACAACCTCGATGATCACTATAATAGCGCTACCTGCATCAATGGGCTTATTTATGACTGCGGATTATTTTGTGCCAGTTGTATTAGGTGAAAAATGGCTGGACGCTATTCCTGTTGTTCAACTTTTAAGTTTGTTTGCCTTTTTCAGCTCAATTTCCTCAAACAATGGTTATGTTTTTCTTGCAATAGGAAAGCCTAAAATCACCACTTTTATTTCTGGCATTAGAATATTGTCATTTTTTATTTTTCTATATATTTTTGATTTGACCAACTCAGTAGAAGACCCAGCCGAAGCTTTGGTTTATACCGCCATTGCCAATATGATAGTTGCCTATGTTTGGTTAAAATACGAAATAAACATATCTCTTTTAAAAGTGATTTATGTTAATTTTAGGTCAACTTTATCAACACTGATTATGTGCCTGGTACTATTTGTTATAAAGCAAAATTATGAAATTGACGTTAGCTTGGTTAACTTTTTAAGTTTGGTAATTGGTGGTGTATTTACCTACAGCGCAAGCCTAATACTTATTTGGATAATTAGTGGAAAACCTAATTCCATAGAAAAACATGTTTTGTTAGCTATCACTAAACTAATTGGGAAGATTCGTGGAAAAGTTTAATTTTGTGGTTTTGGCCCCAAATCGCTGGGATGATGTTTGGATGAATCGCCAGCATATATTTTCCATTATTGGCAAAGACCATAATGTTATATATTCAAATGCACCACCATTTTATTGGGACTTAAAACTACCAAGAGTTAAAAAATCTCCATTGTTAGGTAGGGCCACCGAGCGCGATAATGTATTTAATTTAGAATGCGCCAAAATCATTCCCCGCGTCCCTAAGTTAAAGCTCTACGACAAACTAGTAAAAAATAACTTTTGTAGACAAATAGAAAGGCATTTAGATCCTGATCTAAAAACTGTGCTCTATATTTTTAATCCTCTGTATAGCGAATATCAAGATGACATTAATGCAGACTTTATCGTATTCCACCCTTACGATGATTTTACAAAGCTATATTCAGACGACATAGCAATTGCTGGCAACAAACGCCTTGCAGAAACTGCAAACCTAGTCATTACAACCTCCGCATTGCTCGAAAAAAATTATAAAGAAATGACCAAAAATGTTTATTTTGTGCCAAATGGGGTTGATTATAATTTATTCTCAAAAAACTACAAAAAAGCTAAAGGGGTTAGCCATTCTCAAGGTTTTAAAGTTGGATACACAGGCTCTATAAACTCTAAAATTGATATAAAATTACTAGCTGAAATTTTTAGCCAACTTCCTGAAATAGAATTTTATGTGGTTGGAGCTGAAGGCCGAATAGATCCATTTCAAAAACCTCATATGGAACAACTAAAAAGTTTACCTAATATTACATTTCTCGGGAACAAAGACCTTAGTGACGTCCCTACATACATGAATGCTATGGATATCAATATTATTCCATATCGAACAGATCCAGAGTCATTTGCTAATGCCGGCTATCCTCTCAAGTTACATGAGTACCTTGCTGTAGGAAAACCTATAATATGCTCACCTATCGATAGCGCATTTGAGTTTGAACACGTATTGCAAATAAGGGCTGATGCGGCAGGTTGGATTACAGCGATCAAGAGTATTCAGCATAATAAACAAGAATATAGCAATACTGCGGTTGAAAAGCGTCGCTCGGTTGCCGAGCAAAACACCTGGAATTCTAGAGCAGAAAAAGTTTTAGAACTTATTTCGGATATGGTATCACATACCGTTAAAAGATAATTGCCATATGCGAATCCAAGCAATTGATTCACTAAGAGGTATAGCTGCTTTAGCAGTGTTATTTCACCATTATGTTTTTTTATATAGTGTCAAATTTGAATTAGATACAAACTTTTTTAAAACTGAAGATATTAATTTAAGCTTGGGTCGGTACGGTGTAGAGCTATTTTTTATTATCAGCGGATTTGTAATTTCCATCTCTATTGAAAGAAGCAAAGATATACCTAGCTTTTTAATTTCTCGATTTTCGAGACTCTATCCTACGTTTATATTTTGTCTTCTACTAACCAGTATTAGCTTGATTTTACTATCCTCTACTAATGACATATCAATACAACAGTTCATTGGTAATGCGACGATGATACCTTTATTTTTTTGGATAAAGCCAATAGATGGATCATATTGGACGCTTATGTATGAACTATTTTTCTATTTATGGATTGCTATCTTCTTTAGTTGGAGTAAAGAAATTAAAATTCGACCATTAGTAGTAATTTATAGTTGCTATGTTATTTTAACTTTGATGCAACTTTTCATTGAGTTACCTCAGAAATTGCAATACCTATTGTTGTACCCACATTTGCAACAATTTTTATCTGGTATAATTTTGTACAAAATTTGGTCGCTAAATAATTCACGTGCAACAAGGCCGTTATACATATTATTATTTTTATTTTATGCATCACATTTGATTATGTCATTATCGAATTCTGGTAGGCTAAATTTAATATCAGCCTTAATGATAGGCTTTTATTTGGCTATATTTATTCTTTTATTGCAGAATCGTTTAAAAATATTGGAGAATAAGTACCTAATTAAATTGGGAGTTTTGTCCTATTCTTTATATTTAATTCATCAACAAATTGGCTATTTAACAATCTCTTTTTTGAGAGAACATTATTTTCCTACGTCAATAGCTATTTTAATAACATCTTTATTTGTTATTGCATTAGCGTTCATAATTAATAAATATATTGAAGTACCATCAAACAGATTTGTAAAAAACCACCTCAATTCACTAAGAAAAATAAGTAAATAACATGTGCGGAATACTCGGAACACTGAATTACCAAAATGCAGCGGATGCCCACAAACTTTCCGCAATGCGCGATACTATGCCTTATCGTGGACCAGACGATAACGGCGTTTGGCTATCTGACGACAAATACTGCGGCCTAGCCCATTTACGACTGAGTATTTTAGACCCCTCACCTGCGGGCCATCAACCAAGAGTTGAACAAAGTGGGCGGTATGTCATTTCCTACAATGGAGAAGTCTACAATTACATCGAAATTCGTGCGGAGCTTGAAACCAAAGGTTACACCTTTGAAACTGGCACCGATACTGAGGTAATCCTTCAAGCCTATATTGAATATGGCACTGAGTGTTTGTCTTTGTTTAATGGCATGTTTGCCATTGCAATTTGGGATAATGAAACCCGTGAGCTGTTTTTGGCCCGCGACCGTTTAGGCATCAAACCTGTCTATTATTACCAAAATGCCAATGAATTTATCTTCGCATCAGAAACCAAAGCCATTTTAAAAGGTTTATCAGAGCTACCAGCGCTGAACATCGAACTTATAGACGACTACATGAGCTTTGGGTATATCCCAGGGGAAAAAACCTTACATCAAGGCATAAACCGTTTAATGCCCGGTCATTTTGCCATTGTTAAAGACCAAGTCATGACCACGACTCAGTGGTGGGATCTAAAATTCGACAATCAAACCGATAAGGGTTTTGACTACTATTTAAATCAAAGTAAAACCTTGCTTGAAAGTGCCATCGACCTGCGACTTCGAAGTGACGTGCCACTCGGTATATTTTTAAGCGGAGGCATTGATTCAAGTGCCGTTGTCGGCCTATTGGCCGATAAAGTTAAAGAACCATTAAAAACGTTTTCCATCGCCTACGACTTTGGTAAGAACTTTGACGAAACGCAATACGCACGAATGATTGCAGAAAAGTTTGGTACCGACCATCACGAATTAAAGATAACTCCGCAACAATTTAAAGACTTCATTCCACAATACATTGAGTTAATGGATGAGCCTGTGACTGAAGCGGCAGCCATTTCACTGTTTTTTGTGTCCAAACTCGCTAAAGAAAAAGTCACTGTCGCCCTATCTGGTGAAGGTTCAGATGAGATATTTGCTGGCTACGACCTATACCAATATATGAACGTCCTAGAAAAATATCGTGGCGTTGTTGGTCAATCTGGAAGTGAGTTTTTTGCCGGGATTTCCAATAAAATACTAGGCGAAAGCCACAAAGTATCTAAATACCTAAATATGGCAACACAGCCAATTGAGCAACGATACAAAGGTATGTCGACCTACCCAGATGCGTCAAAAGAAGCGTTATACAAGCCTGACTTTAAGGCAAAACTAGACGCAGAAAAGCAAAAGACTAATCATGGTGCTTTCTCAAAACAATTATTTGAGAACATGAAAGGTCAAGACCAGCTTAATAAAATGCTCTATTTTGATACAAAAACATGGCTCGTTGATGACTTGCTTATCAAAGCAGACCGAATGAGTATGGCAACGTCAATAGAACTCAGAGTCCCGTTTTTGGATTACCGTCTAGTTGAGTTTGCTGCGACGATTCCATCGCATCACAAAATCAAAAAAGGTGAAGGTAAGTACCCACTTAAAAAAATGATGGAGGGGATATTACCTAATGACATCATTTATCGTAAAAAGATGGGCTTCCCTACACCGCTCAAACTAATGTTCCAAAACGAAATGCGCGAATATGCGCAGGACCTTTTGTTATCTGACGATTCAAAGCTGCATTCTTATTTTAAGAAAGACCGAATTGAGCAGCTTATAACAGAGCACAATGCCAATAAATACGACCACCATAAAACGCTTTGGCAACTAGTGGTATTAGAAGAATGGTTAAGAAGAAATACAGACTAACATGACGAAACCTAAAGGTAATTACTACCAACATATCGATGCTTTGAGAGCAATTGCTGTATTGGTAGTAATTATCTTTCATATAGACCACGACTACCTACCGGGTGGATTTGTGGGTGTTGATATTTTTTTTGTAATCTCTGGGTATTTAATATCAAAACAGCTATTTGAATCTATAGAACGACAAACGTTTTCCTTGAGAGAGTTTTACGTTCGTAGAATTAAACGAATTTTGCCGGCAGCCTTTTCCGTAATATTGATAACAATCTTGCTAGCACAAATATTATTTTTGCCAGAGGATGCAGTTAAAACCGCGCAATCCGGTGTTTGGTCGGCATTTTCAATGTCCAATTTCTACTTTTGGAAATTTCTAGATACTGGTTATTTTGCTTCAGCTAGCTATACAACACCTTTGTTACACTACTGGAGTTTAAGTGTTGAGGAACAGTTTTACCTTTTTTTCCCCCTTGCCTGCCTGCTTTTACTGCCTAAGTTAAATAGATACTCCATTGTTTTAATACTTGTATTGCTCATATTAGGATCTGCAACCGCTTCGCAACTGCTGCTTCTAGAGCATCATTCATTTATCTATTATATGCTACCGAGTCGCGCTGGAGAGCTGCTAGTGGGGGTACTACTAGCGGCATTATTACATTTTGAGTTTATTCAAAAACCTAAAAACAGCTATTTCGTATTTGTACTATCGATTGTTGTCATTCTTGGTTCTTGCATATTCATTAAACCTAGCGATATATTCCCAGGCTGGCTTTATTTGGTCCCAACTATTGGCGCAGCATTGTTCATTTGGTCTGGCTTTGATAATTCTTTGTTCAACCGTTCTCTATTAAATTCAAAAGTCGTTTTGTGGTTAGGAAAAATCTCTTATTCAGCCTACCTTGTTCATTGGCCAATTTTAGCATTTCTTCGGTACGGCTATGGCGACTTTAATGAGTTAGAAAACATAGTTATCTTACTGGTTATTTTACTGACAGCTTATTTAAACTGGAGGTTTGTAGAAGAAAAGTTCCGACATCAAAAACTAAATTTAGGACAATTATTATTCAAGTACTTAGCAGTTCCTTTTGCCGTAATTGGAGTAATTTCCTATTTCATTTTTAGCACCAATGGGTATGGGGTTAGAATCAATAATGATTCTTATTTAACCCACCTTAAAAATTCGCAAAATAAAGCCGTTACAACTAATAAGTATGAGTATATTTGCCAATTTTGGCTCGTTGAAGAAAAACATTTAGCCAAACCTGAATGCGTGGTTGGTAGCTCAAAGGAAACAAGTACACTTCTTTGGGGAGATTCCAATGCGGCTCACTTTGTCGGTATTCTGGGTTCATTAGCAAAAAAACAACATTGGTCATTTAGGAACATTTCCCATGCCAGTTGCCCTCCCGTATTTTTTAATCTCAGGCGTTATATTGGACAAAATGGATATCAAAACTGTTATAACTCAATACAAACAGTTAAAAGTTCATTAGGTCATTACTCCACGATCATTGTTTCCGCTGCGTTTAATACTTACACAGCACGAGATAATAGTTTTTTGTCATCCTTTAAAACGACAATTAGCGAATTGGATAGTGAAGGAAAAAAAGTGATCATTATCGGTAAAGCCCCGGTTTTTGGAAGCTTTGACCGACATTGTCAAGCCAAATCTTACTACTTCCCTTTTCGTAACTGTAAATCTGTCTCGGAACATGATAAAAATTTAATAGCGAATATTAATAAAGAGTTATCGAAGTTCGCAGATACATTGAAGAGAGTACATTATATAGAATTTACTCAGCTAATTTGTGAAAATGGGTGTTCCCCTTACAAAGATAACCAGCCAATTTACTATGACCAAAGTCATATTGAAATCATGTCATCTTGGGCACTTGGAACAACCTATTTAAAATCTTATCCTGCGCAAGCAGTAATATTAGAAGAACTAATAAATGACCAAAAATAAGCGCATTCTTGCAATAAGCTATCTATTTCCAAATAGTGAACAGCCTAATCATGGCATTTTTGTATTAAATAGATTAACAGCCATGAGCAAGTATGCGGATGTAACTATAA
The DNA here is from genome assembly GCF_030548245.1 of Psychrosphaera sp. 1_MG-2023. NCBI lineage: Bacteria > Pseudomonadati > Pseudomonadota > Gammaproteobacteria > Alteromonadales > Pseudoalteromonadaceae > Psychrosphaera > Psychrosphaera sp. 1_MG-2023. The sequence continues at coordinate 44,402 of NZ_JAUORW010000013.1, forward strand.
TCAACCCTATCCCTGATTCTCCTTTTCATGGTTTTATCGGGAAATTCAAGTCACTAAAAAACATTCCTGAGACGGAAACGATGAACGGTTTAACCGTATACCATCCTCGTTTTTTATCTATACCGGGTTATTTAAAATCCATTGAGATAAATAGTTACAAACGGGCGGTTCAAAAAGTTATTGATACGATAGGTTTTGATTTTGACGTAGTTGATTTGCACTGGACGTTCCCAGATTTACCCACAGGGCATTATTTGAGTAATCGTTATGATGTACCTTTTAATGTCACGTTAAGAGGAATGGAAGCCTTCCACTTCCAAGACAACGATGTACGACAACAAGTTGTTAAGAAATATTTAAAAAATGTCACTAAAGTGATTTCATTAAGTGAAGAGATGGCAACAACCGCTAATGAATTGGCGCAAACGGGCAGCCGCACAACGGTAATTAGAAACGGTGTGGATACCGATAAATTTTACTATTTAGACAAAACTGAATGTCGAACGACATTGGGATTACCCCAGGATAAACAGATTATTCTGGGCGTCGGCGCTCTTATTCATCGTAAAGGATTTGATTTAGTTATTAAAGCCCTGTCTACCTTGACTCAGCAACCAAAGTTTCACAATCTAGTATTCTATATTTTGGGTTCAGAAGGGGCCGAAGGGGATTACCGTACCGAACTAAAACACTATGTAACGGAACATAACCTGCAAGACCATGTGGTATTTCAAGGCGCCGTAGCAAACCAGCAACTTATAACCTGGTATAACGCCGTAGACGTCTTTTGTTTGTCTAGTCGTGGCGAAGGCAGTCCTAATGTTTTAACCGAAGCGCTCGCCTGTGGTACTCCCGCAGTGGCGACAAAGGTGGGTAGTGTACCAGAGATAATGGCCAGTGAACCTGACTTAGGAGACGTTGTTGAAAATGACGACCTAGCCGGTTTAACTAAGGCTTTGGATGTCGTGTTGTCCAATACCTATGACCGAGAAGAAGCGGCTAAACGCTTCAATAAATACACTTGGGATTGGTGTGCCAAAGAAGTTGCAAAGACTCTAGCATTGTAAGTGCCTCTAGCTTTAGAATGACTGTTCGACAAATAGTATAGCGCCGTATAGCATTGCTAATGCTTTTATTAGACGGGGTATTAAATAGTAAATTTAATACCCCGTTTATATCAATATCAACTTATTATATTTCTACCACTATAACTGTGGTGCTTTAAGGGCGTAATTTATAGCTCGAATATAAGGTGATACATCTTGTCCATGATCTTCCCTATTCCATGGCCACGAAGTTCCTTGATTTTCACCTTTTTTAGATACGTCCTTTATAGCAAAATAAACCATCTCATAATTATCTGTAATCTCGGTTGGCAGCTCAAATCGAGTCCACACATTTCTAGTGTAGTCACTTTCCCGTCTCAGATAGTGGGGGTTCTCAGTACCTACATATTTTTCACCTGAATATAACATAGGCTCAACAATATTAGCCTCAGCATAATTTGCATTGGTTATCGGATTTATTGACCATCGAATTTCAAACGTTGATAGTTTGTCTTTACCAGGGCTAATATCTACACCGTCCTTAAAGCCTAATTCCCAATAATTACTGTCTGGCCAATAACCCACCCAAAGCGACGTAATCGACTCATCATTTTGGTCAGGTTCATGAGATTGTTTGGTACTATAAAATTCAACTTCATCTAAGTAATATTCTGAATCGGTTGTTTGTGCAGATCTGACTTCCATATATATTCGGGACATTTGCGCAAAGTAATTTTTTCCATCTGCTGCCACAGGGTTATTTTCATGATATGAACCACCTGAACTTCCGCGATGATGATTTGGGTGGTCATCCAACTCAACATGCAGCCAAGCGCCTGGGTTTAATGATAAATAGTGATAATAGTGCTGATTACCCGGGCCTTCCCGTGGACAGCCATCACCGGTTGAATAAACAGGTTCTCCAGTTTCCCAACACAAGTATGTACCCACATGAAAATTAGTTGTTATGGTCTCTGAACCTCCACTATCGTCTAGCTCATCTAATCCACCTAACTTAATGTAAAAAGATAATCTATCAGTATCTTCTTTGGTAATTCCTCGCTCTATCAATGGTTTTGAATCATATAATAACCACCAACTAGCTTGATTCGGGGCTTCGACTTCTTCTGGGTTATCATAAACCCTAAAGCTTCCTCCTTCAGATGTCATCGGCGCTCGAATATCTGGTACAATTTCAACTAAATTCTCATCCCCATAATCTTTTTTATCAAAGCTTCGAGGACCTATTCCAAAATAGACGCTTTCGCCATCACCTAACAATCCACCAGTACCAAGAATCCATCCCATTTTTCCATACGCAACATCGTCCTGCCAGATCCATCCTAACCATGTATGCCCTGCATCACTTGCGTCATTCCAATCAAATAAAGTCGTAACCTCTGTCGATTGTGCGGTGTAATTAGAAAACTCACTTACCGAATCGTCTTCCACTATTTTTTTTGGTTCATCATCGTTTTTGTTACCGCTACAAGAAGTTAACGTCATAGTCATTAACATGCTCGCTAATGTGCTCAACATGAGCATGGTTGTAAGTCGGGTCATTTTGGTATTCCCTAAATTAAAAAGTTTAGCCGGTCACTTTGTCCATATGTTAAACACCAAGCGGCGTTACATCTTTAACAATATTAACTCTAGTCTAAATGATAAAACATGTTCTATCGAATAACTGTTTTTATTTCTTTATAACTTAAATCAGCTCATTAGATTAAGTTTGTTAATATAACGTCCAATAGCTCTGCTTTCTGTTTGCGACTATACAGCGACAAATCACGGTCAAAAGACGTAATGTCTTTACCCCCATTTGCCTGCAACAAATCAACAATTGCAACGGTTAAATTGTCTTTTGTTTGTCCCAAGTACACGCCGTCAAATTGTTTCGATAAATTATAGGTTGCGCCTGCATCGTCGGCCTTAACCAACATCGCTCTTTGAGTCCGTAGATATTCGTATACTTTGCCCGGAATTTGTTTATTAAACCGAGCATCTTGTATTAGCAATAAAGCATTGGCCTGGGTCATATTATTTAAAGCGTTGATAAACGGCACTGGCTCGATAAATCGAACAAGGTCGTCAATGCCGAGTTGCGATAACTTTTGTGCAAAATCGTTGCCGTCCCCGGCACCTTGAAATATTAGTTCAAAATTGTCTGCAGTAATTAATCCGTCCGCTTTTATTGCCGACAACGCCTCAAATATCGGCTCTGGATCTCGCCCATTTGGATACAAAACACCACTGTAATATAAGGTAAACTTATCGGCAGAAAACGGTGTCGACTTATCTGGCATACCGGCGAGTTTCTCAAAATTGGCTTCATCGTAGCCATTTTCTATAACGGTGTTTTTTAATGAGACCAACTCGCCATATTCGGTTTGATACAAATCTCTCACGGCACTTGTGGCGAACGTAATTTGCGCGGCATTTGTCATTACTTTTGTATCAATTTTTTTATGAATGTAGTCTAACCATTTTCCAGCAGAGCCATTCATGTAATGGCAAGGATCACGATAATCAGCGACCCAGGGCGTTTTATTTGACGCCGCCAGTTTATTTGCAATGTAATGTGTACTTGGAATTGGAGACGATGACCAAATGACATCTGGCTGGTATTTTTTTAACAGTTTTTTGCCTGTTTTTAACGCCGCCGGGATCCATGTAAGCCCCCAGCGGTCGGGCGTTTCCATAATAGATAGATATTTACCTTTATAAGACAAATCCCTTTGTACGTCATAGGCGTTGGCTCGATAAATCTTGTGGTCAGCCGCGTCAGTGTAGGTGCGGTCAATTTTTGAATAAGCTCGGTCAGTCGCAGTTAATACCACTACATTCCACCCCCATTGCTTTAAATAGCGGTAAAAGCTCTCAATTCTTGGCACCGACGCACCATTACTCGGCGGAAACTCAAATACGACCATTAATATTGTTTTTTGTTTTTTCATTTTGATTTGCTCATTCATTAATGGTCACTTCTCCGGCTATCTTTTCTAAAGATAAACAAAATGGCGTTATTTTTTTCCGATACGGCATAAACCTAGGCAAGGCTAAGTTGTTACTGGTTTGCACAATACCACCATCGTTTGTTGCAACAGCGTATTCAACACCACATTTTTTTACCATAGAGCCATGTTTATTACTAAAATCCCGGTCAAACCAGCCATTTGGATAGGCAAAAATGGTGGTGGTTGTACCTAATACATCGTTTAAATAACGAATCGAGGTTGAAATCTCCTCCTCCGCCACGGCGTCTTGCTGAAAACCCAAAATACTATGACTGGCAGTGTGTGCCCCGACATCATGTCCGCGACTCACCAAATTTTTGAGCTGCGATTCGGTCATCATACAGCGCTCAACAACAGGATCGCCACACAATCCTACAATAGTATCCACAGCTTTGTCTCGTAACGCATTAGGTAAAAATTTGATTTTTGAAACTAGGGTTAAATAAGTATTAGCACGAGCTTGTTCAGTTGCTAAAGAATAATGTTGGTTTTCAAAATCTAGGTTGGCTAATGCAGCTTTTCGTAAGCAGGTTTCGAGTTGATCATTCCATAACCACCCTTGTTGGGTGCCATGAGTTGCAACAAAAAAACTCGCTTTGATATTGTACTTTTCTAAAATAGGGAGTGCGTTGGTGTAGTTATCTAAGTAACCGTCGTCGAACGTGAGCGCCAAAGCTAATTTAGGTAGCTTACCCTTTTTTTGCAGTGCCAAGGCTTTGGACAGGGGATAAATAGTAAAGTGTTTGCTAAGCGCAGCGATGAGTTGCTCAAAACCAGCAACATCTAAGTCGTCTGGGCAAAACGGGTCCGCTTTATCTAAAACGCGATGAAAATACAAAACGGCCAAAGGATACTCTCGATGTTTTCGAAAGTTTATCCAGGCTAAAATATTCAAACCCCAACTCAGCATTGTTAATAAATCCCTATAATCCATTACGATTGAATTGCAAACAAGCTTAGAGTACACGCTGTTTAATTTATTGTGAACCACGCTTATATATAAGTTATTGGTAAATTAATCCATTTAGTGCTGGACGAAAGGCCAAATAACTTAAACAATATGGTAAATTAGTTACGGAACACTCTTTTTTAATAGGCAAGGTTAATGAAAAAAGTCCTCACGGTATTTGGTACCCGACCAGAAGCAATCAAAATGGCCCCTCTCGTTCACAAATTAGCAGAGTCTAATTTAATAGAATCCCGCGTATGTGTTACAGCGCAACACAGAGAAATGCTAGACCAGGTTTTACAACTGTTTGAAATCACTCCTGACTACGATCTGAACATCATGAAACCTGGCCAAGACCTATACGATGTGACAACCAAGATCCTTACCGACATAAAAGCGGTCATTGCCGATTTTAAACCTGATATTGTTTTGGTTCACGGCGACACTAGCACAACATTTAGTGCTGCTTTAGCGGCCTTTTATCAGCAAGTAAAAGTAGGACACGTTGAAGCCGGACTACGTACTGGCAATATTTATTCTCCTTGGCCAGAAGAAGCCAACCGCAAATTAACAGGTGCAATCACTCAATTCCACTTTGCGCCAACAGCATCGTCAGAATCAAACCTACTTAAAGAAAATACACTAGCGTCTAATATTTATGTCACTGGTAACACGGTAATCGACGCATTATTGTGGGTTAAACAAAAATTAGACAACAATGACGCGTTGCGCTCTGCGTTTACTGAAAAGTTCTCATTTATTAACCCTGATAAAAAATTAGTGTTAGTCACCGGTCACCGACGTGAAAGTTTTGGTGACGGATTTGAACGGATATGCAGTGCATTAGCGTCTATTGCTAAACAACGTCCAGATGTACAAATCGTTTACCCAATGCACATGAATCCTAACGTTAGAGAACCGGTAAACCGATTATTATCCGACTTAGACAACGTATTTTTAATTGAACCACAAGATTACCTGCCATTTGTTTATTTAATGAATCAATCCTATTTGATCATTACTGATTCAGGTGGTGTTCAAGAAGAAGCGCCTTCAATTGGTAAACCAGTACTGGTTATGCGTGATACAACAGAGCGCCCAGAAGCCGTTGATGCAGGTACTGTCATATTAGTAGGAACCGATGAACAACGCATTGTTGAGCAAACAATTACATTGCTAGACGATGAAGTTAAATATAATACGATGTCGCAGGCCCATAACCCATATGGTGACGGCCAAGCTTGTCAAAGAATAGTACAAACATTAGTAGAGGAATTATAGTAATGGACTTTAAGACAGTTTCAGTTATTGGTTTGGGTTACATAGGCTTGCCAACGGCTGCCGTTATTGCATCCCGTGGTATCAAGGTTGTTGGTGTTGAGATAAATCAACACGCGGTTGATACAATCAATGCTGGTAAAATTCATATTGTAGAACCAGACTTAGACATAGTAGTTAAAAGTGTTGTATCTACCGGCTTTTTAAGAGCCACGACGACTGTTGAAAAAGCCGACGCTTTTATGATTGCAGTTCCTACACCGTTTAAACACGGTGATGATGATTCACATTCTCCTGACCTAAGCTATATTGAGTCAGCGGCAAAAGCCATTGCACCTGTAATTGAAGCCGGTAATTTGGTCATTTTAGAATCTACCTCACCTGTGGGTGCAACTGAAAAACTCGCGGGTTGGTTAAAAGAAGCACGCCCAGATTTAACCTTCCCGCAGGATATTGGCGATCAAGCAGACATTAAAGTCGCGCATTGTCCAGAACGTGTTTTACCTGGTTATGTATTACAAGAGTTAGTGTCTAACGACCGTGTCATTGGTGGTGTCTCTCCTGCATGTAGCGCCGCTGCTGTAGACCTGTATAAAACATTTGTACGCGGCGAATGTATTGTCACCAATGCTAGAACAGCAGAAATGGCTAAGTTAACTGAAAACTCATTTAGAGACGTTAACATTGCCTTTGCCAATGAATTATCCACCATATGTGACCAACTGCGTATTAACGTATGGGAGCTGATCAAATTAGCAAACAGGCACCCTCGCGTAAATATCTTGAGCCCAGGACCTGGTGTTGGTGGCCATTGCATCGCTGTAGACCCTTGGTTTATTGTTGATAGCTGCCCGGAACATGCAAAACTAATCAAACAAGCCCGATTAACCAACGATGCAAAACCTCATTATGTTGTTAATCAAATTAAAGAAGCGGCTGATCAGTTTAAACGCCCTGTTATTGCTTGTTTAGGCCTAGCATTTAAAGCCGATATCGACGACCTCAGAGAGAGTCCAGCGGTACAAATCGTTGAAGATCTTGCCCAAGCCAAAGTTGGCGAAATAATTGCGGTTGAGCCTAATATTAGCGAGCTTCCGGGTTCACTTTCGGATGCAAATGTCACTCTTGCGTCTGTTGCTGCAGCACTAGAAGTTGCCAATGTTGTGGTCATTTTGGTTGATCACAAAGAATTTAAAGCAGCGGACCGCTCATTGTTTGCCAAAAAAGTCGTTATCGATACACGCGGTCTTTTATAAAAGCATCGCTTTTATGAAGTCGCTCCTACTGCTCATCACATTACTTAGTCATCATTGCCTCGCGGCAATGGTGACGGTAGATGGAGTCGACTTTACCTCACTATCTGCAGCACGCACGGCCATTAAAGATGGTAGCCGTATTTACCTCCAAAAAGGCGTTTATGCTGTAGGCGCCTATATTAAAGCAAGCGATATAGAACTCATTGGCGAAGAAGGCGTTGTTTTTGACAATGCCATTGCCGACGAGAAAGCCGCTTTGGTATTTACCGGCAATAATATTACTGTTGAATCCATTGAGTGCCGCAATATTGCAGTAAAAGACAAAAACGGCGCTTGTATTCGATTTGAAGGTCAACATCTCACTGTTCGCAACCTATACGCCCACGATAGCCAAGTAGGAATTCTCACTAGCAGAAATGCGGGTAAAGTGAATATTGAATATTCTAAATTTGAACGTTTAGGCGGGAAAGGCAAAGGAATGGGTTATTCCCATGCGGTGTATGCCTTTGCAGACGAGCTCCGAATTTATCGCTCTGAGATTCTTTCGATGCAAGGAGAAGGCTCTGGGATCAAAAGTCGTTCTAAAAAAACCGTCATATTGGAGTCGAGACTTGCAACAATTAATGGTGATGATAGTCGATTAATAGACACTGCAAACTTTGGCGAACTTATTGTTCAAAAGAGTATTTTGCAGCAAGGTGATAATTCGACTAACCGACAACTCATAGCCTACGGCCTTGAGAAAAAAGTAGAACGGTTATTTGATGTCAATTCAATTGAAATTAAAAATAATATTTTTATCCTAGATAGAGCAAAATCCAGTGTCATTGTTAGCTATCGACTTGCGGATAAAATTGAAATAACAGACAACGTTTATATTGGTGACTTTTTGTACACCGCTGATTTTTTACCAAATAACACTTGGTATTCATCGAGAAATAAGGCATTTATTGCTGAATTGCCATATATTCCAAAATTAGAAGATTTTGATGATATTATCTTTAGAGCAACAACTTATGGGACCGCCGAGCAACCATAAGATTTTATTACTGTGATTAAATGGACCTAATAAATGACGATTTTAGTTAAAACATACAACAGCGCCATCGATGCTGAATGGGACGAGTACGTTAAGTCACATGACAATGGTTCTATTTATCATCTCATGAGTTGGAAACCGTTAATTGAAAAGTGTTTTGGCCACAAAGCCTCGTACCTTTACGCTATCAATGAGTCTGGCAAGATCTGTGGCGTATTGCCTGCGGTAAACGTTAAAAGTGCCCTATTTGGCAATAATCTAATCTCTATGCCTTATTTCAATTACGGTGGCGCCATTGCAGACTCAACCGAAATTGCACAAAAACTCACTCAAGCAACGATTGAATTTGCTAAACAGCAAGGCATTGACTATGTCCAGTTTAGAGAAAATCAGGCCGACCCAGATTCAACGCTAGAAGTATCCACCAGCAAAGTGAATATGATCCTGCAACTCCCTGAAACTGCAGAGTTGCTTGGTAAATCAATAGGCTCTAAACGTCGCTCACAAATTAAACGACCGATTAGAGAAGGTGTCAGTCACAAATTTGGTGGCTTAGAACTGCTCGACGATTTTTATGAAGTATTCTGCCTTAACATGCGAGATTTAGGTACACCGGTTTACGCGAAGTCGTTTTTCCAAGAAATATTAACGACATTTGCCAGCAATGCCATATTGTGCGTGATCTATTGGGAAGGAAAACCGGTTTCAACCGGGTTCTTATTGCATCACAATAATCGCATGGAAATTCCATGGGCGAGCACCGTAAGGTACGCAAATAGAATTTCAGTAAATATGTACCTTTACTGGCAAATCCTAAGCTACGCTATCGAGCAAGAATTTAAAGAGTTCGACTTCGGACGTTCTACTATCGACGCGGGTACGTACAAGTTTAAGAAACAATGGGGCGCTGAACCGAGCCAATGTTACTGGTATCACTGGGTTCCAGATGGAAAAACGCTTCCTAATTTATCCCCGACCAACAGTAAGTTTGAGTTAGCCATTAAAATTTGGCAAAAACTGCCTCTTGGGATAACAAAATTGATAGGACCTCCTATCGTAAAAAACCTACCTTAAAACAATCTTTCAGTGAATTAATGCTTCCAGTTATTTGATAGCTTGCATGCACTCAGTAGAAACATGTATTTGGTAGAAGTATGTAATGATAGCTACTCTGTTTAGCTACTCTGTTTAGCTCGCTCAATGCAGCGCGTTAAGCAGAGTGTATTAGCTATTAGGTAGAACCTTATATAACGTCATGTACTGCGCGACCATCGACTCAACACTGTACTTACTAGAAACCAAGTCGTAGGCACGCTCGACTTTTTGCTGAACATCCGTTGAACCACTTAGTATTTGTACAAATAATTCACTCATTTGCTCTGCATTATTTGGCTCGACAAACCACACTTCGTTGTCGGTGATAAACTTAGATATCCCACCCACATTGGTGGTAACAACTGGTATTCCAAGCGCCATGGATTCTAATATGGTCATTGGCATTGCTTCATAATGAGACGACAAAGCAAACAAATCGGTGCCAGACAAGATATCGTCAACATCTGACCGATAACCAAGCATATGAATATCGGATTGATGGGTCAGGGTCGATTTAAACGTATCGAGCTCCTGATACGACGGGCCATCTCCAACAAATTGTAGAATAGTCGTATCCATAACATTTGACTTTTCTTTGGCCAATTGAAACGCTTTCATCAACATAGTTTGATTTTTAATTGGGTCGAGCCGGCCAACGGTTGTTATCACCTTAGCGTTATTGGTTCGATCTTGTATCGGCATTTGCGCAGGGACATTAACCCCATTAAAAACCAGACTTACTTTTTTGATATTAATACCTAAGTCGTTGATGACCCAATTATATAGATCGTATGACACAACGGTATAGTGATTGATAAAGGTCGAAATAAGCTTTCTGAAACGATTGTTAAACTGGTTTAGGCCTTTTGGATCATCTCCTCCACGACCATGATCACAGTGAACGGTTGTAGGTACACCCGCTAACTTGGCAGCCAAATGGTATTCTATCGTGCCAAAATTATAAGTATGCATTGCCTTGGGCTTGAGGCGACGTAAGAGGCGGAGTAACTTATAGTGACTAAATAAATCGTTGCCTGGTTTTTTTCCAATACAATACACATCAACTGGCACATCGAACGCTTTGATCAGGCCAAATTCGCTGGTTAAGGAAATTAAAACATGTTTAACTGGATAATCACGGGAATGATTGACCAGATTGACAATAACTTTCTCTAAACCACCGCAACCAAAGCTAGGGACAAGATGCACTATCTTTTGTATTTCTGTCTTTTGTGCTTTCATAAAATGTTTATTTTCTCGTATATTTGAAACTAAGCTTTTTAACAAAATTTAAAATGGTAATACGTAGTGTATTTTATCGAATTAAAACGGCTGTCTCATTTTACACATTCCGACCTAAAAAACATGTGGTTTACCGTCGCACAAACGGCAATTCCCAATATATTTTTGAGTTGGCCGTGGATCGACAGCTGGTTGTCTTTATTAAAAGACCAAAATGATAGTTATGTTATTACTGCTTCACACCACAACCAGTGTGTTGGTATTGGAATATTTGTTGAGAAACACGTCACAAGGCATGGGCTTTTTAAATCTAAACAGTGGTATTTACACCGAACAGGTGATGACAAATTAGACCAAATTTGGATCGAGAAAAACAACTTTTTAGTAAGTGACCAAAATTCACGTCAAATTACGTCCGCAATGTGGCAACACCTTTTTTTGAATCAGCCTGATGTTGATGAATTTATTGTTAACGTCGCTCTTGACGAAACATCCATTGGAATTACCACCCACAACACGGACTATCAATTAGTAAAAGAAAATATCGACGTCGGCTATTTACTCGCTATAAATGCGATAAAAGATAGCTCGCGGTTTCCACAGGAAATTTCAAACTCTACATATAAGCATGTAGAACGTACCATTCGTCGTTTAAACCAAGATAATGACTTAACCTTTGAATTTGTTACCGATCCCGCAGCAATACTTAATACGTTAGAACAACTCTCCCATTGGCACATAACCAAATGGGAAGGTACTGCCACTCCAAGTGGCTTTAATAACGATACATTTCAGGATTTTCACTCCCGCTTTATTCGGCAAAAGTTAGACAACGCCTGTATCGCGGTTTTATCCTCCGGGGGTGAAATTATTGCTGTTAATTATTACCTGCGTAACAAACGTAATCTGGCATTTTATTTAAGCTGTATTAAGCCAATTACTGACAACAAAATTAAAATTGGACTTGCACTGCATTGCTTAGTGGCAAGGCAAGCGCATACTATGAATATTGCCTTTATCGACTACTTAGCCGGTGACGCCGATTACAAAAGAAAATTATCAAACAATACAGAGGCGTACTGTCAAATTACTGTACAAAAACGACAGATTAAATTTAAAATTGAAGCCAGCTTAGGTAAATTAAAAAGAAAATTTCTAAACGTTAAGCAAAGACAATGATTAATACGAATTTGTTATTGCAATACAATGCGGGACAAAACTTACGCACTATAATATAGTAAGTTGAATGATTAAACGGACACTTTGTCAACTATAAAAATAGGATTGGATTGAATATGAACTCCTCAAGATTACTACTGGTTTCTACAATAATTATTGCATTAGCAGGTTGTGGCGGTACCTCCCCTGAAGAGTATTTCAAACTTGCTCAACAGCATATTCAAAACGGTGACAGTGAATCCGCCATAATTGCGTTAAAAAATGTAATCAAGGAAGTGCCTGGCAATATCGAAGCCAGAAAGCAATTGGCCGAACTCTATATGGCAGATGGTTCGCTAGATAATGCTGAAAAAGAATTAGCCTATGTAATAAACAAAGGCCAAGGTACGGAAAAGCATTATTCAGATCTGTTAAAAGTGCACAACCTTTTAAGTGACTTTGAAAGTACATTATTTATTGAAGGTCCAGAGGAATGGCAAGACATCAACTTGCAAAGTGCCTTTTTGTACCATAAAGCCATGGCTAACTATCGTTTAAAAAATGAAGAACTTGGCAAGCAAACCCTCGAAGTCTTAGTTACGTTAGCTCCAGAAACCATCTACGGTAAACTAGCTTCAGCTTATCTAATGTCAGAACAAGACTTGATGGAATCGGCCAACATAATAGAGGCTTTGTCTCAACAGTTCCCAAATAATTCAGATATTTTTATGCTAAAGGGGCTCGTATTAGGAAGCCTTAAAAAGTATGGCGAAGCGGCAAAAGCATACGAACACCACTTAACATTAATGCCAAAATATAGACAAATACGACTATATATTGCTGACGCATTAGTAAAAGATAAGCAGTTTTCTGCTGCACAAGTACATACAGAATATTTGTTAAAATACACCCATGAGCAGGCTTTTCTTAATCAGCTACAAGGTGTTATTAAATTTGACGCCAAGGAATATAAAGTCGCCCAGGGTCACTTTGAAAAAGCGATTCAAAACGGTATAGATTCAACTACAAATAGACTCATGGCTGGACTAACCTCTTTTCAAAACAAACAATATGAAAAAGCATATCAATACTTAAGTTCAATAGCTGACAAGATGCCGCCGACTCACCCAGCCAAAAAAATACTGGCGATTACTCAGCTGCAACTCGGTTATACATTAGAAGCCTCAGCCACCATGTTAGAACTTGAAGGCCTAGATGATGCTGACGCATCTATGTTTGCTAGTGCAAGTTTTGAGTTAATTAAAGACGGTGACTTTAAAACAGCAAAAACATTATTGGCAAAAACAGAAAACATAGATGGTAAAAGTGCCAGCGCGTTAATTACTCACGGCCTTGCCAAACTCAGCCTTGATGATGTTAGTGGTGTCGTCAACTTAGAGCAAGCTTTAGAGATCGCACCTGACTTGTCGGTGGCTAAGTCTGCTTTGGCCTCGGCCTATATGGCGACCAATGAATTTGATAAAGCGCTTAAACTTGCTAAAACATGGCAGGAACAAAATGACATAAATGGTTATAACTTGGCAGGTTATGTTTATCAAAAACAAGGCAAAGTCGAGTTGGCAACCAAAGCATTTGAAGATGCTTTAAAGATAGATTCGACAAATACCCCTTCTCATATGTATTTTGCCAATGTAAATATGAAGCAAGGTAATTACCAGGAAGCCAATTCGCACTTAACCAAATTATTTCAAAAAGAGCCGGACAACCTAACAGCCCTTAAAATGTATTATTTTATCGGTAGAGAGCAGGGTAATACTAAAGAGGCCCTCGATCTGATGGAAGACAGATTTAAGGTTAATTTGACATCTGAACCTCATCGTTTACAACTTGCCCAGTTATATTTAAACGAAAAGAAACCAAATCAAGTCATCAGAATTTTAACAAGTTATGACTTTCAACCAACTCAAGATACAAATGAGTTTTATTGGCTAGCACTTGCCGACAGCTTGCAAGTTGTTGGCAAAAACAATGAAGCGCTTAAGCTTTATAGCCGTTGGACCCAAGCTAATCCAACAGCTGAATTGGCTTGGTTAAAAAAGATCAGTGCAGAGCAGGGTTTAAAACGATTTGCTTTAGCGTTGACGTCTGTAGAAAACGCACTTATTCATTTCCCAGATTCAAAAGGTTTGCAAATTGTACACGTAAACCTGTTAATTCGTGATGGTCAAAATGATACAGCGGAAGGCTTGTTACGTCGCTATTTTAAAGATGAATCTAAGAACCTTGTTGTGCAATATCTGCAGGGGCAAATCTTGTTAAACAGAAAAAATTATAAACAGTCTTTACCTCTGTTACAGGCATACTATGATAAAAAACAAACCTCTGAATCAGCGCGTTATATTTATGCCGCATATGTAGGCAAAGGTGAAAAACCAAAGGCCATTAAGTTTGTTGAGTCTCATATAGAAAAGGCACCTGATGACATTTCAAATATCTATATGTTAGCAAACGAGTTTTTAACAACGGACAATAAAAAAGCACAGCTTTATTTTGGAAAAATGCTTAGCATAACCCCGACAAATCTAGTGGCACTTAACAACCTAGCTTGGTTGCAGTACCAAAACGACCAGTTGCCTGAAGCCAAGGTTACGATAGAACGAGCGTTTAAGATTAACGATAATCTACCGCAATTGCTGGATACAGGCGCCATTATCTACGAAAAACTGGGGGATATTAAAAAGGCCAAAGCGCTAATTAATAAAGCGTATAAGTTAACGGATGATCAACGAAGCTTAAGAACAAATTATAATAGAATTAACGCTTTGTAACTTACTCTTTGTAAATAACAAAATGCATTTATGATGGAATGGGACATCGCTGTCCCATTCCATTACATAATAAACATAGCACCTACATACGGTGCAATTTGTAACAAACATAAGCCTTGCCAACTCAACGGGTTAAACCACACCCTCTTTTAGCCCCCAAAACAGAACCTGCTCATTCTTAATTATTCATTTGTTCCACTGCTAATAGCAACTATTAGGCTAAGTACACTAACGACCCCCCTGACAAAGTACAACTGCGCCTATATGTCGACTCCGGTTTAAAAATTGCCACACGTTAACGCGCATCACATAATCTGCCAGTGTAATTGCTTGTATGTTTCCTGCGGTAGCCATGACAATTATCGGTATTTTATTCACTGCTTTTACTGCTTTTACTGCTTTTACTGCTTTTACTGCTTTTACTGCTTTTACTGCTTTTACTGCTTTTACTGCTTTTACAGCAGGAACGAATCCATTAGTGAGTCATTTGTGCGTCATAATGCACCAAACAATTCGTCGCATGTTTTTGTGATCACTAATTGCTGATTTACTTTATTGGATGCGATTGTGCCTTAAAACTCCGCAACTCAACAACTCCGCAACCTTTTAGTATAAATATGGAACTGGATCTAATTTAGTTTAGTAAGCAGTAAGCAGTAAGCAGTAAGCAGTAAGCAGTAAGCAGAATTAAAGATCAATGAGGGCTTTATAGCGCGTATTATTGGACTTAAATTTTAGACATAAAAAAACCGCTCATATTGAGCGGTTTTAAAAACATCTAACTTGTTAGATTATGCTTTACGACGCGCCGCGCCTGCAAGTCCTAACAAACCTAAACCGAAGATAGCTAGTGAAGCTGGCTCAGAAACAAAAAGACTTAAGTTTGCAGAGTCTAGTGTTGTTTCACGAGTTAAGAAATCAACCTCAGTTGCGTTAATACCAAAAGTACTTAATACAGCTGTTTGGTAAGCAGTAGCAACATAGCTGTCATTATAAAGTGGTGTAGTACCCGCATTTGTAATTTCAGTTGTAATACGACCACCAACATTTACGTCTGGTAAGTTTGCAATGATGTCATGAAAATCTGTGTAACCACCAACGCTATACGCTGAGTAGAAGAAGTCGTCAGCAATAGAAGCGATGTCAGATTTGATGTTAAAGTTAACACCCGTACCACCTAGATCAGCACCAGAACCAGTCACGTCTAACGCTAATACTTGTGTAGATACACCACTAGCAATGTCTTTCATGAACAAGTTAACGTAACCACCAACAAACTGTGCACCAATTGCTTCGCCAGAATCTTGAACGTTATTGCTGTTAAGGTCGTTAAACCCAGCAAATCCGAAAAATTCGTAGTCAGCAACTAGTGTGTAAGTTGCAAGACCAAAAGCAGGCACGTTAGTGTTATATGCTTCGTTGTCAGTTGTATAGTTTAATGAAGCAACTTCGATTCCGAAAGCAGCGTCAAATACCATGTTGCCTTGTTCGATTGTTCCGTTTTGGTCAGCATCTAAGTATGCAGATGTTGGGTTAAACGTACCAAATGTAAATTTATCGAAAACGCCAGAAACAGAGTTTCCATCCATATCGTAATCAGTACCTACATCGATTGAGATAGGAGAAGCGTTTGCACCAAATGCACTAACTAGTGTAAGTGCTAGTAAAGATTTTTTAATGTTCATGTTTATATTCCTGTATGTTTTGTCAAAGCGACTATGACCTTACTATGCTAACCGCGTGCCAATATTGTAACCCATTGTATTTTATGTGATTTATAAAAGATCGTTGATTTTTAAAACATCATTTGTAAAAGATCCTGACATTCAGTTTAGCGCTCAATCATTAATCAACTGTGTTTATTTATCTAAAACCAATTTTTTAGCAATGCTAAACATGATTTTTTGCAGTGGATTGCGATTCCCGCCTGGACGCCAGGTTTTTTTCAGTTTGTTTTTATAACCGTCATAATGTAAACCGTATGGTGCGCACACCAGCTCTCCACGGTTCAGCAATATTTTCAAAGCATAGGTTCCAGCAACGGCTCCACAAAATTTAACCCCCATCGGAATGGATGGGCCTTTTTTGGCATTGAAGTCTGCTTTTTCAGGCACAACTAAATAGTCGCGCTGCAACATAGATGGAGACAATCCAATTAAAAATTGGATCAATTGCTCATCTTCGGTCTGTTTATCTTCAAACCTAAAATACTCTTCGTAACTCATACCGCCGGGCATAAAGCATAAAAATGCCGTTCCCATACCTAAAGGAGCTGCGGTTATCACTGGGATCCCTTTTTCTTGGCATTTTCTAAAAACGAGCTTTCTGGCAGAAAGTGCAAAGAAGTCCAAGCTATCAACGTAAAGATCAACACCATCTAAAAATTCATCAACGTTATGTTCAAATATGCCTTCTGGAAAAACACGTACATCCGCTTCTGGATTTATATCTTTGGTTATTTCCGCCATAACTTCACATTTAGGTCGATTAATCGTCGACATAAACGCACCGGCTTGACGATTAAAATTATGAACTTCATATTCGTCAAAATCGGAAATGTTAAATTTCCCGACACCTAACCTTGCTAACGTAACTGTATGTTCGCTACCTACTCCGCCGGCGCCAGCCATTGCTACGCGTTTTGTTCTCAGTACCTCTTGTTCTTCTTCTGTTATCCAGCCAATATTTCGTGAAAATGCATCGTTATAGTTAAACATGAAAAATTCCTTATTTAGTTACGTTTGCTCCTCCTATATAAAACGACTTCAAAGAGGCACCTAAAACTTGCTGATTAATTTAGCTTGAAATGAGTCAGATATCTATCGTGTTTAAACAACACTTTTGATTGTGACCCATAACAAACCGAGATATTCATATATAGCTCGCTCACTTTGGTATATCGAGGAAGCGTTTGGAACAAAAGAACGCCACGACAATTCACCATAGCCTGATACATAT
The DNA here is from genome assembly GCF_030548245.1 of Psychrosphaera sp. 1_MG-2023. Taxonomy (NCBI): domain Bacteria; kingdom Pseudomonadati; phylum Pseudomonadota; class Gammaproteobacteria; order Alteromonadales; family Pseudoalteromonadaceae; genus Psychrosphaera; species Psychrosphaera sp. 1_MG-2023. The sequence continues at coordinate 62,229 of NZ_JAUORW010000013.1, forward strand.
TCGGCGGGTGAAAATATTGGGCTAAGATTGTTACTACGATAGAGATAATCTAACCGCTTTATATGTGTAGCACTAGACACCACAATAAAGTTACTCGTCTCAACAACCTTTTTATGGGCGAGGACTTCGTCTAAAGAGTCTTTTGGCCCTTCGATTAACACTATGTTAGATAACGGCACACCGAGCCCCACTGCGAGCTCGGCATTAATGGCAGGATCTGATTTTTTATCATCCATTGCCGCGTAACCAGAAAATATGATTTTAAGCGTGGGGTATTGATGCCACATTTGCACCGCTTGAATAATTCGCGGCAGACTACATTGATGAATTTGTGCCACAAGTGGCAGCAATTGATTGTCACTATGCCAACATCCCATGACCACAACATAAGCTGGTTTTACAGTGGCCAGATAATTAGGATCTTCAATTGGCAGTTTTGGGTAAGCCAGTTCTAATGGGCGGATCAAAAGTTGACTTGTTATTGGTAAAGAGAAGAACGTAACTAATAACGCACTGGCAATAAGTAATTTGCGCGCCATTGCCATTCTATTTCTTTTATATAGATAAAGCCCACACAAAATAATTGCCATACAAATTGGTATGGGCATTAATAAATTCCCTACCAATTTTTTCATAAAAAAACCAATTTCAACCAGCAATTGGTTTGCCTCCAATTTATGCTTCTTTAAATTGCTGTTCTATATTGGCGAATAACAACTTAAAGCCTGGTGATAATGTTTTGTATAACGAAAATGGGTCAATGTAATACGGAGCGCGCTTACCGTGGTATTCGACAACGGGACCAATTTGTTGAAATTCGATTCCGACAAATCTCATGCTTCGCGCTAATCTTGGCTCCATCATGACAAAGACGTGCTTGATCCCTTTTTCTACTACAACACTTGCAGCCGACAGGTACAAACCTACAGCGATAAATGGAAAGCATCGCAGTTCTTCCTCAGAATAGCTGTCAACATTAATTGCACCTGTTGCAGCACCGGCAAATTTATCGGTTTTTCTTCGTCTAAACTCCTCAGGAACCGCTAACCTAGATATTTCGCATATTTCATTTCTTGGAAACAATTTGGGGTTTAGTGTGTCGTGGTCGATAGAATCTAAGCAATATTTTTCAAGTGGTAGCAATTCATCATTAGCAGTGCTACAAACAATTCTAACGGTTCCAGCGTATCGCTCTGTCGCTTTATGTTGAATTAAACAATGGAACGACTGGATGTCAAAGTCATCCTTTTCTTGTTTGTCAGGATACTCCGGCTCAAATTTTAGCTCTTCGCAATATACGTTGTGGCGTATTTGAAATGAATGACTAACTTGTTGCTCACTGATTGCCAAAACAGGTTGTAGAAATTCAGAAAAATGGTTTGCTATACTTATTGCTTCAGAATTAGCTTTTTTCTGAATGATAGCTTTTACTAAAGTGCCTATAATAGGTGTGTTTATGAACCGCTTTAAGAGTTTCAAGTTGAATTTCCGTAGCACAAATGAAGTAATGTAAGACTTTTAGTATAGGCATCAAAATGAACTAAATAAATAGCTTTATGGCTAATTAGAGCAATCTAAACAAATAAGTGTATTTTTGCCCTGCGGCACCATTTTGACTAGTGTCAGCTAATTTTACACCGGCAAAAGCGAGGCCTTAAATACCCTTAAAATACAAGGAGTTGCATCTTGGTTCGTAAATTGCTTATATTAATCCATTAGAACTGTTTATTTATCAAGCAGGCCCGATTATAATACGGGGTCGTGCGCTGTAACAAAATTAGGTATTGAAGTCATGAAAGCAAGCAATGAAAATCCAGTAGAAAAAAAGGTTTCTTCTAGAAGGAAGTTTTTAACAAAAAGTTCAGCCGGAATTCTGATCGCATCATTACCTGCAAAATCTGTTTGGGCAACTGGTGGCAATATCGCCGGCTCAATAATCGCCTCTGGTGGTTCGTCAGACTGGTCTTCAAGTAACGCTGTGTGTTTACGTTCACACGGCTATTGGAAAAATCACTTAAGCAATATTGATAGCAGTTATAAAAACAAAGCATTTAAAGACGCGTTTAATGCTTATCCAATAGATGATGACCATGAAAATATTGTTGTTAAGCGCGATTCCTATGGCTACAAAATTGACTGGCACCCAACGTTAAAATACTGCGTTCAAAGTGAAGGCAACAGCGGCGTTTATTTGAGCAACAAAAATAACTCTAAGCCGTTCATTACGGACAGAAATATTAACAAAACATGTACAGGAAAATACCGTAAAGAAAATAGATATGGTAAGGATTACCCATATTTTGATTTTTCAGGTCCAGACAATGTTAATGCGCAAATGGTGACTATGTATCTGAACGCACTTTACCATGGCCAGTATGGAATTAACTATCCTGTGCTTTCTGCCTATGGTGGCCCTTTTGCAACGATAGCCGATTTTGCAGATAACTTAATTAGTATGCGAAATCAACATGGTGGCGGCGCAATAGGTCGTGCACTTGCACAGCTGATTGATCAAAACCCTGTATAATATAAGTTGATTAATGTTTAGTTTTTCAGACTTTGTCGAAACTCATGATTTTTCTGATGGGTCTGGGTGTGTTTTATTTCATACTGAAACAGGCGAGTCTTTAGCGTACGCATGCACCACTAATGTTTTATTGAGTAACCAAACTAACGAGATTAATAACATCGTTAGTTTGTTACTTGAAAAGCGATTTATTCAATCTACTTAGGATAGTTAAATGCACTTTCAATTAGAAGTGGCGCCATTTAAATTAAATATCCAAACCACAATCCCACTAGTAATCGACAATCTAAGAAAGTTATACCCTCCTCAATTATTAACGTCAGTTGATGATAATTCTTTGGCTGACTACGATGTTTCAATTGATTACAGTGGCTTAGTTCGGAAATATATTAAACCTCAATGCTCCTTTAAATTTGACCAGTTCGAACCTTTTTTAGGCTTACCCATAGGGCATGCCTATGCAAACTTAGAATGGGGCATGAATTATGTTATTGCGAGTAACATATTTAACTACTTAATTATTCACTCTGGTATTGTCGCCAAAAATAACAAAGCCATACTTTTTCCTGCGCCTCCTGGCAGCGGTAAAAGTACGTTAACCGCTTATCTACAGGGGCAAACATCATGGCGTTTACTTTCTGATGAAATGGCTCTAATCGACCCAGAGACACTTGAAGCGATTCCGTTTGTTCGACCTATTTGTTTAAAAAATAGATCTGGCCAACTAGTACAACAATGGTTTCCGGATGTCGCCGTTTCAACGATTGCAGGAAACACCCATAAAGGCGATGTAGTACATGTTAGCCCATCGAAGTTTAGTTGGGAGCAACGTAAAACACGAGCTGAAATAAAATCAGTGGTCTTCCCAAGATATGACCCAGATGTCGAGCTGGAAGTTTATGCACTAACCAAAACTCAAGCTTTTATGCAACTAGCAGAAAATGCGTTTAACTTTAGTTTATTGGGCGTTGAAGGTTTTGAAACAATCATTCAAATAATCGAAAAAGTAGATTGTTACGAAATTGTTTACAACGACGTTAAAGAAGTTGAGAAGTTTTTAGATGAAGAGGTTCTTTTTGAAAGCTAAAGACATAATTTCGCTACTTAATAATCCAGCTCAGGCCGCGAGTTTGTCTAAACTTAACTGGCAAATACTCATTAAAGTTTTGAGAAAAGAACAACTACTCGCTCGTTTTGCAATTAATTTTAAGCGACAAAATATTGCTTTAAGTGACGATGAAATATCTGCACACCTCGACGTTCATTTAGGCAACTCAATTAAAATAGCAATTCGCCAAAGCCAAAGTGTAAAGTTTGAAATTGCCGAATTAGCTCGTCTTTTAGGTCAGTCTAGCCAGCAACTTATTTTGCTAAAGGGCGCGGCCTATTCAGTGATGAACAACCTTGCTAGTGAAGGAAGGACCTACGGCGACATTGATTTATTAGCCGCAAAAGACAAAATTGACAGCTTTGAAAAAGTCCTTAATACCTATGGCTGGATCGGCAAAGAAGTTAATGATTATGACGATAAATATTATCGAGAGTGGAGCCATGAAATCCCACCATTGATGCATTCAAGCCGCGGTACGGTTATCGATTTACATCATAACTTGGTCCCTATTATTTCAGGTAGAGCACCGAATATAGAATTATTTATCAAAGATGCTATCCCTGTAGCCGAAATGAATGTATTGCGCCCTAGTGCAATGACATTACATAGTGCAGTTCATCTATTTTTAAATGAAGACTACGACCATGGCTTGCGCAATATTCATGATATTAGTTTATTGATCAACGAACATCACTCAGCAGAGTATTGGGCAGATATTTACAGCTTAGCTAAAGAGTCAAATTTCAGCCTAGAACTTTATCTGGCGCTGCGTTACTGCAAAAAACTATTTAACACAACCGTATGCGAGAGTACCTATCGCAAACTCGGTAAAACACATGCTTCACTAATAAAAAATGCATACTGGGACCTTGTGTTCCATGGCGCTCTTGCGCCGAAACACCCTTTAGTCGCTGGTCCAATAATCAAGCTGGGATTGCTTTTTGCTTACATTCGAGGGCATGCTGCAAAAATGCCGATGAAAGTGCTTATTCCACATATTTTTACAAAAGCTTATCGCGAAGTGGTGGAAACGTTTGCTGGAAAATCTTACTTTGTTAAAAATCAGGATACCCAAAAATGACTAAATATTTAGCATTGTTTTTATTGCTTATAAGCCAAGTAGCTTTTGCCCATGATATGCAAAAGAAACTGACACTTATCAAAACAGCGAAACAATCAATTGTTGGCGTCGGCATATACAACCCGCTTGGTGCGCCGCGTTATCAACTGAGAGGCACAGGCTTTGTTGTGAAAACAACAAACAATAATGAATCCTTTATTGCTACTAATCATCACGTGGTCAACGGCAAAGGGTTTGATGATGCAAAATCTGAAATATCTATCCATGTCGGGGAAGGTAAAGACGCCCTATTTTATAAAGCGGAACTTATCGCTCAAGATGAACGCTCGGATGTCGCAATATTAAAAATTCGAGCTCACTTACCCACTTTGCCCCTTGCAGCACCTAAATATTCCTCTCCCGCGGGTTCTGAGATATTTATCGCCGGATTACCGATAGGTTCGGTACTTGGTTTGTATAAATCTGTTCATACAGGGTATGTCGCGGCTTATGTTCCTATGGCCATTCCTCAAAATAATGCCAGTCAGCTAACGATTGAAGTCATTAAACAGTTGCGTAATCCATTGTTTGTTTACCAACTTGATGCCACTGCGTATCCGGGAAACAGCGGTAGCCCTGTGGTTGATAGTGAGTCCGGTAAGGTCATCGCGATATTAAATAGTGTAAAAGTAAAATCCACAAAAGAGCATGTATTGTCTGACCCTAGCGGCATTAGCTATGCAATTCCAGCTGATTACATTTGGGCACTTTTACCACAATAAATGTACTAAATACTGACTTTTAACGATGAAAAAGTCTTATTTGGTCGACAACTTAAATGACTAAATAAGACACAATTGATTAGTTAATTTTATTCGCATTCGTTTTGTGACAATATTAACAACTTCATATATTTAATTGGAAAACTACTGGTGAACATCGTACTTTATATTGGTTTCGCTCTTGTTTGTTTCTTTTATCTTGCAAGTTCTGCCCTCATATTTACCAGTAAGGCTAAAGGCACTCTTAGAACGGTATTTCTGGTTACGTTTTTAGGTACGTCAGCCTGGGGAGCCGCATCACTTTTTGCCGCGACCATGCTAACTCGCAACCCATTTTTAGTCTGGCCCTTATTAGAGTCGCTATTTATGACAACATGGACCTTGTTGTTACTGGCGATGCTTGATACTTCCACAAAAAACTTTTTTTGCTTTCTAAAACAAAAATATAGCATCACAGTAATCGTAGCGGCGATTCTCTTTAATTTGGCTTTTGCATTTTTAGGTTTATCTCCTGAACTGAAGTTTAAATTGTTAGTCAGTGCCAGCCTGTTAACCGCCATTATTCAATTGATCCTGCTTGAGCAAATATATCGCGCAGCCCACAACGATCGTTGGGGTTATAGACCGTTCATTTTAGGATTGGCGAGCGTAAATATTTACCACCTTATTATGATGTCTAACGCTTTGTTGCTAAATACGTTGGACCCGGTTTACCTTTCTGCAAGACCCTTTATCTATGTGCTCATCGTGCCTTTTATTTTACTGACCATTAAGCGAGTCGATAATTGGAATTTGAGGATCTTTATTTCCAGAGATGTTGTTCTGCAAAGTTCGTTATTGGTATTCGCCGGTGGCTATCTATTACTAATGTCATTGACTGGCTACTTTATTCAACGCTCAGGTCAAGCATGGTCGGGTGTAGTGCAAATCGTATTTGTTGCCGGGGCTTTATTACTTTTAGCCTATATATTTATATCTGAGTCAGTTCGTAAATATTTTCGTATCTTTATCCAAAAGCATTTTTACGCTAATCAATTTGATTATCGTGAACAATGGCTAAGTCTAACCATGACTTTAGACGCAGAAAACTCAGATGACGACTTTTATGAAGTGAGTTTGAAAGGTCTATGTAAATCACTAAATTATACACATGGGGCCTATTACAAATTAACAAATGGCCAGCTTGAACTTAAAACTAAAGATCTTTTTTCATTGAACCAAAACGCCACTGATGAGTTGCTGCATTTGTCCACCAAGCTAGCAGAAAACAGATGGTTTATTGACGTATCCGATTTTGGTGCAGCGGAATATGCCGTGGAATTTAGAGGCTATTTTATTAATCATTTAATTATGTTTGATGTTGAAATTATTGTTCCTATTTTTATTAACGATGAATTCCATGGTGTTTTTGCGCTGAGTAGTTATGGTAATGAAAAGCTAGCACTTAATTGGGAAGTTAGGGATTATCTGACGGCTATTAGCTCTCAAATCGGCAGTTACATTAGATTTGGTGAAGCGCGTCTTAAATTGGAAGAAAATGCTAAATTTGCCGCCTTCAATCGGATGTCTGCTTTTGTCGTTCATGATTTAAAAAATGTCATAGCGCAAATAGGCATGATAGTGAAAAACGCCGAAAAACATCGAGACAACCCCGAATTTATCGACGATACATTCGAAACGTTAGGTCACACCAAAGAACGTATGGATCGGATGTTGTCTCAACTTAAAGAAAAACAACAAACGCGCGGAAGCGAAACCCGATTTGAGCTTAATGCTTTTGCGGCTAAACTTCGTGATGATTTCAATCGAAATCTTCCGCAAGTGGATATGGTATTACCTTCTGAACCTATTTCAGTTTTTGCAGATTATGATAGGCTTTACTCTATCGTTGGCCACCTTATTGAAAATGCACAACAGGCAACGTCGGATGATGGGCAAGTCAAAATGACTCTGGATCAGGTCGACAATAATTATATTTTAACAATTACTGATACAGGCGTTGGCATGACGACTGAATTCATGAATAATCAATTATTCACGCCATTTGTCACAACCAAAGGAAACGCTGGGATGGGTGTTGGAGTGTATGAAGCAAAAAGTTATGTCGAGGAACTCAACGGGACATTGACAGTTTCAAGCCAAGTTGGCAAAGGCAGTACGTTCAAGATAACGATACCTAAAAAGGAAGACTAGTGGAAAAGTTACTGATAGTAGAAGATGACTTAGGAATTCAGAAGCAACTTAAGTGGGGCTTAGAAGGATATGAATTGGTATTTGCTGAAGATCGCCAAACCGCAATTTCCCTACTACGTCGCCATGAACCTAAAGTTGTGACTTTAGATTTAGGACTTCCCCCAGATCCTGCCAATGCCAGTGAAGGCCTTGCAACACTTTCAGAAATAATGACTTTGGCGCCAAATACAAAAGTCATTTGTGTCACTGGAAACTCAGACAAAGCCAATGCATTAAAAGCAATAGAACTTGGCGCATACGACTTTTATCAAAAGCCTGTTGAAATGGATACATTAGCCATCATCATTGGCAGAGCTTTCCATGTAGCTGATTTAGAAGCTGAAAACAGAAACCTGCAACTCGGTGAAAACCCTTTTGGTACTATCATAGGGTCAAGTCCAGCGATTCAAAAAGCCTGTAAGCTTTCTGAGCGTATTGCGAAAGCTGACATCACAACTTTATTGTTAGGTGAAAGTGGAACGGGTAAAGAAGTTTTTGCCCGCGCTATTCACGACGCTAGCCCAAGAGCTAGAGGTCCATTTGTTGCGATTAACTGTGCTTCTATTCCAGATAACCTATTAGAAAGTGAACTATTTGGATATGAAAAAGGTGCCTTTACCGGTGCGGCTAAACAAACAAAAGGTAAAGTAGAATTTGCCAATGGTGGAACCTTATTTCTTGACGAGATAGGAGACATGCCTTTAAACCTGCAAGCTAAAATGCTTCGTTTTCTTCAGGAAAGAGTCATTGAACGGGTTGGCGGCCGCAGCGAGATAAGTGTTGATGTTCGCGTAATATGTGCGACGCACAGAAATTTACCGGACATGGCCAAACAAGAAAAATTCCGTGAAGATTTATACTACCGTGTTGGTGAAGTTACTATTGAACTTCCGGCATTGCGCGAACGAAGCGGCGACGTTGTTGTATTAGCGAAGCACTTTTTGAATGTCTTTAATAAAGAGTTTGGGCAAAACGTCAGAGGCTTCTCTGAAGACGCAATAAAAGCGATGTTGAATCATGAATGGACCGGTAATATTCGTGAATTACAAAATAAACTAAAATCCGCCGTTATTATTTCTGATGCGAGTCTGATTACTGCCGACGACCTTGGCTTTTACGACGAAGCTGATGAAGACGATATAACGGAACTCAACTTAAAAGCCGTTCGAGAACAAGCAGAAGGTAAGGCGATTCGTATGGCATTTGCCCAGGCAAAACACAACATATCGCGAACCGCTGAGCTACTTGGGGTGACACGCCCAACGCTATATTCTTTGATAGAAAAATATAACCTCAAAGACATCAAACCTGATTAACAGGCAATCCGCAGCTGGTGTAAAAACGGCCTATCGTTGATAGCGTAAAACCATACAACACATTCCAGCACGGGATACTCGTTACAAATAAAGGAGACGACAATGTCTCCTTTTTTCATTTAATGAAGTAATACTAGCCCTCAGAATTATCCAGTCACCCCAATGGCAAGTTTATACGCTTTAAAGTGTCCATAAAAAAAGTGAGGTAAAACCTCACTTTAATTTTAAGCTATATACCCGTAACAAGATTAGCTTTCTTTGTCACTACCGCCGTTTTCGTTCATTTTACGCAGTTCTTTTAAAATTTGTCCCTGCAATAACACCGAACGTCTATTCATGATCAAAACGGACTCAAGCAAGGTTTCCAACTTCTCAGTTTTCATATTACCTTCATAAGCCAATGCAATTTCTTGCATTTCAGCGTCGCTTACCGCTTCCTCTTTTATAGAGTTCATAGCTTGCTGCTGTGCTTGATTAACTTGCTTCTGTGGTTGCGTCGTTGCACGACTCAACTTAGTACCCGTTGCAGTCTGGGTGATTTCCATATTCTGAGTTTTACCATCGTCTTGGTGGTTTAGTTCCCCAGATACTTCTTTAATCACTTCTTCAATTAGGCCGATATCCACTTTTCGCTTTTCTTCCATGAATGCATAAAGAAGAACACGATCTAAGAAAGTGTTTATTTTACGTGGAATACCTTCTGTGAATGCATGGATCCGAGTGACGGCTTCATCACTAAATAATGGTTGCCCTTCCCAGCCAGCCATTTGCATACGATAGGCGATATATTTATACAATTCTTCTTCAGATAACGGCGTCAGGCTTGCTGATGCGATAACCCGTTGTCTAAACTGCTCCATTTGAGGAGCGCTTAATATGTCCTGTAATTCAGTTTGACCTAGCAAGAAGCTTTGGATAATTGCTTTGCCATCCACTTGAATATTAGACAACATTCTTAATTCTTCGACTGACTCAATCGGTAAGTTTTGTGCTTCGTCGATGATCAACAACAAGCGACGACCTAAACTATTTAACCGACGCATATAGTCAGTTAATTCAGCAATGTGAGCCGCTTTAGTGTCGCCCTCTGGGTGTAAATGAAATAATTTAGTGATAGCGACTATTAGATCATCAGGCGATAAGTTAGGGGTTACTAACTGCTTAGCAACGATACTTTCTTCTTCTAATTGCGAGATCAAATGATTGGCGATGGTCGTTTTACCTGTACCAACATTACCGGTGATGACAATGAACCCCTCACCTTGGCTCAAGCCATATTGCAGATAAGATAGCGCCTTTTGATGGCCAGTACTTGCGAAAAAAATCTCTGGATCAGGGGTAAGTTGAAATGGTTTTTTACTTAACCCGAAATACTCCTCGTACATTAACCTGATACTCCGTTATTTGAAATTTCGTTATGTGTTTTAGCATTTCGACCTGATATTAAAACGGTCAATGCTGGAACCCAAACCAATGATGCCAGAGTCGTAAACAATAGACCAGTAATGATAACTGTACCCATTGGTTGCCATAACTCGCCACCGTAAAGTGTTAAAGGCAATAAGCCCACTATAGTTGTTAAGGACGTTAAGATCACTGGTGTGAAGCGACTACTCGCAGATTGCACCATAGCGTTCCTGGCCGGTAGGCCATTTTTTATGCCTCGGTTAAAGCCATCAACCACAATAATTGCGTCGTTGACCATGATACCGATTAAACTTATTAACCCAATAAATGCCATCATTGAAAAGCTGATACCGGTCATGAACATACCAAAGACCCCACCAGCAAACGCGATTGGCAGTAAACTTATGATTACCGCTGGCTGAGCAAAGCTATTAAACTGCACAAACAACAGTACAAATATAGACAGCACAACAAGTATCATGATTTCTGACAGTCCACCGAAGTTTTCTTTTCGGGCTTCTTCTTCACCACCGACAACATAAGAGAGTCCATCATCCCAAGATAAGGTATCAAGATAACTGATAAGCCCAGCGGTGATTTCGGCAACATTTCCACCCGGTAATACATCTGCTGAGACGCTATTCATTCTCATTCTTTGGTAATGGTAAAATGGTCCTTGTAACTTATTGAGTTCAACCCGCGCTACCGCACCTAATGGAACGGCCATGCCTTGAGCGTTTACCACTAACAAATCGTCTATCACTTCTGGTTCAATATCATTGCCCTTAACGACAATGGGATAACCTTGGCCATACCTATCGGTCATGTTGCCAACGATAGCACCATCTAAATGATTTCTAACTTGTTGCTCTACATCACCACTAAAAATAGACGACTTAGTTGCAAGATATTCATCAACTCTAACATCGTACGCCCAACCCGCATTAGCTGAAATATTACGTATATCGAACACGAACTTTTGCTTTTCTAAATAAGCTTCGACCGTGCGACTGCGTTCAGCTAATTGTTCCAAATCGTCACCTAGGAACCTAATGGTTATAGGTCTGTCGGTTACAGGCCCCTGTTGGAATTCAAACACATTGACCTTCGCGGCTTCAAAATCTGCATAATCGGTTCGAATTTTAGCAATTACGCCCTGCACTTTTTCTCGCTCATATGAGTCAATTAACAACATGATTTGAGCAAAATTCACCACACCTCTGCGGGGAATGTGGTTGTAATAGATTCTTGGGTTACTGCTTCCGACCGTTAACATGACATCGGTAACGTCAGGGTACTTTTCAAACTCTTCGCTTAATGACAACGCAACGCCTTGAGTATGACTTAGCGAAGAAAACTGAGGTGTTTCGACATTGACTACGATGATATTTTTTTCCGCTTTCGGGAATAAACTCACGCCCACTTGAGGGAATAAACTGATACAGCCAGCAGCAATTGCTATAAATATTACAATGGCGACAATAGGTAATTTTAGTACCCCATGTAACCCTCTTGAATATAGGCCATTGGCAAATTTATCAAGAACATAAGACAAGGTTAACTTAGAGTGTTTTGACACCCCAAATACACTAATCAAAGCAGGAAGGATAATGAGTGCGACAAACAAAGAGGCAACCAGTGCTATGGTAACTGCAACTGGCAAAGCTCGCATAAAGTCGCCGGTATCACTGCTTAAAAGCAGCATAGGTAAAAATGCAAACACTGTAGTTAGTGTGCCCGCGACGAGCGGCATGCCGACTTCTGAAAGTACTTGTTTAATTTTGTCCAAACGAGATTGGCTCTGATCTTTTAGTTTTGCAAACTGCTCTACCACAACAAGCGAGTTGTCGACTAACAAACCCAGTGACACAATTAGTCCCGCGATGGTCATTTGTTGTAGTACAAAACCAAAGGTTTTCATGATCACAATAGTAATAAATATTGTCAGCGGTAATGCCAGTGAAACCCAAAAAGATTGCTTGAGTCCCATAAAAAACAGCAAACAAATAAGTATCAGTAGAAGGCCATAAAACAAGTCGAACATAAACCCACTAACGCGGTTTTGAACGCCGGATTCTTGGTCAAAGGTTGTCTGAATGTCAACTTCTGGGTAGGCTTCTAAAAACTTAGAGACTTCAGCACGAACAGACTCACCAAAATTAAAGATATTCTCACCCATTTTGAGTTGGGCGGTAACAAATACGACAGGTTGTTGATTTAAGTAACTTAAATTGTCTGGTTTAAAAGGCGCTAACGATAACTCGGCAATGTCTGATAACACCACATGACCATTGCCATCGGACTTAACAATTGTGCCAGCTAGTTCTTCAAAATTGGTATACTCACCCGACAGGTTGATTGAAAAACGCATATTATCGCTGTCGATATAACCCGCATGGTCTGCTCGGCTATTTGCAGCGAGCGAACGACTTATATCTTCGATTGAAATATTGTGTTCCAGCATTTTTGCCGTATCAGCTTTAATAGAAACAACAAGTGACGGTAGTCCCCAGACTTCAGCCTGTCTTACAATTGGTATGGCTTGTAATCGTTTTTGTAAATTTTGTGACGTGCGTTTCAACATTTGCCAATCGTTTGTTGGCGAAGAAACCGCTAATTGCACGGCATTAACAGTAATAGGAGATGCTTTAACAAATATTATATTGCGGACGGTTTCTGGAAAATCAGAACGAACTCGATTTACTGCATTTACAACATCGTCAAAACTTTTGGGCGCTGCAGTACCGTGCAAAAATTTAATTGTAAATGTAACTGCACCTTGTTTAATTTCCGTTTCAATCGTTTTGATGTCTTCGACAAGACCTAGAGACTGCTCGATTGGACCGACAACTTCACTTTCTAACGAATTAGGCGACATGCCCGGTGCCATCACTTCCACCACGTTAATAGGCATGTCAAATTGTGGATCTTCTGCTTTTGGCATCGAAACTAAAGCAGATGTCCCCAATAACAAAATCATTAAAATAATTAGATTAAGTAGTCGTATATTGTTGGCAAAATATTGAGCAAGTTTTAACAGCACGTGGCTTAATCCATTTATTTAATAATTGAAAGAGTTGTTAATCCGTTTGGTTCTACTAAAACGTAATCTTGAGTGAAATCAACAATATTAAATCGCTGCATACTGACAGTGCCAGAATCTGACTTAGTTTTAATCAAGGCAGTTTGATTAAAGTCGACTTTCAACAGATGCGCAGGGACGCGAAAAACCAACTGATTTTCGCCAGAAAGTTCGACATCAAATAGAGTCCCAATGACCATGTTTTTATATGGTTGGATCGCAAGACTAACGTTATATAAGCCGGTAAATTGATTAGGTGTTGATGTCAGTTTTTTTACTTTAGCCAGTTGCGAATTTGATTTATCTCTGGCACTAACGGGCAGTTCGACACCATAATTTAAATACCTCAATTCACTACCTAACACGTCAACATTGATAACTAGATTGTCTTTAATTGGCGCAATTTCCAATATGGTTTGCCCTGGCGCTGCGAATTCCCCAAGTTCTAACAATCTTGAAATAACAATTCCATCGTACGGTGCGACAATCGAGGCCGCTTCAAGTAGCTGACGCACTCTAATAATGGCGGCTTTTAATTGCGAAGATTGTGATTTGTTTCGTTCGTATTCACTTGCTGATACGGCATTTTGCTTTCTTAATGTCAGTAGGCGTTTGACCTCTTCGTTAACAAATGCTTTTTCAGCCAATAAAGAGTTAAGTTCAGAATTTAATTCATCGGTATCAACCGAAGCCAGCAAATCCCCTTTTTTAAACTGCTCGCCAACATCGACATTGAGATGCTTTAAGTTACCTGAGGATTTAAAGGAATATTGGTAGGTTAAGTAAAAATCCAACTTACCGATCCGCTTTGCTGATTTAGCGTACGGTTCCAGTTGTAAGTCATCGTTATCATTTGCAAAAACGCCGAACCCTGTAATTAGCAACGCTGCTAAAATGATTAATTTCTTGAGGTCACGCAATTTCTATCCCCTTTTAGGTCTAACTTCACATTAGACAATCCAATATTTTGGCGTTTACGCCTTCCAACGATCTCTACAATACAGCTGAATCAACAAGTTTACATTTTTCAATGCACTTTTTTGTCTTAAATTTGCACATTTTTTTCATGGCGATTACTGTTAAATACTATTCTGCATAATAAAAACAATAATATGAACCATTTTGTCATCGAATTTAGAAATCCAACTGCCGCAGAATGAATACGCTAAACAATTAAAAACTGGATTATTCTTTCTTTGGATAACATCTATCCCGTCACTTGTACGATAACAACTTGCATAACACTATCTTACAATCGCTCTTTGTCAGCCATATGACCAACAACGGTGTCTACATGTTTTGTTCAAAATAATGTTGTGCGTCAAGGACTTTAGTTATGTATCGCTTTGTCTCTGGGTGTGCTCTAGACTTAATCTTATCGTGTACTTGTTGTGCTGACAGTTTGTTAATAACATTGGCGGCTTTTTTTAGGTCTTTGGTACCATCGCGACTAAACAGTGCCGAAACATTTCCCATACCTGTATTATAGGCTGCTATAACACAATAGTGTTTACTCAACGGGTTCTTAATATCTTTGAAATAGGTTTGATATAACATCGCCAAATAAGTTGCGCCATACAGCACATTTTGGGGTGGTTGGTAAAGCTCATTAGCGGACGGTGCTTCTGAGCTTTTGCGTAAGTGACGATTGACGTCCAATCCAGCCGTGGTCGGTACAATTTGCATTAAACCAAACGCTGGTATGGGTGATTGTGCTCGCGGATTAAAACTCGACTCCACTTCCATTACGGCATAAATCAAAGATACCGGCAGACCGTGATATTTTGCCTGCTTGTTAACATCCGTTTTATATAGCAATGCCCGATCAACTCGCTTATTTGGCAAAGACACTTTTGAACCAATGACATCTTTAGAAACTGCTTTCCCAGATCGTAACAAGCTTTCGGTCTTAGCAATCTCCTTATCAATTTCTTTAATGTATGAACGTTCTTTTTTCTGTTCTCGCAAACTGAGTTGAGTAGATTGAAATTGCAGTTGGGATTTAGTTTTTTTCAAATCGTCTATGTTCGACCGAATAAACTCGGCACTGGCGGCCAAATTCGCGTCACTGATCAACTGCTCTGCGATTTGATCAATGTCGACAATATCGATACCTAATGATTCAGCCACTGACTTATCACCAATTTTTTGTTTCAGAGCATCTTCAATAAATTGTTTAGTTTCTGGGAGTGACTGATTTGCAGATCGTTGTAGACCGATGGCATTGTTTTCGTAATCGATCACCAGCTTTTCCGATAGGTCATCGGAATAATGAACCCATTTTGAATTAGTACTTACGTCGGCATAACCCCACACTTGCTCCACGCGACCTTTATATTCGGCTAAGCCATCTCTAAATGCATCACGGTAAGATTTAAACGCTAACTGATTGTCGAGTTTAAATTTTGCTAACTGTGCTTCTTGTTCTGCTTTATGTGCCTGAGCCGCCGTTGTGGTTTTGTCATCAACAATTACACCGTACACCTGCCAACTCAAAATAATGCAACATGTTGTTGTTAATATCTTTTTCACTACAAAATTCCTTTTACAGGTTGCCAGTAAATTTTCATTTCTAAATAGTCATTATAGTCGTACTTTTGAGAACTGAAATTTAATCTTAAAAACACATTTTAAGTGTCCAATAATCACGGTTTAACTGGCATTTTTGGCCTATTTCTGGTTAAATTCCGCCAAATTTTATCGACACGAGAAACCAGCCTGTGATCACCACCGCAAATGTCACTATGCAGTTCGGCGCTAAGCCATTATTTGAAAATATTTCCGTAAAGTTTGGTAACGGCAATCGCTACGGCCTAATAGGCGCGAACGGTTGTGGTAAATCCACATTTATGAAAATTTTGACCGGCGATCTTACGCCTTCCTCAGGTAACGTAAGTTATGGCGAAGGTGAGCGACTGGGCATTTTACGTCAAGACCAATTTGCGTTTGAAGAATGCACAGTGTTAGACACTGTCATCATGGGTCACGAAGAGCTTTGGAACATCAAACAAGAACGCGACCGTATTTATAGCCTTCCTGAAATGTCTGAAGAAGATGGCATGAAAGTAGCGGACTTAGAATCTGAGTTTGCTGAAATGGGTGGTTATGAAGCTGAATCTTCAGCAGGTGAATTGCTGTTAGGTCTGGGTATATCAACTGATTTACATTATGGCCTGATGAGCGAAGTTGCTCCGGGTTGGAAGCTTCGTGTGTTATTGGCTCAAGCGCTATTCTCAGAACCTGATTTCTTGATGTTAGACGAACCGACCAATAACTTGGACATCGATACAATTCGCTGGTTAGAAGACATTCTTAACCAACGTAATTCAACGATGATCATCATTTCGCATGACCGTCACTTTTTAAACTCAGTTTGTACACACATGGCTGACTTAGATTACGGTGAGTTGCGTATTTACCCAGGTAATTACGACGAATACATGTTGGCCGCAACGCAAGCCAGAGCGCGTATGTTAAACGACAACGCAAAGAAAAAAGCTCAAATTGATGACTTAAAGCAGTTTGTTGCTCGTTTCTCTGCGAACGCCTCTAAAGCTCGCCAAGCCACGTCGAGACAGAAGCAAATGGAAAAAATTAAACTCGAAGACGTGAAAGCGTCGAGTCGTGTCAATCCATTTATTCGTTTCGAGCAGGAGAAGAAACTTTATAGAACCGCTTTGGAAATCGAAGACGTATCTAAAGGTTTTGACGAAGGCCCGTTATTTAAAGGGTTAAACCTAATGGCGGAAGTAGGCGAACGTATTGCGATCATTGGTGAAAATGGCGTCGGTAAAACAACCTTATTACGCTGTTTACAAGGCGAACTTACGCCGGACAGCGGTTTTATTAAGTGGTCTGAAAATCACAAGATGGGTTACTACGCCCAGGACCACGCGGCAGATTTTGAACAAGATTTAAACTTATTTGATTGGATGAGCCAATGGCGTCGTCCAGATGACGATGAGCAGTCGATCCGTAGTTTCTTAGGCCGTATGCTGTTCTCATCAGACGACATTAAAAAGTCGGTAACCGTGCTATCTGGTGGTGAACAAGGTCGAATGTTGTTTGGTAAAATAATGATGTCGACACCAAACATTTTGTTAATGGATGAACCAACTAATCACATGGATATGGAGTCGATTGAGTCATTGCAAATGGCTCTTGAGCAATATGAAGGCACTTTGATTTTTGTCAGTCATGACCGTCAATTTGTATCTTCAATTGCAACCCGTATCATTGAAATCAAATCTGATGAAATCGTCGACTTTAGCGGTACTTACGACGAGTATTTACAATCAAAAGGGGTTGATGCGTAAGTATCGATATCCCATAGGTAATACCTCAGTTGAATGCTGGTCGATAGCATTCAACTGAGTTTCTCACCTCCACAAACCTCGCCACGCAGTTGCACCTGATACAAGCCTCAATTTACTTTTTATTGAACTAACAAAGTTTAATAACGTCTTACCTCATGTCATATTATGAGGTTGCATTATTTCTAGTTGGAAAAAATATCTACTGTACTCAGCCCTATTGCACGTGGGAATCGTAGCGATAAGCGCCATTCTGTTCGACACTAAATCTAGCTCTATCTTAAACTCAAGCACACCGCCAAAACCGAAACTGGCAATATCCTCTTATTTAGTTCAATTGCCTGAAAAACCAAAAGATCCAGTTTCATCACCCAATGTAACATCTACTGCAACGGCAATTGCAACAAGTCCATTAACGCCAACTCAAGCCTCCGAGGAAAATAGCGAATTACCAACAGAAATAACCGGTGCAGAAGAGTCTACCGCTGAAAAAACACTTACCGAAACAAAAGAAAACACGCTTGTCTCGAAAGTTACGCCAAATCCGATAGATCCGAATTCGTCTATCAAAATGCCATCCAGCGAAAACCAGCTAAGCAATCCGTCATTACATTCCATATTAGAATCGACCAAAAATTATATTCAAACCCAAACCCCTCAACCAACAATAGATTCAATACAGTCTACAGGAGCGAATACGTCGAAAATAAGGAGACCAGACATGGATAGCCTGCGTTTTGCTGCTAAAGGCAGTGGCATAAAGGTCATTGGGGTTGCGACACATGGCGCCTTGCAGGTTAAATTTAATTCAATATGTTTTAGTATTGAAACCGACCAATGGCGCGATTTGGTTTGGGTACCAACCCCCTGTCCACGCTCAGCAGATAAAACCCAACAAATACTTAATCATAGCCTCAAAAAGTTTGGTTTAAAGTAATATGACTTCTATTGGGTTTTACCACTTATAGGTTAGTAAAGGATTTATCATTCGCTAGGTGACCAATAAGCTGGGATTTGACGGGAAAATAACATATTATTCTGCGCTAACTTACCTTAATGAAAAGGAATTCTGATGAATAAACTCCTTGTTGGCGGCGCCATTGTTGCTGCTACTGCCGTCGTTGCTGCGCCTAAAATAATCTCTTTGAATATCGCTGAAACGATAACCGGCTTAGTTCAAAATGTTACCGAAATGCCTATTTACAACGCTGAAATAAAGTCAATGGATTCAGGCTGGTTTTCTACGTCAGGTGTAATTTTAGTGACTTTAGAATTAGACAAAGTCATGCCACCTAGTTCACCTGACAAAGCGCCAATGGACGATATTGAAATTGAGCTGGATTTTAACATAGACCACGCGCCCGTTTTGACCTCGGGTAGCAAGTTAGCAAACATCGAAGTTAATTACCGCGCTGAAAATTTAAAGTCGAGTGTAACTTGGGATCATGCAAAACCGCTTTACCAAATACATGCACAAATTGACCTCAGCGGCGATCTGTCCTATCAAGACAAGTCAGAGAAGTTCCAGTTTACCAGTGACGACAATATAAAATTTGACGTTAAATCTTATGCGGGTAATGCACATACACTTGACGGTCACCTCATTTATACCGGCGAATTACCGGCGATAGACGTTACGTCTCCTGAAGTAAACATGACTCTGCAACAGTTAGTATTTGATTCTGTAATTAAAGGTGATTTGGCATCAATGTTTAATTACGACCAAATACCTCAATATGAGATGACGGTGTCGGTTAATCAAATTGAAGTTAAAAATGAAACCTCTCCTGATGTTTTGACCCTAGACCACATGTCTATTTTGGTAAATTCAGAACTGGATGACGCAACAAACCTAGTGCGTAGTGACCAAATCTATAAGCTTGGTCGTTTTAGTTTTGGTGAGTATTTTGGCGAAGAATTTGAAATCGCTTTAGAAGTAAACAAACTCGATAAGAATATGTATATGGAATTAGCTAAAATCTTCTCCGAGCCAGCGCCTGTCGAACATCCAGAACAGCAGGTTGAGAAAATGGTGACATTTTTAGAAAGCAATTTACTTACTATTTTAGGCCCAGAACCAGAATTTAATATCACTCGCTTTAAAGGTAAACTGCCGGAAGGTCACTTCAACGCTGTGCTAAACGCCAAAATTGAAAATGTCGAAACGGCCCCCGCAACAATTAAAGATCCAAATTTCTGGTTAAGCCATGTAAATGCGTCTAGCCAAGTTCAAATTTCTAGACCTTTGTTTACTGTAGCTGTTGCAAAGTTTATTCGAGGTCAACTGGTTAACAATCCGCAACTCGCTGATGCAACGCCGGAAGAAATTGATCAGATCACGGTTCAACAAACGCCTCAGTATATCGCAATGTTAGAGTCTCAAGGCATGATAGTGCCAAACGAAGCAACTGACGAATATACGGTAGACTTTTCAATTGCCGAACGTGCCGCTAAGCTAAATGGTAACGATATACCATTACCGCTATAATTTTACTCGTCGTAGTGAGTTATTTAGCACGGCTCTAACCGCGTTGATTATGTTTGAAATAGCTCCACCTTTGGTGGAGCACTTCAAACGTCAACATTCAAATTTGTAGGTAACTCTTGAATCTAAAACGACTATTAGTGTCTTCACTCATCGCATTTACATTTTATGCGTCATGGGCGTATTGGGCCAATCTATCGCCTACGATAGCGTTAAATGACACAATTCGAAGCGCCTTGGTGCAAGGCCTTTACAGTGGTTTAGTTACTTTGGTATTTACGTTTATCTTAGAGAATATTGCAGCTAAATTTCACAGCCACATTCTTTCTCTAAGCTTAGTTACACCATTTATTTGTAGCCTTCATAAACTGACCAAACGAAACAAAGTGGTTTTTGGCAGTTTTCATCATGGATTACAAAGCCTTGCCGTAATGACAACAAAGCCACGACGCCTTATTTGGGTTACCCCTATCGTGCCTATCATGCTGCAATCGGTTTTAGTTATTTCGGTTAATGTTGTGAATCAAACACCTAACCTTTGGTTAACAGTAGCGCCAAGCATTTTATTTAGCGCCATTTATGCGTACGCCTATTTAATTTCGTTTCTTACAAAGTCGCCCGCCGAAAAATAAGTCTTACGAGAAACAATACTTTGAATATTAGCCCGGGCCGTTTAGCCTAATTCGTTGGCTTTTCGATATCGCCCTTCATAATCGAATATCCGTTCTACGATTTGCCAATAATGCTTTTGCTTTCTGGCGACCACAAAGTCAGGTGGCGTAAACCCGTTTTGTTTTGATTTAACGTCATCGGCGGTTTTAAAATCCTGGGGCGCGGCCGAATTATTTAGACGTCGTCCGTAAAGGCGGTTAAATTTATATTTCGCTTTGTCGTTACTAAAATCAAAAGTTTCAGTCAACTCTAGGCCGTCTTCATCATAGTATCGAATTTTGACTTTTTGGCTGTCGCGTTCACTCTCTTTTTGAAATTCAAACATCATT
Source organism: Psychrosphaera sp. 1_MG-2023 (assembly GCF_030548245.1). Lineage (NCBI taxonomy): Bacteria > Pseudomonadati > Pseudomonadota > Gammaproteobacteria > Alteromonadales > Pseudoalteromonadaceae > Psychrosphaera > Psychrosphaera sp. 1_MG-2023. The sequence continues at coordinate 83,545 of NZ_JAUORW010000013.1, forward strand.
CCGGCGCAACGAATTACCATGGCATTTTTTAATTTGAGTGCTGCTTTTAATTTGTCGTCTGGGTCGACAATGTCTTTTTGGCATTGATGGCAAACCCGAGCGGCGATGTCATTTTCCGCGTTGCAATGTTCGCATTCCTTAAATCGAAAGCGGTAATCGCAATCGATGCGCTCAATGGCCTGATTGCTATTTTCAGCGGTTTCATCGTCTTCGTAATCATGCTGTAAAAATCCCTGACACTTACGACCATAGTGTTCTATCACCTTTCCTTCTTGGTCTTTTTGCCCCCAAAAAGTATTGGCAAAACCACAACTTGGGCAAAATACTTGAACAACCTCTGAACTAGAGTTCGGCTTTTTTTGGCCAACTTCTGGATAGAAAATATTGATGCCGTTGCCCGCATAGTCGATTACCAAACAGTCTTTTTTGTTGTCACATAAACGCAAGCCGCGGCCGACAATTTGTTGATACAAACTCACCGATTCTGTTGGTCTAAGTATCGCGATTAAATCGACATGCGGCGCATCGAAGCCCGTGGTCAACACAGACACATTAACTAAATATTTTAGTGTCTTATTTTTAAACTTGGCAATTAAGTCAGCACGAGTCACTAAGTCTGTTGCACCTGTGATCAACGCAGTGGATTGTTCTGGCAAATAACCACAGATTTCTTTTGCATGTTTTACACTCGCGGCAAATATCATTACACCTCGTCGTTTCGACGCCAGCTCTTCCACTTGCTCAATAATTGCCTGAGTGACTCTTGGGTATTTAACTAACAAGGCATTAACTTCCGCCTCGTTGAAATTGCCGTTAGCTGTGCTGTTTAACGCGGAAAAATCGTATTGTGCTACGGGGGCATCGACCAATTTAGGTGGTGTCAAAAAGCCATGTTTGATCATGTAGGTTAGCGGTAGCTCATATATACAAGATTTAAAAGGAGTCGGGGTCGCACTGCGTTTTATACCGTGGTAATGATATTGATAAATCCAGCCTAACCCCATTCGATATGGAGTCGCGGTTAAACCAAGTACCTTAATGTCTGGATTGTAGCCAGCAAGCTGCTTGATGATCTCTCCGTACTGGCTGCTATTTTCACCTTCAGTTAATTCACTTACTCTGTGGCATTCGTCAATAATAACTAACGAGTAACTTGTAGCGAACAGGGGTAAATTTCGAACGACGGATTGCACACTGGCAAACGTCACTTGGAAGTCGGTTTGTTTGGTATTTAAGCCCGCTGAAAATACCCCAGCTTTAACGCCTTGTTGATCGCCATAGCTGCGAAACTTTTCAACATTCTGCTCGACCAGTTCTTTAACATGGGTCAGCACAAGGATTTTACGTCGCGCTAAACGAGCAAGTTCAGCAATAACTAAGCTTTTTCCGGCACCAGTAGGCAATACAATGACCGCGGGTTCATTGGTTTGCCTAAAGTGTTTGAGCGTTGCGTTAACCGCATCTTGTTGATAAGGACGTAATGTATACATCAAACAATTTTTTTAATAAAAGTGGTCTATTATTGTATCTCACTCGTAAACTAAATCTTATATATTTTGTAAGTTGGCTCGGCCAAAGACAAAAACTGTATCGGTCTATTTCCAATTATTTATATAAAGCAGCGTAAAAATATCCGGAATAAACAATTTCTTACACTTATAGTAGCTTTCTTCATTGTGAAAATACGATAAGATACGCCAATCAATGTAAAAATCGCCAAAATTATAATTTGTAACAGGGATTTCAAAATGAGTAAAACATGGTTAAAGATTGCCTTACCTCTAGTTGTACTAGGCGTTGGTATTGGCTTAGGTCAAGTTGTTGGTCAATCTGGTCACAAAGAAAAAGATAAAGAGAAAGTAGATACTCGACCTATTGTCAGTGTTCGAGCCGTTAACTCAGAATCCCATCAAGTTAAAATTGTTGGACATGGTGCAGTGACTCCTGTTGAAAAAACCATGTTGTCAGCGCAAGTCGCCGGCGAAATTTTAAAATGGCACCCTAACTTTGTTGCCGGTGGTTTGGTTAAAAGCGGCGAAGTGTTAGTTGAAATTGACCCTGTACCTTATCAAGCCGCTCTATTAAGAGCCGAATCAAGCTTGTCAGCCGCCAATTCCAAGCTTGTTGAAGAAAAAGGTCGTGCGGACGTTGCCAAAATTGAAGCTAAAACTTTACCTGATGCCAAAGTTACTGACCTATATTTGCGTAAACCACAATTGATGAGTGCAATGGCCGATGTTAAGTCAGCACAAGCCTCGGTTAAAGCTGCGCAAAACGACTTAAACAATACAAAAGTGGTCGCCCCTTATGACGCGTTAGTGATTAACCGCACCATTGGCCGAGGCCAATATGCTTCTCCGGGTATGTCCATTGGCGAAATTTACAATATCGAAAAAGCCGAAGTCTCGTTTCCGATTGCCGGCTTCGACCGTTCGTTTTTACCAACGCAGTTAGCTGGTAAATCTGCTCAAATTAGTACCGAAGGCAACTTTTCATATACACGCCAAGCGGTGATTTCAAGAGACTCTGGTCGCATAGATTCAGACACTCGTATGAGTCACTTAGTCGTTGAAATTAACGATCCATACAGCCTAAAAAGCGACCAGCCTAAAGTTATGTTTGGCAGCTATGTTCAAGTTAGTTTTGACGGCGCTCCTTTAAACAACGTTTTCCGTTTATCTCAAGATTTAGTCAGCAACCGTAAAGTTTGGATTATTGACGAAGACAATAAACTTCGTGTTAACAAGGTTGAAGTTGTCAGAGAAGAAGGCGAGATCTACTTAATTGGATCGGGCTTAAACGAAAATGACAAAATTGTCACCACGGTGCCAGAATATCCTCAAGTTGGTATGGAAGTACGTGTTGCAGGAACTGAAGCCATGGAAAAAGATAAAAAATCAGATGAGTCTCAAGTTGTTTCCCCAGCTGCTGCACAAAACGTGACGAATGGATAAGGCAATATTATGAGTGACACAAGTACTAAACCCACAGGGATAATAGCTTATTTTGCCCACAATCCAGTTGCGGCAAACTTAATGATGATCTTTATTTTGTTCATGGGCATTGTGAGTTATTTCACTATACAGCGTCAGATGTTTCCAAATATTGAAATCAACTACATTGAAATTAGTGCCGCTTATCGTGGTGCATCCCCTCAAGAAATAGAAGAAAGTATTTTAATTAAGGTAGAAGAGTCTCTTAAAGACGTCACCGAAATTAAAAAAATGTGGTCACGAGCGTTCCGTAACTCTGGCCAAATGACGTTAGAAATACACCCTGATAAAGACCTTGCTGAAACCCTCGATAAAGTAAAAATGCGCGTTGACAGTATTGCGACATTTCCTGCGGCGATGGAGCCGGTCAATATTCGACAAATTGAGTTTAACCAACAAGTTATAGAGTTATCGATTGTAGGTGATTACCCACTGTCTGAACTCAAACCAATGGCCAAACGACTTGAAGACGAGTTATTGCAGTTGAATAACGTCTCGTTAGTTAATGTCGCTGCGCCTGATGAAGAGATCGCAATTGAAGTTAAACCAGAAGAGTTACGTAAATACAATCTGACCCTAACTGATATTTCACGTGCAATAAGCAGGCATTCTGCAAACTACTCTGCAGGTCAGTTACGCACTGACAGTGGCATAGTTTCAGTCCGTATTGAAAACCAATATTATAGTGGTGAAGAATTTAGACTTATCCCCGTTAAGGTTGGTAAAAATGGTGATAAAGTTTTACTACGTGATGTGGCCGTTATCAAAGATGGCTTTACTGAAGGCGAACGTTATAACAAATACTCAGGCCAAAACTCGATTTACATCGCTGTAAACGCGACTAAAGATCAAAGCATGATACCGGTTGCCAAGTCTGTAAAAGACTTTATTGAAATGCGCAACAAGACGTTACCAGATGGTATGGAAATTAAAATCCTAGTCGACATGACTTACTATCTCAATGCACGTTTAGATATGATGCTGAAAAACCTTTTACAAGGTTCGATTTTAGTTGCTTTAATGTTAACTATCTTCCTCCGCTTTAGACTTGCTGCCTGGGTAATGATTGGCTTGCCATTGTGTTTCCTCGGGGCTGTTTTTCTAATGCCGATGTTTGGTGTAACAATTAATATCCTGTCTTTGTTCGCCTTTATCATGGTACTCGGGATAGTGGTCGACGATGCCATCGTAATAGGCGAAAGTGCTTACTCTGAGATTGAGAAAAAAGGTGGCGGTGTCGATAATGTTGTCCGCGGTGCACAGCGTGTTGCAACACCGGCCACATTTGGTGTTTTAACCACAATCGCGGTATTTGCACCATTTTTAGGTTCAAGCGGCCCACAAGGCGCGTTTTTCTATAATATTTCAGTTGTTGTTGTTTTGTGTTTGGTCTTTAGTTTAATAGAATCAAAACTCATTTTACCTTCGCATATTGCGCATACTAAATTCCCACCGATTAAAGAAAACGGCTGGCGTTCTAAGTTCAACAAGAAGTTCTTTGGCTTTGTATATGGCCCATACCGCAGCTTTTTAGCCAAATGTGTTGAATGGCGTTGGACAGTATTCATGACCTTTATCGCCTTGTTCTTTGTGAGTTTTGGACTAATAACGGCTAACCATGTTCGTATGGTACCAACTCCTAAAGTGCCACATGACTTCCCTGATGTTCAAATTGAAATGAACGACAATGTTTCTGACATTCAAACAATCGAAACATTACAGCTCATTGAACAAGTCATCATGCGAATCGAACGAGAGACTGTAGAACAATACGGTACTGGTATGGTTCGAGATATTTTGGCCTTTAACCAAGGACGAACTCAAGGTCGTATCGTTGTGCCATTGGTTGACGAAGAATTACGCCCATTTGATACCTTTGAACTTGCCCGTAGATGGCGCGAAGCGTTACCTCGTTTACCTGGTATGAAGTCGATGACCGTACGTGACGACGTCAATAGCCAAGGCAATGGCGACGGTGACTTTGGTTACTTACTATATGGTTCTGATATTGACACCTTAAATGCAGCAGGTTTGAAATTTATTTCTATGTTACAGCAGGAAAATGGGCTGTTTGATGTCAGTTCAACCATTGACCCTGCAAGTAAAGAAATTCAAATGTCGCTCAAACCTGTCGCGTATGACTTAGGATTAGATCTGCAGACGATTGCGTCACAAATGGGCGCGAGTTTCTACGGTGGTGAAGCACAACGTGTTATCCGCGGCGGCGAAGAAATCCGAGTCATGGTTAGATATCCTCAGTTAACACGCGAACGTTTTGCTGACTTAAAATACGCTGTCGTGACAACTCCCGGCGGCCAAGAAGTCATGTTAGGCGATGTGGTTGAGTTAATTGAGAAACCTGGTATCAGCTATATTCGACGTGAAAACGGCTTCCGCAGTGTATACATTTGGGGTTCTATCGACGAAGAAACCGTTGAGCCAAATGAAGTTGTTGAAAAAGTCAGAGAAACATTATTACCTGATTTAAAAGTCTTATTCCCATCGGTGCAAACCGAACTCGGTGGTTCGATTGAAGAAGAACAATCACAGCAGAACGAACAAATTATGTTCTTCCTAGCTGGTATGATGCTGGTCTATGTGTTGCTCGCCGTACCACTGAAGAGTTACAGCCAACCTATAATCATAATGTCGGTTATACCATTTGGTTTAACCGGTGCGATTTGGGGCCATTATTTCTTTGGCATCGACCTAAGTATGATGTCGACATTTGGACTCATTGCCGCCGCCGGGGTGGTGATAAATGACAGCCTCGTTATGACCGACTACGTAAACCAAATGCGTAAAGAAGGTCATTCAATAACGCGGTCTGTCATTGATGCTGGTTGTGTTCGTTTTAGGGCGATTACATTAACGTCGATTACTACGTTTGTAGGTGTATTGCCGATTATGTTTGAAACCAGCTTACAAGCTCGATTTGTTATCCCAATGGCGGTAGCACTTGGCTTTGCCGTGTTATTTGCTACGGTGATCACTTTAATTTTGGTACCTTGTTTGTACCTTATTTTGGAAGACAGCCGAAAACCATATAGAGCCTTAAAAAAGCTTTATAGCAAAGAACCTAAGGTTAAATCAGACGACTTAGCTTCTGATCCATAACTCCAGGTTTAATAAAACTGTGGGCAAACCGGATACATCTGGTTTGCCTGTTTCCCCCTCAAATAGTAGTCACTCCTATTCATGCTAGATCTCACATTATTTGCCTTATTTATCCCTACATTTTTTGTCGTTAGCATTACCCCAGGTATGTGTATGACATTGGCACTTACACTTGGTATGTCAATTGGTGTTAAACGCACGATGTGGATGATGTTTGGTGAATTACTTGGGGTTGCCATTGTTGCGGTGTCAGCGGTCATTGGTGTATCGACCATAATGCTGCAATACCCATTTATTTTTCAAATTCTAAAATGGGTCGGTGGCTTATATTTAATGTGGTTAGGTCTAAATATGTGGCTTAACAGAGGTAAACTTGCGTTATCCAGTTTGCCCCAAGAACAGCAAACCATATCGAGAAAGCAATTGTTTAATCAAGGACTGGTAACTGCCGTTGCCAATCCCAAAGGTTGGGCCTTTATGATTTCATTACTGCCGCCATTTATTAACCCTGAGCTGTCGATGCCACTGCAGTTAACGATATTAGTTGCCATCATTATGGTCTCGGAATTTGTCTGCATGATGTTATATGCGTCTGGTGGCAAAACATTGGCTAACTTATTAAAGAGTGAAAACAACGTGACCAAAATGAACAAAATTTCAGGCACGCTTATGGTCGCAGTAGGAGTATGGTTAGCCCTTGGTTAATGTTCAGAAAGCCAATTTTTGATTAGTGGAAAATGGTCGTTTACCGCATTTTTGTCGGTAAGTATATTGATATGGTCATAGTCGAGCATGTTGCCATTGACCTTCGATAACTCCGAAAACTTTGCGTTTTGATTCGATTCATTAATAAATAAATTAACATCATCTGAATGACCCAACACCCGATCCTTAGAACCCGTTAAATGCCATGTTGGTGGCCAGTTAGTGGTTTTAGCGGACTCTCCGTAGTCAAATCCGTCAACAGAATCGACCCATTTACTTGGTTTCACCCAATCTGAGCTTTGTTTAACAGCTAAATACGTTTCACTTTCGGCACCAATACCAAGTTTTACAGCGTCTAAATAACCCGACTTTTTGGCCATCCAAGGTGCAAAGCGATGCCAAAACAAACTCACCTTTAATAACCGCTCGAGATTCCAAACTAACACCTGTCGCTTTGTTCCAAAGCAGATGGCAGATACTACTTTGTTTTGTAATTTCTCAAATCGGGTATAACTGCTGTGAAACAAAATACCGCCCCAAGAGTGGCAAATCACATGCATTTTACGGCCAGTAAGTTTAAACACATATTCAATAGCAGCCGGAATATCCTCAACAATGCATTCGTGATAACCATGGTTAAAATTATGCTTGATTTGAGGCCGACTTTTACCGCGTCCACGATAGTCTAAAACAAAGACATTAAACCCTTGGCTCGCTAGATAACAGGCAAGTCCCTTGTCTTTGTCATTATAAAATATCCGCCCATTTTCTATTGTGCCGTGCAGCATCAATATTGGTTGGCCGTCATCACGTTGATAAATATGACGTAAGTGCAATTGGTGAGTTTTTAGGTCTAAAGTTCGTGACGTCTGGATCATACTTCCTCCACTGGTCGGATGACACAATGTAGACCAATAAATTCGTAAACTCAATTAATTATTTCACTTGCGGTTCAACTAATTCCTAACTATTGTTACTTATCGAGAGGACTTTCGAATATAAGTATATGGACGTAAATACACAATTTTCTAACACCATCAGCAATAAACATAGATTTGGATTAGGCGTAATCTTTGCGCTCGTCATCATTAATCTAATGGCATTGCAACTCACTATAAAACAACAAAAAAATGATAATCACTTAGTCAACATTGCTGGCCAGCAAAGCATGTTGTCGCAGAAGATCACACTGTATTTAACTCGTTTAGCGCAATCTTCTGACATGCAAACTCGTCGTCAAAATCTAACCATACTTGAGGCCGCAATTACTCAATTCGAACAGAACCACAATCAGCTCACTCAAACATTGCCTCTAGCAAATAAACAAACATTTTCGGATGAAATTCAGCGGCTTTATTTTGAAGACTCCCCCTCTTTGAACAGCGACATCATTGATTTTATATTCTGGGCGAGAAGAACGGTCGAGTTTGGATTTGATGCCACATTAGATGAAATGCCGTTCTCCACAATTGAGCGACTAATGACCAAATTAAATTCTGGGGTCGATACATTTGAAGCTGCCGCCAATAACAACCTAGTTAAATTGGAATGGGTTGTGACTGTGTTGACCATCGCCATGATTATTGCGCTTATTGCACAACTGATTTACGTATTTAATCCATTACAGAGGCTAATAACTACTGCGATTGCACAGCTATCTAGTGAGAAGGAAACCGCTCGAAAATTGAAAGAACAGGCTGAATTTGCAAGTGAAGCCAAAACGCTCTTTATGCAAAATATGAGTCATGAATTACGCACCCCACTTAATGGCTTATTTGGTATGTTGGAATTAGCAATTGAACAAGAAGGCGTTATTGCGAAAGACACTCTTATTCGAAACGCTAAGCGTTCCGGTAATCAACTCCTACGTATTATTAACGAAATTTTAGATATTTCGGCGATCGAAAATCGAGAACATACCGTTAAAAACAGTAACTTTTCCATCACTCAAATATTCGATGAGTGTTTGTCGCCAATAGCCATTATTTGCGACCAGAAACACATCCAGTTAGAGATGGACATTTCAGAAGCAATTCCAGAAAATTTATATGGTGCTGGTAATAAACTTAGGCAAATCATCAACAACCTACTTAATAACGCCGTTAAATATACTGACCACGGAACCATATCGTTTAAGGCACACTGTCAGTTGCAACAGGAAAACGTCTTACTTTCCATCGAAATCGCGGACACTGGTATTGGCATGACAAAAGATCAGCAAAGTGTGATTTTTAGTGACTACTCACCTGAAGATTTGACTAAACATTATAATCGTGCAGGCCTTGGACTTAATATTGTGTCTGAACTCACCACACTAATGGATGGAGAATTAAAATTACACAGTGAATATGGCAGAGGCTCCAAGTTTACGATTATTGTGCCCTTTGCCTTGGCAAAAGCCCCCTCTGAGCAGGAACTCGAAATCGTTAATTTCAATAATCAATACGACCTCGCCCATAAAAAAGTCGCCGTCGTTGATGATTTAGCCACCAGCCGAAAGCTTATTTTACATCAACTTGTTGCCTTAAATGTAAAGGCTGAAATCTTTAGTTCAGGTGAAGAGTTATTAAAATGCGATATTAATCAGTTTGATTTATTTATCATCGATTTGAACATGCCTGGTATGGGTGGTGAGCAAGTTGCGGAAATACTTAAACCGAAATTATCACCGCTAAAAAATCAAAAACTAATCCTCATTTCAGCGTCTGAAGACAACCTTGACGCTTTTCAATTAAAGGAAAACTTATTCGATTTCCATTTTAGTAAGCCACTGCAAGAATCGAAGTTTTTTGACACATTAATCACTGCATTATCAAACGACAAACTCGATCATACCCCGAGCAATTTCCATATTCTTGTCGCTGAAGATAATGACATTAATGCCCATGTTGCTGAGCAATACTTAAAATCTATGGGCTATAAAGTAAGTCGAGTGAGAGACGGACAACAAGCCATTGATTTATGCAGTGATCCCAATAATCAATATGACGCTATATTGATGGATATCAATATGCCTAAGGTTGATGGTTATGAGGCGACTAAAGTTCTGCGCGAAAAACTTAGATTAACCATTCCAATAATTGCATTAACGGCCAACGCATTTGAAGAAGATATTAAAAAATCCCTTGCAATCGGTATGAACAAACATTTGGTTAAGCCCTTTGACAAAGAGGATTTACAACTCGTATTACGGTCCCTACTGGCCGAAAACGAAACGACTAATTAATCATTTTTAGGATCCAAACCTGCTGGTTTTTATAGGATTTTGTCGGTTTTCAATCTAGTATCATGGTGTACGTATAAAAAGAGCAGTAGCATGACAAAAAATCAGCAAACGATCTCGCAAGTATTAACACAACTAAATTCAGTTTTATTAGGTAAACCGCATCAGGTCAAACTCGCGGTGACCTGCCTTTTAGCCAATGGGCATTTGTTAATTGAAGATTTACCGGGAATGGGAAAAACAACATTATCCCATGCGCTCGCCATTGTTTTTGGCCTTGATTATCAACGTATTCAATTTACCTCTGACGCACTTCCTGCTGACTTAATTGGTGTTTCGATATTTAATCAACACACTCATGCCTTTCAGTTTCACCAGGGGCCTATTTTTAATCAGTTAATTTTAGCTGACGAAATAAATCGGGCAAACCCAAAAACCCAAAGCGCTTTGTTAGAAGCCATGGAAGAGTTGCAAGTGAGTGTTGACGGTACAACCTACCCACTACCAAAGCCGTTTTTTGTCATTGCCACACAAAATCCGTTGCACCAAACCGGAACTTACCCACTGCCTGAGTCGCAATTAGACCGCTTTTTGATGCGAATTAGCATAGGCTTCCCGCCACACGAGGCAGAGCTAACTATGCTAAAAAATGGCGGCGCAAATCAGACACTAAAATCGCTGACCGCCGTATTTACTGGAAAGGAATTGGCCGAAATTCAACAACAGATCCAAGATGTGAATATTTCTGATGCCACCTTAGGTTATGTCATGCGCCTGCTGCATTTTACTCGTCAACCTGGGCAATGCCCTAACCCACTTTCTCCCCGTGCAGGCTTGGCTTTGATCAGTGCGGCGAAGGCTTATGCTTTTATCGAAAACCAAGACTATGTTACGCCTGATCATATAAAACAGGTTTTTGGTGCGGTTGCTGAACATCGATTTGGTATTCATAGCGTAAGTAATGAACACTCTATGTCAGCCGCCATTTTAAATAACGTCGACCCCTTGTTGTAATTACGATGGCTACCCAAAAAAAAGGGACATTAAAAAAGTTTATCGAAAAGCGAATTCCTCGCCAAACGCGGATGACGTTAGACCATAGCCGTTTATTTATTGTTCCTACGGGTTTTGGCTTCAGTTTACTTCTGATGATCGTGTTGCTGTTTATCCTTGGAACCAATTATCAAAACAACCCTATCCTTATTGTCAGTTACTTGCTGTTTACTTGGCTTTTCGGTGCGATGTACCTATGTTTTTTTAATTTAAACGGCGCCACGCTGGCCTTAACAGACTTACCTGACACTGTGAGTGGTGAGCCATTCTCAATGTTGTTGCACCTAGGCTCTAAAAAAGATCGTCACAATTGGATTTTTAGCTTACCTGACCGTTCCGAGCATTGCGTGTTTGACGTCAAAGCGAACACGACGTTTACGGTTCCTTGCACGGCGAAACGGCGAGGCCACCAGCAATTAGGAGATATTAGACTTCAATCTCGGTATCCATTTGGGTTATTTCGCTGCTGGACTTTTTTACGCTTTTCCAACAAACAATGGGTTTACCCTTCGCCTTTGGCCGAACCATGGCAATTAGGTTCAGCTACTGCAGGCTCAACTTTACAAAATCATATCGACAGTTTGGAACTTGATACCTCAACTAAACAGTCAACCAGCGACATGGACTTTGATGAGCTCCGCACTTACCAAGTTGGGCAACCCCTTTCTCGTGTTTCATGGAAACATCAAGCCAAAAATCCCGATGCAGATTGGTTGGTAAAACAATATTCCAATAACGACATCGACTTAAAGTGGCTGTCCTTGTCTTCCCTATCGGGCCACGACTTAGAGCAAAACTTATCGATATTGTGTTTCGCCTGTTTTGAATTAACCAAACAAGACGCCGAATTTGGGTTGGCATTAACCTCGTCTTTATTTGGCAACAAAATCATCATGCCAAATAGAGGGGAAGCCCATCTTACTGAGTGTTTAAAAGCCCTTGCCTTGTATGGACTAACATCACATGAAGCTTAATTCGAGCAATACGCGATTCGAGTTAACGCAGCAAATTATTGCCAGCGTTTTATTCTGTTTGATGTTTGCATTGGACGAGCCTATCACGACAGCGGTTTTTATTGCCTGCTCTGGTCTTTTGGTCTTTCGATTAGTGTTAATCCACCAAGGCTCAGCATTACTTAGTGTCTTATCCCGCGCATCCAGTAAAAATATCGGGGCGCTGGGGATGACGGTTGTTATCCTGTTATCTGTTCGGCACTCAGGTTTAATCAACGCTATGGTCAACTTGTTATTGGCAGGGTCTGCTCTTTGGTGGTTTACCCTGCCCGCTACAATTAATAGTCAAATACCCCGACAGTTTTTTATTATGCATAAATTGTGTTTATGTCTGTTTTTCCTGATCAGCGTTGGTTTTATTTATGAACAAACACTTTTGTATAGCTTGCTGTTTTTCGTGCTCATTTTGATTACTTGGCTAGCCCTTTTTATTTGTGAGAACCCAGAACAACCCATATCAAATACATTTCGATTTTTGATTAAGTACACTCTGGTTTGCGTGCCATTAGCAGCTTTGATTTTTTTACTGTTACCAAACCTAGCGCCTTTTTGGAAACTACCTAAACAAGAGCAAACGGTGTCGGGCCTCAGTGAAAGTATGACACCAGGTGATATAGCCGAATTAGCCCAATCAACCCGTTTGGCCTTTCGAGTCGCATTTGATGACAACAATCCTAGCCAGCAGCAGTTGTATTGGCGTGTTATGACAATGCCTAACTTTAACGGCAAAACCTGGGCAATCGCCGGGTTGCCAAAACGTTCTCGGAATGCCCAACAATCAAATTCGTCCCTATATATTGCTGATGATTTATCGTCTGATAACGACGTTTCCCCCTCTAAAATAAACTATTCAGTAATAGCGGAACCAACCCACCAGCCTTGGTTGTTTTCGTTGGCAAATAGTCATTCAAATACCGACAAAGTGAACCATAACCACGATGACACTTTAAGTTATGCCACTAAATTAACCACTAAACTGAAATATGAAGCGCAAACTGGCCAGCTGGCTTTAGCGTCTGTTTTAGGTGCGGAGCAAGCGGTAAAGGTTTCAACTAGACCAATAACTTTGACGGACAGGCAAAAGAAAAAAAACCTATATTTGCCACCTAACCTACATGCAAATACGGCGGAGTTAAGCCATCGTTGGATGTCTATCGCAAAGCAAACTACCAGTGACAAACAACAGCAGAGCCAACTTTTTATCAAATCTATTGCCAACTACTTCCGTCAAAATGGTTTTATATACACCTTAACGCCACCCAAATTAACTGGGGATCATATAGACAACTTTTTGTTTGATACACAACAGGGCTTTTGCGCTCACTATGCCAGTGCCACAGCAGTTATGTTGCGACAACAGGGCATTCCTACCCGAGTTGTCGCAGGGTATCAGGGAGGCGAATACAACCCCAATGGCAACTACTTTAACGTTTATGACTCATCAGCGCATGCCTGGGTCGAATTTTGGGTGCAACAAGCAGACAATAGCAATTCTGGACATTGGTACCGCTTCGACCCTACTGCGACGATTGCGCCAAATAGGATTTTGCAGGGACTTGGCGGCTCAGAGGTCATTAATAACAACTTAAATGTTGAACCGATGGAAATGGTTAAATCCGTCGCTTGGTTAAATACCCTACGCCAGCAAATCCAATCTCTTGATTATTATTGGACGATATGGGTTTTGGATTTTGATCCCACCCGTGAAGAGAATCGCATTACCAGTTGGTTACAAAGTACCGATATGCGCCATATCCTTTATGTATTTATTACCCTAATTGTCATCATTGCAGGCGCGGTCTGGATGACAATCAGACCCCGTGGCCAAATTAATGAAATCACCCAAGTATTAACCAAACTAGAACAACGTTTAACAAAATATGACAGACAACATAATCCTAAAAAAAGCTTTACGCCCCGTGTCTTAACTCGTCAATCACAGCAAACCCTTGCCGACTATCAAGCGCACTTATTGCAATATTTCCCCGAACTGGCGGAGCCGTTAAACGCCATTTTTTCTAACATTGATGCCTATTTGTACCAACCCCAAGCAAGTGACAAAAACGTATTTATTAAAATCGTTTTTCGTCAAATTTCAGAGTTAAGTTAAGATCGAGTCACTAGCAGAGACTCAATTGTTACGGTCTCACACCCGCTCACAAATAATATAAAAAACGTTAAATATCAGTGAAATAACTAAAGTTCAAACCAGTTTCAAAGTCCCATTTATTTCTAATTATGACAACCCCAAATGACCATTTGTAACAGAAGCGTCATACAGTCGTTATAAAAATGACATTAACAACCAGTAGATTGTGCCGCAGATTTTTCGATTAATTGGACATTTTGTCCAGTCAGTAATTAACAACAAAATTTTGAATGCGGAGAGCAAAATGGAACTTAAAGATTTATTTAAATTGTCAGCTCTGACTGTTGCTGTTTCATTAACAGCGGCTTGTAGTAGCGATGATGACAAAAAGACAGAACTTGATGAATGTGCAGTGACGCCAATTCCAGCTGGTTGTGCAGGTTATGAAGAACCTAAAACGCAAACTGAAATTGACCAAGAAACACTTGAAGCTGAATACTTAGCGGCAACTGGCGTTGAAGCCGACATCATTCTTCTTGAAGGTACAATTACTGCTGACATGACGTTGGAAAGCGACAAAGTTTACGCACTTCGTGGTCCTGTTGTTGTTGGTAACGACAATGCGGATGCAACGATTCTAACCGTAGAAGCCGGTGCAACAATATTTGGCGAAACTGGCGGCGACTACTTAGTTGTTAGTCGTGGTTCAAAAATTATGGCTGAAGGTACAGCTGACGCGCCAATTATTATGACGTCTAAACAAGACATCCTAGGTGAGCAAACAGCACCTGGTCAATGGGGCGGTGTTGTTATCCTTGGTAACGCAAGCTCAAATAAATGCCCAGACGACGGTACGTCTTGTGCGCTTCAAGTTGAAGGCGCATTTGATGGAGCGGTATTTGGTGGGACAGACGACACAGACAACTCTGGTGTGTTGAAATATGTTGTTGTTAAATATGCGGGTTACGAAATTGCCCCAGACAACGAATTAAACGGCGTAACATTTGGTGGTGTCGGTTCAGGTACGGTTGTTGACTACTTGCAAGTACACGCAAATGCGGATGACGGTGTTGAATTTTTCGGCGGTACAGTAAATGCTAAACACTTAGTATTAACAGGCAACCAAGACGATTCAATTGACTGGGACAACGGTTTCCGTGGCTCAATCCAATATGCTTACGTTGAACACAATCGCAGTGGCGGTGAAGCAAACCGTGGTATCGAAGGCGACAACGACAAAGACATGACTAAAACACCAGTGTCTAACCCAATGATCGCTAACTTAACTATTGTTGGTAACAGCTACGATACTGCAGACAAAGATTCTGAAGGCGTTTACTTACGTGAAGGCACAAAAGCGTCAATCTACAACTCTATCATCACAGGCGCTGGCGGCGAATGTTTTGAAGTTGAAGCGGTTGATGTAAATCCAAACGGTCAAGACTACTTAAGCAATGGCGAAATCACGATTCAAAATACCGTAATCGCGTGTTCTGAACCATTCAAGTATGGCGATGCTGACGTAAACCTAGATACATGGTTCACTGATGTTGCTAAAAACAACTCACTATCTGACAGTGCTTTCTTAGCGGCTAACGGCCAACCACTTGCACATGATGACTCTCCAATTACAGGCGATAACAAAGTTGTTGCAATGGATGTTGTAGGTAAAGGCGCATTAGAAACTGCAGACTTTATCGGTGCAATTCCTGAAACATCAGATTGGCGTGAAGGTTGGGCATTTGGTTTCGGTGGTGGTGTTCCATCAGTTGCAGGTTGTCCTGCTGGCACAGCATCAATTGATTCTGTTGACGGTGTAATGGATACATGTGAAATTTCTGGACGTTTAACGTCAAACCTTACATTAACTAATGACAAATTGTGGGCGATTAACGGTCCGGTATTTGTTGGTGGTGACAAAGAACAGTCAGCTATCTTAACAGTCGATGCAGGCACAACAGTTTACGGTTCGAATGGTGGCGACTACTTAGTGGTTTCACGTGATTCTAAAATCGAAGCGGTTGGTTCGGCGACAGCGCCAGTTGTATTTACATCTAAAGAAGACGTTCTTGACCAAACTGAAGGTTCTGGCCAATGGGGCGGCATCGTTATCTTAGGTAACGGTATCTCTAACAAATGTCCTACTGACGGTTCTGAATGTGCTCTACAAGTTGAAGGTGTCACTTCTGGTGGCGTATTTGGCGGCACAGACAACACTGATAACTCAGGTACATTAAAGTATGTTGTTGTTAAAAATGCAGGCTTTGAAGTTGCTCCTGACAACGAGTTAAACGGTGTAACATTTGCTGGTGTTGGTTCTGGTACAACGGTTGATTACTTGCAAGTACACGCAAATGCAGACGACGGTGTTGAGTTCTTCGGCGGCGCGGTTAATGCAAAACACTTAGTCCTTACTGGCAACAAAGATGACAGCGTAGATTGGGACAACGGCTATGTAGGTAAACTACAGTATGTTCTTATCCAACACGATTCTGCAGACGGCGAAGCTAACCGTGGTATCGAAGCGGATAACGACAAAGACATGTCTAAAACACCTGTATCTAACCCTATGATTTCTAACATCACTATCATAGGTAACGCCTACGACACAGCTGATAAAGATTCTGAAGGTGTTTATCTTCGTGAAGGTACAGCAGCTAAGTTCTACAACGCGGTTATTACTAACGCAGGCGGCGAATGTTTTGAAGTTGAAGGCGCTGACGTTAACCCGAACGGTCAAGCTTACCTTGAAGCAACTAGCGGTTTACAAATCAGCTTCATGACTTCTGTAATCGCATGTTCTGAGAACTTCAAAAATGGCGACAACGATGTAGACCTAGACGCATGGTGGACAGCCGCTGGTAACACTAAAGCAGCAGACAAAGCCGCAGTGTTAAATGGTTACTTCACTATCGACGCAACAACAGCGACAGATGTTAATGCAGTAGATTCGTTCTTCGACACAACTGATTTTATCGGTGCGGTTAAAGATGCGGACAACGACTGGACAGCGGGTTGGGCAGTAGGTCTAGACTAAACTCCAGTAGAGTAAATTCGTTAAGGTTGGTATCAGCCTTAACGTCCAATATCAAAAGCCACTGCATGTCAGTGGCTTTTTGCTATTTACTTTTTACGTGATAGCTATTTGGAATTCGGTTTATCCCATTCCTCAGAGCTAACAATTTTGATAATGACGCAGAAAATGAACAAGGTGCGGAAATCTATGGATATTCAATTATGATCGCCTATAATTCTGCGCAGCGTTGTCCCGTTAACCAGTTTTATACGAGGTCCATTTGAGTAGCGAAGTCATCCGAGTTGAACCCAATTTATGCCCTTTGTGTAATACCGATAACCAGTGCGGAAATCTGACAAATTGTGGAGAAGATTGTTGGTGTACATCACCCGACATTACGTTTACCAAAGAACTGCTAAACAAAGTGCCGGATGACCTTAAAGATAAAGCCTGTATTTGCAAAGCGTGTGCGCTAATGCAAAATTAATGTGGTTGGCTTACCGATTTTTGACTCGCGTCAAAAAAGCGTTGAGTCTCTACTGAACCTATACCAAAGGTTGAATCGTAATTTGATTTGTTGTGAGAACTAATATTCACCAACCGATTGCCAATGACTCGATATTCATCATGGCGCTCACCTGACGCTTTCAATGAAAAGACGATATACGCACGCCCTTTCCCGCTGTAGGTAAGCGTTGACGCCATTGGGAATCCGTTGTCGTCGATAATGACTCGATAGTCGCTGTTAAATTTATCCACATAATCACGCGTTCGTTGATCATTTATTATTGAATCCAATGCCAGCTTAAATTGTAACTCTCTTACTTGCTGACCTTTGTATTCCACTTGTTTTTCAGAAACAAACTCAGCTGTTTTTAACATTTTTAGTAGACGCTGAGATTGAGATAATATCGCAGTGACATCTCGAGTTCTAAGTTCGTTTAGTCCCTTTAATGTCGGCGTTTTAGCCTCTTCATCTTCTGCTACCAATTCAAACTCGGTTTCCAATTGACTCATAATATCGGCGTCATAGGTAATCGCTAAGCCATTTTTACCATAGTTAATATACGAACTGATGTAACCAGAGTTTTGCTCAAAATCATCATCGTCTTTTTCACCGCGGGTTTCATCTACCGACAAGGTAATTCGACCCGATACCTGGCTGGTTTCAGTGAGCGATGCTAACGATGTTTTTAATTCATCGAAGCTGTCGGCATAGACGTTCGGGGAAAAATAACTACAGGCCAAAACCAAAGGGATGGCTAGTGAGCGTATTTGTACCAAATTAGCTTTGCTAAAAGGGGGGATATTGAACATGTACTTTCCATAGTGAAATATATAATTAATGACAAGGTAACTGCCGTTTTAATAAATAGTGTGCAGGCAGTTTGACCTAGTTACAAGCTAAGTTACAAGCTAAGTTAAAACCCACAATTGTAACAAAGAATGTAGTTTTAGATCCCAAAGCACTCAGTTACCGCGATCAAGTCAAGGTTCTGTTTTGATTTTGTTACAACTTCGTTTTGGCTTTTTTACTTAACTCATCTGTCAGACTTGCAACATTCGATTTCGTTCAATAAATTGTAGGCTGTATTCTCTTTTGGATTGCCCTATGTTTCAGCAGTATTATCAGCGATTTTTAACCGCGAACCCAAACGTTCAACATTTTGCCTGCCACAGTCATCATTATTGGCCCGATGTAACACGAGAGGCGATGTTAGAATACTGGGATGACACCGCAGAACTGGTAGACGATAAATGGCAGCGAATTTTGGGCGAAAAAATGCCGCAGTGCCAATCGCTTATTGCCGACGCACTACACATCCAAGCACCTGAACGAATTGTCTTTGCACCCAATACGCATGAACTTCTCTACCGTATTTACAGCATTTTTGACCAAACAAAAAAGATCAAGATTCTAACCACGGACAGCGAGTTTTATTCATTTCAAAGACAAAGTGAACGTTGGCAACAGGACGATCTCGTCGACATAGTTCGAATCCCAACCGAACCCTTTAGCACCTTTGAACAACGCTTTACTGAACAAGCGAACAAGGGCGAGTACGACTGGATCTTCTGTAGCCAGGTCTTTTTTAATTCCAGCTTGGCCATCTCAGATCTTAAGCAGTTTATCGATGGCTTACCGCAATCGCCAATCATCACCATTGACGGCTATCATGGTTTTTTTGCTATCCCTACTGACTTAAGTGAATTAGAACACAAAATATTTTACCTCGCGGGCAGTTACAAATATGCTCAGGGCGGTGAAGGCGCTTGTTTTGCTGTGATCCCAGATGGCAACTTCCAGCCAAGTTACACGGGTTGGTTTGCGGAATTTGGCGATCTCCACCAGCGTGTTCCCGGCAAAGTCGGTTATGCCAAAAATGGCCAACAGTTTGCCGGTGCGACAACGGACTTATCGGCTATGTATCGCTTACACGCGTCATTAACTTTATTTAAAAAGAATGACATTACCGTTGATACCATCCACAACCATGTCCTCAAATGCCAACGGGCGTTTTTAGCCATCATCGACGACTTGCAACACCCTGACATTAATCGCAGTAATCTAATCCAAAATAGTCTATTTGATACCATCGAGTCCTCGAACGACACGCCAATTAACAGGGTAAATCAACACGGTCACTTTTTGACATTTAGGTTACCTGAGGACAAAGTCCAACAACTCGCAAGTTACCTTAGTGAACATGGCATTAAAACCGATTTCCGTGGCGATCGTCTGCGTTTTGGTTTCGCGCTGTATCACCAACCTGAGCAATATGACTTGAGTTGTTTAAGGTAAAATCACAAACGTAACTTGATGGCAAAAGACGATGATAATCGCTCTTTTGTCATCCTTTTTATTTCACGCCTATTTAATCTCATGCCTCTGTGGTTTTTTGAACCATGTTAGAAAGCTTCGATAACGCCTGATAAATCAATGCATCCAAGTCTAAACGCCTTGGCATTTCCAAAATATGACAACCCCTTCGCTGTGACATATTTCTGTAACTCTTGCTTCATCTAAGAGTCACAAACCGACCGTAGACTAGCGTCAAAATTTTATAGTTTAAAAATACTAAAAGAATCAATGACTCTGGAGTAATCATGAGCCTAACTAAATATCGATTTGGTTTGTCAGCATTAACATTAGCCATGACAGCCGCACTTGCACCGACCTTTGTTTATGCTGAAGATGACAAAGACGAAGACGTAATGGAAGAAGTAGTCGCAACGGGTACACGCCTAAAAGGCAGTGCCGCAGCCGTTCTTGAAGAACGCCGTGGGCAAGCATTTGTTGCCGACATCATGGGTGCGGAGCAGATTTCTCGTACCGGCGATGGTGACGCTGCATCAGCGCTTCGCCGCGTAACGGGTCTAACATTAGTCGATGGTAAATTTATTTATGTTCGTGGTTTAGGTGAACGTTATTCATCAACCCTATTAAATGGTGCAGCAGTACCAAGCCCAGATCCAACTCGTTCGGTTATCCCACTGGATTTATTTCCTGCCGATATCATCGAGGGTCTAGCGGTTCAAAAATCATTTTCTCCTTCTATGCCTGCAGCTTTTGGTGGTGGTAATGTCGACATCCGTTTAAAGAGCATTCCAGATGAACGCATTTTTAATTTCAGCGTTAAACTCGGCGGCAACACCAATAACTTTGACGACGGACTTACCTACACAGGTAGCGATACAGATTGGTTGGGACAGGATGACGGTAGTCGTGATGCGCCACAATCAATCAGCCAGTTTTGGGCTCCAGTAGGTGAAGCTTCTACTTCCCTTGACAGAATAAGTGCAGACGAAAGCTTACAGGGCTTATTAGATTTAAATAAAGACCTAAATCCAGAAACCACGACAGTCGCTCCAAATCTAGGGTTTGATGTGGCTTTTGGTGATGTCTATGACGCCGGTGATTTAACGTACGGCTTCATGACTACTTTTGCCTACGATAATGCTTGGCAAGTCGCTAAAGAATATCAACTAGAGCAATGGGCGTCGTTTGATAACGAAGACGGCTCAAAAGAATATACGTTTGTGCGCGGTTACGACGATATACTAACGACCACAAACGAAGTTAAAACGTCGTTTATGTTAAACCTCGGCGCCAATTACAACAAAGCTCACGAGTTAGATTTAACCTATATCGTATTAAACGATACGAGCGATAAGGCCCGGAATAAATTTGGCCGCTCGAGTAACGTTTCTCCATCTGAAAATAATGCCATTTTAAACGGCAAAGAAATTGTATACGAACAACGTAATTTAACGGCTTTGCAAATTCGTGGTCAGCACACTTTTGCTGATTTGAATTTATTAGGAATCGATTGGATTATTTCTGATTCTGAATCTCGACGTGAAGCACCAAGCGGCCTTGATTTGTCTTATATTGTTGGTGATACCAATGAAGACGGAATTTACGACGCAGAAAACGAGTCATCACTTCGTTTAGGCCGTACCGCTGCACGTTTCAATTTCCAAGACCTGACCGATGAAGTCACTAACATTGGTTTTAACGCGTCTCTACCAGTTTATCTTTCTAATTTGGAGATGGAATTTAAAGTCGGTGCAAGTGCCGTTGAAAAAACACGTTCTGCTGACAACCGACGCTTTGATATCGATACCCGCGCTTTGCCATCAGGGTTTGATTTAACGGGTAACAATATCAACGAAATACTTGGCAACGATGCCATTGCCGACGCGAGCTTAGTGCGCTCAGTTCTAAATGACACCACAATTGCCGGTGACTTATACACAGCCGAGCAAACCATTAACGCGTTTTATGCCGAAGCTGACTTCTTTATCAATAACGTATATCGCATCTCTGGTGGATTTCGTTTTGAAGACTTCAGTCAAACTGCACTGCCTTACGACCCATTTAGTGGCGAAGTTCAGCTAACAAATAACCAAACGTCTGTAGATGACTTAACGTTTGAAGAAGACGGTATTTATCCTTCACTTGCCTTAACGTACATGATGAATGACGAAATGCAGCTTCGTTTTAGCTATGGTCAAACCGTTGTTCGCCCTGACTTAAGAGAAATCACCGCGGCGACTTACATCGACCCGCTTACCGAATTTCCAGTATCAGGTACACCGGGACTCGAAACCACAGATATGACCAACATTGATATCCGTTGGGAATGGTACATGGCTGCGGGTAACAACATTTCTGTCGGTATCTTTACTAAAGATTTAGACAAGCCTATTGAAGCCGTGCAAAGCCCTTCTCAGGACGGTCCACCGCTTATTCGTATCGCCAATGGCGAAAACGCGTCAGTGACAGGTATTGAGTTTGAATTCCTGCAGGACCTTTACGTTTTAAAAGACGTTTTCGGAACTTTTGCTGAAAATTCGTTTATCTCAGGTAACCTGACATTAAGTGATTCTGAAATTAACTTGGACCGTCAAAACATCGTTGACCAAACTGGTGTTTCGACCTCGATAACCAACTTAGAACGTCGTCTAACAGGACATTCTGAATATGTGGTTAACTTACAATTAGGTTATGACTCAGCAAATGGCGAGCATTCAGCGACGGTTGTTTACAATGTATTTGGTGAACGTGTGATAGTTGCGGGTATCGACGGCTATGATGACGCCGTTGAAAAACCATTCCATTCTTTGGACATGAATTACACATATTATCCAACGTACGATACGTCCATTAAACTAAAACTCACCAACATTTTAGATGAGCAAAAAGAAATTTCTTTTGATGACGAGCTTCTGCGTTCGACCACCAAAGGTATTGGTTTCAGTGTTGCTTACAAAATGGAGTTTTAATCTAAGCTCCCCTGTCGCTTATTAACGCGACAGGGGAACGCAACAACCATGTTTTATCCACAATTTCATTATTTTATATCAGTATATTGTGGATAAACACACCACGCTCACCGCTACATATGCCTTAATGACAGCATTAATTTATGCCTGGTTTTTAACAAAATCATCCATCATTGACGCGTTATCTTGCAGTAGATGTTTATTCATATTCGGCTGAAATACGGGACATTAACGCCTGTCACTGAGATGTCATAATTCATTCATTTAAAGATAACAATATTGTCATGTTGACAGGGTTAAATAGCACCAATTGTTACAGATATGTAAAAGAATTATGCAAACTCAAACCGTTATGGATCAACCTAAGTTTGATCTGGACCAGACAATGGAACATTTAGTCCAACTTATTCACCGCCCATCCATCACACCAAATGATGCTGGCTGTCAGCAATACTTGTCACGTGTGTTCCAAAGGCTCGGCATGCAATGCCATGCTTTTGAAGTCGAGGGGGTTTCTAACCTTGTTGCCAAGATTGGTAAAGGCAAAACACGCATAGCCTTTGCAGGACACACTGACGTGGTTCCGGCCCCATATCCTGAGCAGTGGTCGGCGGATCCGTTCACATTAACGGACGTAGACGGTCTGCTGATCGGACGCGGTGTTGCAGATATGAAAGGCGGAATCGCAGCCATGTTAACTGCATTTGAACATGCCTTGCCTCATATTAATCTCGACGATTTCACCTTTTACTTCTTGATCACTTCTGATGAAGAAGGCGAAGCTGAATACGGGACTGCTGAAATCATGGAGTATTTAAAGCAACGAGATGAAGTACCACATTACTGCATCATCGGCGAACCGAGCAGTCAAAGTAAAGTGGGCGACGTGATAAAAGTCGGCCGTCGCGGCTCTGTCTCAGGCGAGGTTGTGATCCAAGGCGTACAAGGCCATGTTGCTTATCCTCAGGACGCTAATAACGCAGCGCACAAAGCGATGATGTTAGGTCGCTGGTTGAGTGAACTGTCGTGGGATGAAGGCAGCAAAGACTTCCCTGGTAGTCAGTTACAAATCACTAGCATAGACACAGGAACATGGACAGATAACATCATTCCGGGTCAATGCACGCTACGATTTAATGTACGGTACAGCCACAAACAATCCCAAGAGCAAATCATCAAGCGCATTACAGATGGCTTAATGCAACTAAAGCAATTGACTAAAAACATTGATATAAAGTGGTCTAGGCCTTGCAAACCTTACTTTACCAGCGGCAGTAGTATCGTTGATGAAGCAAGCCAAAATATCAATATTCCTACTCATATTGCGCCGCAGGATATCGATCTAATCGCAGAAGTAGAACGGGCTATTTTTAACGAACTTAAGCTATTTCCGCGCCTTTCAATGTCTGGTGGTACGTCAGATGGTCGCTTTATCGCTGCAGCAGGTTGCCAAGTGGTTGAACTCGGATTACCCAATCATTCCATCCACAAAACAGACGAACACGTAAAAAAACATGACTTGCATGAACTCACCAAAGTTTATAAGTCGGTTTTGTTACAAATATTGGCCTAATTACGTAATTGCTTTGGTCGTAAGTTGCGACCAAAGCCTTATGTTCTCTAAAACTCAGCATTAATGCTAGTTTGCGGATTTATCTTACAATGTCATTTAACTGACACATTTCTAAAATAGTATGTCGCCATATTTTCTTAGATTTGTGTTTTTAAATGAGAATTTCAACCATAGTTCGTACCAGTTCGTTCACCATCTTTACTGTTGTTTTAGCATTAACCTTAATCCTGTTCTGGGCTAAACAAAGATTGGTGCAAGCGGATGTTAACGACTCGAGCTACCGTCAAGTTTATCAAGACATTAACATTCGGCTTTATCGCACGATACAAATGTACTTAAATTCAGGTGACGCGCTCTTACTGAGCGATGCGGACTCGTTTGTAGAACAAATAAAAACTCAAATAAAAACCGAAAATTTCGATCTTGAGACGACTAAGCTATTAACCTCTGAACTTTCCAATATTCAACAGAAAATGGCTGGAAAATACCGTGCACTCGGTAAGTTAGGCGGCAATGAAAATGCACTGCTCGATAATGCAGAAAGAGAATTATTTGGTGCTGCAGATAGCTTGGCCGATTACGCCAGTCTAAATTTTGACAATGACCCTAAAGTCGCAAAAAAACTACTGCACCTAGCTGCTTCGTTTTTATATGAGTCGCAGCAGTTATCCCATTATCGCTTGTTTTTTGTGGCATCCGGTGATGACGCTTTTAAATTAAATATCGACAGATCGCTCGCCAATTTAACGCAATTGAATAACGAACTGTCAAACATCGGCCTTTTAGGCGTATTTGCCGAATCAGAAGACGACGGCTTAGACTTTTTTGATGATGACGATGACAAAACTGACATCGCGGAAGAGTTTATAAGCACGCTCAGAAGCGTTGTAAATCGCTACCCAAAAGAGCTCCAAAATACGACTAAGACCATAGATAACCGCTTGTTGTCGCTAGCCGAAATTAAAACCGACATAAATAAGCTTGAGCAAATAACTGAACAAGTTGCTATCCACATAACTCAGCAAAAGCAAAACACTTATCAGTTTGTCACGGTTCTAACCACTATCATGATGTTGGCAACGACCTTGATTGTTGGTGGTAATTACCTTGTCCAACATACCTTAGTATTGAAACCGCTAAGAGCGCTACGAGATGCGTTTGATAAGTTGGTAAATACGGGTGAAATGGTGGCGATTAATAGCGATGCAAATTCTGAATTTGGTGAAATTGCCCGTTCATTTGACCAATTGCTAACGATGCAAAAGCAAGAAGCAGAACAAAAGTCTGAACAAATGGTTGTTGTTTCAGATGCGCTAAACTCACTAATCGAGCAAACCGAAGAAATTGCACAGGCAACAGACGAAACCGGAAATAAGGTTTCTGAAACACAAGCCGTTTTAGCTAATTTGTCGCATATCAACAATCGATTAAACGAACTCGCCAAAGATGTTGAACAAAACGCGCAAGACACTTCAAAGGCAATGGTTATAGGCCGCGAGGGTGCTGACCAAATGTTAGCTGCAAGCCAATCAACGGCACAACAAGTCAAAACCAGCTACGCTAAGTTAGAGCAACTCATCAATAGTATTGTTAGCGTGCAAGAGGTTATGGATGTGATCAAAAACATCGCTGGCCAAACTAACTTGCTGGCGCTTAACGCTGCAATTGAATCTGCCAGAGCCGGCGAACATGGTCGCGGATTCTCGGTTGTTGCCGACGAAGTAAGAAAGCTCGCAATGAAAACCCAAGAATCACTCGACAACACAAGTGATATCCTGAATGAGTTAACAGCCCATAGTGACCACCTACAACATAATTTCCAGCAAATATCGACGGCCGCAGAGCAACAAACACATATTGCTCAGTCATTAATTGAAACTACTGACGAAGTGCGCCACAAAGCGCAAACATCTTCGGATGTTGCCGAGCAAACCTTAAGTTGTGCGCAACAACAACAAAATGACTTTAATGAGTTCGAGCGGTTAATGTCTCAAGTAACAGAAACCGTTACCACAGCCAAGCAACAAGTCGTTCAGGTGCAGGGGTCGGTGACGGAACAAGCCAATAAGATAACCGCCACGTTTTTGAATAAATAAGGCAACAAGAAGCGAATGAAGTTGCCTCAAGAAACGGCTTTTAATCGTTGTTTCTTGAGCCATGCGTTATGTTCAAATTCAACCTCGTATTTTGCCCAACGTTTAAACTCTGTTAGATGACAACGGTTTATTGGTTCAGCTTTGTTGGTCGCTGATCGATAGACCACATCTGTTTTGGTCACCCGAATGACTTCTCGAACATCCCACGCCATGCCCAGACCGGCGTTGCTATAAAAACAAGCTGGGGTAATTAAAATGTCATCTCCACCCTGGGCATGTTTCGCATGCTCCAAAGCCAGCTCACAAATGGTGATTAACTCATCGGTGCTAACATCCACAAACGAGTCGAGTTGCAGTAGCGCTGCATTAAAATCTTCGTGACTAAGATGTTGTTTATTATCTGGCACTTCCGCGTGATGAAACGTTAAATAAGCTGGGTAGCGACGCCAATGAAACAAGTTGTTAAACACGACTGCAAATAACACTAATACGCCGATGTTAATCAACACAACGTTAACAAAATCCCACAGAACAAAACCCTGGGCACTGTGAGCAGTCAACACAATATACAAGGCTGTTGCGCCACCGGGCGGGTGAAGGCACTTTGATATGTACATTGAAAACACCGCTAGCCCGACCGCAAGTGCACTTGCCAGTTGTACATCAGGCACAATACTAAAAGCTAAAAAGCCACACCCTGTGGAAATAAGATGACCGCCAAATACGCTCCATGGTTGCGATAATGCGCCGTGGGGTAACGCAAAAATAAGCACTGAAGTTGCGCCCATTGCCGTTAGTAAAATAGATGAGTAATCGCTGGGCAAATAGATTTGAGATAAGACAAAGCAGAAATAGATCCCAAAAGTTGCCCCGACCCCAGAAATGAGTTTTTCAGCAAATGTGGTTTTACTGCTTTCAAAGCCTATGAGCTTTAAAAAAGTTGCGTAAACTTGAGGCGAGTTAACTCTACGATTTGATTTTTGAGACTCAGCCATTATGCCGTAACCAAAATACAAAACGGTTTAATGCCAAATATGACTTCATCAAAGGGATAACAAACATCGTTGTTTTTATCCCACCACAATTAAAACGACCTTCGTTCCAATCCTGCTTCGATATAACAAACGTTCTCAAAACATGCTCCAAATTTGCAATTGGAGGAGACTAAAAGATGCAAATGTGTTTGTATAACGAATATTAAACATCTTTAATATGAAAAATATTGATACTAATGGATATTTCACTCGCCAAGACATTTTTAGCGATCATGGGCACAGGCACTTTTATCGAGGCCGCTCAGAAACTCAATATCACTCAAACCGCTGTTACATCAAGGGTTAGGAGTTTGGAAGCGCAACTTTGTTGCACCTTATTTGTTCGCAATCGTTCCGGTGCCAAGCTTACCCGGGAAGGTGAGGTATTTGCTAAATACGCATTGGCTTTAGTGCAAACCTGGGAAAATGCCCAGGCACAATTACGACTGCCGATAAACCTGAGTGAATCTGTACACATTGGTGCCGATATAAGCTTGTGGAATCCTATTGTCGTAAACTGGCTAAACCAACTCACACACCAACACCCGTCGATAACTGCACACACTGAAGTGGCGGCGACCGAAAAATTAGTTGAACAACTGCAACTTGGGAACTTAGACGCCATAGTTGTGCATCAACCAAACTATTATTCGGGCCTGACGGTAGAACAAGTCGCCGAAGAAAAGTTAGTGCATGTACGTTCAACTGAGTCGGCATTACCCAATCTATTTATCGACTGGGGCGCCGATTTTAAAAACAAGTTTGACGCCGCCCTGCCCGTTCCTCGCCAAGCTGCACTGAGCTTTAATTTAGGGCCACTTGCATTAAAATTTATGTTAAGCCGCGGTGGCAATGGTTACTTTAGAACTCGGGTTGTTGAAACCTATTTACGTTCCGGTCAATTAGAAATGGTTCCTAACTCACCGGAGTTTTCATATCCGATTTATGTGATTTATCGGGCTGGTCAAACAACGAGCACATTAAAAAATGTTATCAGCAGCTTAAAAATCAGCCTGGACACTGATGAACCTTGGGTGATGTAAAGCCATAACCCACTGGCATTTATCAGTTTACTAAAGCTACTGCCTATGCCGTTCTTACCTCTGTCGTTTGCAAATAGACAATGCCAGAGGAAACCTGTTTCGACTGTTTTTTGGCTTCCGATGCTAACAACGACACTTCATGGTGGGTATCCATAAGCTCAACATCCGGACTTATAACACCACAGGATAAATCTAATAGAGGAAAACGGCGTTCGTTACCTTCGCGGTCTTTTGCCATATAGCCGCGCTGGATCAAATGCTCGGGTTGAAAATAATGACTTATCCGCTGATTAAAACATTCTAAAACGTTAAGACAGTGCTCTTTACAATCGCCGGACTGAAAAATAACGACAAAATCGTCGCCTCCGACATGACCAACAAAATGCTCTCGGCAGATCTCCGACAAAATATCGGCAACCAGCTTAATGACGTTGTCTCCTGCGGCGTACCCATAAATGTCATTAAAGGGTTTGAAATAATCTAAATCAAAGTACGCCATGGAAAAAGGAATATTGTAGCTCAATAAATGGTTGATACGTTGCTGGATAACCACATTGCCAGGCAACATTGTGAGCGGGTTGGCGTGTTGCGCATGTTTGATTTTTTCCTCCGTCATTTTTTTTAACAAGGACCTAACATTAGCCAAGCCAACATATTTGCCTTTGTTTACTACAATAAATTCAGGACGTTTATCAAACGCGTCGTTATCGGTAATGTACTTACTAATCTCATCTATTGGCGAGCCAATTTCAACCGAAAACATTACTGGATTCATCACCATGTCGATGTCTTTGCGTTCGTATAATGCGCGACCAAAATCGCTTGAAAATAACTCAGCCAATTGATCACGATATACTAAACCAATTGGTTGGTTGTACTCGTCTACGACTGCAACACAAAGTTGGTTATCGTCACTTTTAAAAGTCTTATAAACTTCGATGCATTTACGGTCAGCTTTGACAGGCATAACAGGTTTAACTAGGTTACCTATTTCAAATTGCTCAGTATCAAACCCTGCGACTTCTGTTTTCCCAACAACACATTGTATTAACTGGCTTGGGAATGTGGTCTGCGGTGAAACATTCGGTTTAGCTAATAAGAAGCCCTGCGCGTATTGCATGCCTAAGTTTTTTAACAGTATATATTCATCATGCTGTTCAATACCTTCAGCAATAATACTCACCCCTGTCGCTTTACCCATTTCAAAAATGGTTCGTAATAATTCGCGCTTAACAATGTTGTTATGGCAATCACTAATAAAGTACCTGTCAATCTTGACTATATCTGGGCGTAGCTCTGCCCACTGTTTTAATCCAGAGTGGCCAGTTCCTAAATCGTCTATCGCAATTTGCAGTCCCATGTTCCGATAATGCTGCAAACTGTCTTTTAATAAAGACGGATCAGTAGCTTCAAAACGCTCTGTAACTTCAATCACTAACTTTTCAGGTTTGATCCCAAATTGCTGAAGTAACTTTATGGTTTCGCCATGGGGATGTGACTTTTGTTCAATTGTATGCGGGCTTACATTAATAAATAGTTTGCCAGCAAGTTCTAATTCAGCAAATCGTTTAAATGCGAGTCTGCGGCATAAAAGCTCTAACTCGGACAATAGTCCAAATGCATGAGCCACTTCAAACAATACATTAGGAAACTGCAGTGGATGAGAAACAGGGCCGCGCGTTAATGCTTCATAACCCATTGGTTCTTGGCCAATAACGTCAAATATCGGCTGAAAAACAATTTGCAGGTTTTGCTCATTTATCAATTCCTGCAACAGTAATTTATATTCTTTTGGATACATCATCATTACTTAACTCAGCCGTAACCTGTTTTTCATATAAATTTTATATGATGACCAGTACGGTCTGATACTTCTCTATTGACCAACGGAATGGCGCTAAGTTAAATGTATTAGATGATCAAAATGTGACAAGACGGCATTTTTATTTCGTTGTCACAATTCCACAACCTTTGTCACATAGCTTTAATATTTGTGTAGCAGAACTGACACATTACCTATCTAGAATGACGCTCATTGTTTCTATGGGGTCATATTTAATGAAAAAATTTGCAACACACTTAGTCAGCTCAGCAATTATTGCTGCATGCGTTATTACGCCTAGCCTAGCTGAGGCAGACGAACTTCAACCTGTGATTGAAAAGAGCGGTGAAATCACTGCATCTGCTTCAACGTCACAGGCTAAAATTGATAAATTAACAGAACAAACACAATCGAAATTTCAGCAGTATCAAACTGTAAATAAAGAAATCGAAGGTTTGGACGTTTACAACAATCAACTACAGAAGCAAATCAACAATCAGTTAGCTGAGATGAAAAAGCTCAACTTAGATATTGACCAAGTCTCTGTTATTGAACGGCAAATCACGCCTTTGATGATCCGCATGATTGACGGGTTAGCGCAGTTTGTAGAATTAGACGTGCCGTTTTTACCTGAAGAACGCGCAAACCGAATTTCCGGCTTAAACACTATGATGGAACGCGCAGACGTTGCTGTTTCTGAAAAATTTCGCCGCGTATTAGAAGCTTACCAAGTTGAAGTTGCCTACGGACGTTCAATCGAAGCCTACGCCGGCATCATCGATGTGAATGGTCAACAACGCGATGTTGATTTTTTACGTATCGGGCGTGTTGCTCTTATGTATCAAACTCGTGATGGTTCAGTTGCAGGACGTTGGGATAACGAAACTCAATCTTGGCAAAACCTTGGCGATGACTATCGCATGCACATTACTAAAGGACTGCGTATGGCGAAAAAACAACTCGCCCCAGACCTGTTAGTTATGCCAATCAAAGCCGCGCCATAAGCCCAGACACTGAATTTAAAGGTTAACAAAAATGATTAAGTTTATTAAACCCGCTTTAACAGCAATCATCGCAACTGGTTTTGCATGTTCAGTGTTTGCGGCCGACGAAGCCAAACCACTTAACTTAGACGAGTTATTACAACGTTTAGAGCAAGGTCAACTTGCTCAGTCACAGGAAAATAAAAGCCGTGAGCAACGTTTCCTATCTCAAAAAACAGAACAAGTTAAATTGCTTAACGAGTCAACTACACGTCGTAACAATGCGATTAAAACTTCTGAGAAGTTAGAAACACAATTCGAAAACAACGAATTTAAATTAGCTGACTTATCAGAAGCGTTAAACAAACGCATGGGTTCTTTAAAAGAACTGTTTGGCGTTTTACAACAAGTCTCTGGTGATACCGCAGGCAAATTTAAATTATCTAACGTGTCGGCTCAATATCCAGGCCGTGATGTGTTCTTCGAAGAACTAGCCCAAAGCATGGGCGGCAGCTCTAACTTAGCGTCAATTGCAGAAATCGAGCAAGTTTGGTTCGAACTACAGCGTGAAATGACAGAACAAGGCAAAGTAGCTCGTTTTACAACAGACGTTGTAGAAGCCAACGGCAACAAAGTAAATAAAGAAGTTCTGCGTATTGGTTCATTTTCACTTGTCGCCGACGGTAAATATTTAGATTTAAACCCAACAACGGGCACTGTTGCCGAGCTGATTCGTCAACCTTCTGGTCGTTTTTTAGATAACGCTCAGGAGCTTCAAACATCAACTAACGACGTTGTTCCATTTGCCCTAGACCCTACAGGTGGTTCAATTTTAGGTCTATTAGTACAAGCACCAAACACACAAGAACGTGTTGAACAGGGCGGTACAGTTGGTTACATCATTATCGTTGTCGGTATTATCGCTTTCTTAATTGCCTTTGAACGTTTTGTCGCTCTTACCATTATCGGTCAAAAAGTGAAACGTCAGCTGAAATCTAAAGAACTCAGCGACAACAACCCATTAGGCCGCGTCCTAAAAGTAAATCAACAATTCCCTAACGTAGCCTACGAGACGCTAGAACTGAAACTTTCTGAAGCCATGCTCAGAGAAATGCCAAAGATTACGCGTAACTTAACATTGATCAAGATTGTATCGGTTGTTGCACCGCTACTTGGTCTACTTGGTACGGTTACCGGGATGATTAAGACGTTCCAAGCAATTACATTGTTTGGTGCCGGTGACCCGAAACTTATGGCAGGTGGTATTTCTACAGCCCTAATGACAACCGTTTTAGGTCTAGTTGTAGCCATTCCAACGGTAGTGTTATCGAGCATGTTAAATACACGCAGCAAAAACATTTTGTTCACTATTCAAGAACAAAGCGCAGGCATTATTGCAGAGCGTGCTGAAGAACAACTTGGCCGTCGCCAAGAAATTAAAAAAGCCAACGCTAGTCAAGTAGCGTAAGGAGACCGGCGTGTTGTTTTTCACAGAAGGTTTAGAGGCCATCAGAGAGTTTTTAGACTCCGGCGGCATCATATTAAGCGCCATTGCTGTGATGATATTTGTAATGTGGTTAATGATTTTGGAAAGATTGATTTATGGCTTCACTGGTCATAAAAAAATGAAAAAATCATTAATCAGCAACTGGCAAGCGCGTGCAGAGCGCGCTTCTTGGAATGCTGAGCAAATTCGTCAGGCATTTGTCGCAAGAGCAAAATTAAAACTCGATCAAAACTTAACGTTAATCACAACGTTTGTTGCACTTTGCCCGTTAATGGGACTACTCGGAACCGTAACGGGGATGATTGAAGTATTTGATGTTATGGCAATCAGTGGCGGCGGTAACGTTCGCTCGATGGCCGGTGGAGTATCAAAAGCGACGATCCCAACAATGGCTGGCATGGTTGGCGCGCTTTCAGGCGTATTTGCAAATAGTTATTTACAACGAAAAGCAAAACGTGAAATCGAAATATTAGAAGACTCGTTAGAGTTGGAAATCCAACACTAACCAAGTTTAAGGAAACATCATGAGAGCGCCATTAGCGAACTTACTTGCAGAAGAAGAAAACGAAGCAATCGATTTAACCCCTATGTTAGACGTTGTTTTTATCATGCTGATCTTTTTTATCGTCACCGCATCGTTTGTTAAAGAAGCGGGTATTGACGTCAACCGCCCTGAAGCCGCAACTGCAGTTAAGAAAGAACGAGCAAATATCCTGGTCGCAATTTCAGATAAAGGCGAAATTTGGATAAACAAACGTCGTGTTGATATCCGTGCAGTACAAGCCAACATCGAGCGTTTGAAAGCTGAGAACCCTCAGGGGTCAGTTGTTATTCAAGCTGATAAAAAGTCGACGACAGATACATTAATTAAAGTTATGGATGCGTCACGTGCCGCTGGTGCGTTTGATGTTTCCATCGCAGCACAAGACCAATAGGTATTACTATGTTGCAACGCCTTATTATTGCCTTCGCCATCGCAGCCGTTATCACTTTAGGTTTGTTATTTGGCATGCAGGCCCTTATCAAATCAGGTGGT
This sequence comes from Psychrosphaera sp. 1_MG-2023, assembly GCF_030548245.1. NCBI lineage: Bacteria > Pseudomonadati > Pseudomonadota > Gammaproteobacteria > Alteromonadales > Pseudoalteromonadaceae > Psychrosphaera > Psychrosphaera sp. 1_MG-2023. The sequence goes on from NZ_JAUORW010000013.1 coordinate 117,638, forward strand.
TCGGCTTTAACTGAGCCGGCCCAGGGTAATGTTCTTGATTTTGTTAGGCTCAAACAGGAAGAGTCCGTTCAGAAAAAAGAACGTAAACCGAAAAAACCACCAACTCCGGAAGAGCCGCCTCCGCCAATGGAACAGCCACAAATGTCGCCGCAAACAGCAGATGCCAACCAATCTAGTTTTGATTTTGGCGCTGATATTTCTGCCGACATTTCACTCGATGGCGGCCTTGCACTAGAGTCTGGGGACGGCGAATATTTACCTATCGTAAAAGTTGCACCTGTGTACCCAAGACGTGCATTACAGCGCGGTATTGAGGGTTACGTTATTGTTGAGTTTACCGTAGACAAAACCGGTGCGGTCAGGCGTCCAATCGTAATTGAAGCACAGCCTGAAGGCTTGTTTGACCGAGCAGCAATGGACGCTGCACTTAAATTCAAATACAAACCTCGTGTCGTAAACGGTGAAGCAACTGAAGTTTCTGGGGTTCAAAACCGCATTACGTTTGAAATGAACGGTTAGTAGGAAATTGAAAATGAAAAACTGGTTATCTTATTCCATTATTGCGAGCAGCATTTTGCTCTCAACAGGCTTGACGGACATCTTGCCAAACATCCAAGTTGCAAGCGCGTTTGCTGCTGACAAAAGCACAGATAGTAGCGTTGAAAAAAAGCGCCGTAGAACCCCCGCTTTAGGCGCTCGTGTTTATAGTCAATTGGCCCGGGCGCAGGAGTTGGCTGACAAAGGCAATGTGGCTGAAGGCTTAGAAGTTCTAGACCAAGTTAAATCAAAATCATCGAGCCTTAACAGCTACGAAAAAGCCATGATGTTTAATTTTTATGGTTTTATCTATTACAACGCTGAACGCGTAGATGAAGCACTTGCGTCATTTGAACAAGTTGTGAAACAAAACCCGATCCCAGAGTCATTAGAAAAAGGCACTCTGTTCTCTTTATCACAACTTGCAATGGCTAGCGGCAAGTACGACAAGACTCTGCAATATCTTGAGCAATGGGAACAAGTTGATGGCGGTAAGATCCCAGTTAAAAACTATGTCCTAAAAGCACAGGCAACTTATCAACAAAAAGATTACAGCGCGGCAGCAGGTCATATCGACCAAGCAATTGAGTTACAAGTCGCCGATGGGTTTTTAGCAGAAGAAAGTTGGTACGTATTGCAACGTGCCGTTTATTTTGAACTGAAACAACCGGCAAAAGTAGCAGCCGTTTTAGAAAACATGGTGCGTTTATTTAACAAGCCTGAATACTGGTTACAACTCGGTGGTATGTACGGTGAAATCGGTGAAGAAGGCAAGCAACTTGCGGTATTAGAAGCAGCTTTCCAGCAAGGATATGTCACTAAACGTTCTGATTTAAGAAATTTATCGCAGGTATATTATTTAAATGGACTGCCGTTTAAAGCCGCTCAGGTTATCGAAAAAGGATTTGAACTTGGCGCGCTAAACAAAGATGACAAAACATTAAGCTTCTTAGCGCAGTCATATGTCGGTGCAAAAGAATACGACAAAGCCGTAGCGACTTATCAAACATTGGCGGATATCTCTGATACCGGCGTGGCGAGTCAGCAGATTGCTGAGATCCGGTTACAACAAGGTCGTTTTGAAGAAACCGTGGTCGCAGCAAAGGCCGCAGCTAAAAGAGGTAAATTGGACAACCCAGGTAATCTCTATTTAGCCCTTGGAATGGCAAATTTTAACTTAAAGCAATTTGACCAAGCATTGCAGGCATTTGAACAGGCTAAAGCGTATAAAAATGCAAAAAAAATGGCTCAGCAATGGCTTAAATTTGTCGAACGTGAACAAAACAATGCACGTCAATTAGCGGCAAGTTTGTAATTTTTATACTCCACAATTAGCGTTTTAAAGACGGCGGGCTGATACTTCATCAGCTCGCCGTTTTATTTCATCAAAAATTGTCACAACAAGTGGCTTTCTCAAGCTTGAAAAACCTGTACTTAGACCTCAGATCTACACATTACTTTGAGGGGTCTATGTCAATAAATTCACTAACAAAACAGTCGGACTTACAGATTAAGTCGAAATTCAAACCTGCTTGGTGGCTCAAAAATCGTCATTTGCAAACAATCGTACCGAGATTATATCCGGTCCCTTGTGATTTTAGAGTTTGGCATAATCAGTTTGACCTCTCCGATGGCGACTTTGTGGAAATATCATGGAGCCGACATACCAATGATATTGAACCAGAGCAACCCATCGTTTTGGTTCTCCACGGTTTAGAAGGCTCCATAGACAGCTTTTATGCAAAGCGCATGATGAATGCGTTGTACAATAACAAGTGGACCTCAGTGTTAATGCACTTCCGTGGTTGCGGCAACCAAACAAATCGTAAAGCGCAAACGTACCATTCTGGCCAAACGACTGATGTCGCCGAATTTATTCAATACTTAAAACAGCGATTTCCGAACAATCCAATTTATGCTGTCGGTTTTTCACTTGGTGGTAATGTATTAACTAAATATGTTGGTGAAAACGAAAACAGCCACCTTGAAGGTGCAGTGGTAATTTCAGCACCGCTTGACCTCGCTATCTGTGCAGACGCTATCGGACATGGTTTTGCGACCGTTTACGAGAAGTATTTAGTGGATAAACTGGTTAACAGTACCTGTAAAAAAATCGACTATTTACAAGACTCGTTTCCAATTAAATTGAAAATCGACGATGTAAAAAACATTAAAACCTTAGTTGAGTTTGATGAAAAAATAACGGCGCCACTTAATGGTTTTGAAAGTGGTCAAGATTATTATCAAAAAGCGAGTGGCAACCAGTTTTTAAAAAGCTGTCAAACGCCGACATTAATAATTCATGCTGAAGACGATCCATTTATGACCAAAGAGGTTATCCCAACAACAGATATGTTGTCTGACTACGTAACGTTAGAAGTGAGCCATCACGGTGGGCACGTTGGATTTTTAGCGGGCAACAACCCGTTCAACCCTGAATTTTGGGCAGAAACACGAACTGTCGAATTTATTCAATCACTCATAGCGACACCTAAATGATCATCCCATGGCAAAACCTCAGTGACGACGCACTCGATGGAATTATAGAATCTTTTGTACTGCGTGAAGGCACCGATTATGGCGAACAGGAAAAGTCATTTGCAGCTAAAAAACAGGATGTTTTAAACCAGATAAAATCCGAGTCTATCGTTATAGTATTTTCGGAATTACATGAGTCCATTAATTTAATGCAAGCAGACACGTTTAAAGCCGAATAAACTTACATAAAAAGCTGTAAGACGAAGCTATACCAAACAGCAGATAAATCTTGATACTAAAGGCGATTAAATGAAGTTGATACCACCTACTCAAGATCATTTGGCTACACTAATGACCTGGTTTCCGACAATGGAGGCACTTACCTTATGGTCTGGTCCCAACTTTAGAATCCCGTTTACCACAGACAGTTTTGTCGAAGATTTAAAACTAGATTCAATCGCAAGCTATAGCTTAATTCAGGATAAAAAATTTATTGGTTTTGGTCAGTATTACGAGCGTTTAGGGCATATTCATTTGGCGCGACTGATTATCAATCCACAGTTCCGCGGCAGAGGCCATATCAATGCTCTCGTTAACGGCCTCATTGCCCTAGGCAAAGATAAATTAGCATTAGACAAGGCGTCGTTATTTGTCATGACAGATAACCCACCAGCGGTATCAGCGTACCAAAAGCTGGGATTTGTTCATACGGTATACCCCGAATCAATGCCTATGGTGAATATTCACTACATGACTAAATCGATTAATGCCCATATAGAAAAAACCATCTAATTCATATGAACGGTCGGGTGTATGATTTAAATCAGCAACTCTGACCCCGCTGGTCCGTGCTATCGATCCTTTGATATCCCGATCAGCGACACTGACCCCATTGGTTTTCTAATTTTCTAAAGCGGCTTTGACAAAGTCATTCATTTTATCTGCCATATGGTCAAAATACGGATTAAACGTTAAGCGTCTAAGCACCGGGTTTTGATCTAAATTAGCAGAGGTGATTTCACCAATAGGCGCTACCGGCATGGTTTTACAAGCATTATAAGTTTCGTCACCAAAATGATGCTCACAGTATTTGTAGTTACCGTTCAAACCATAATGGGGATTTTTAGGTGAGTTAGGTACGCCATTGTGGGAAATGCCTAGCACCTTGCTGCACAATAACTGTGGACCACACTCTGGGATATGGATATTGACGCTTTGGCTGACATTATCGAGCTTTTTCCAATGACCGTAATAAATCAAGGTATCTTCGTTTTGAGTCGTTCTGGTATTGGCCTTATGCCATTTATTTAAAATAGCCAAAGTCCGTTTAGTATCTATAGTTTGGTCAACTTCGCTGGCAACGACAAAAAGTGGTACATCTGGAATAAATTTAATTTCTTTACCGTCACCATTAATGCGTTTCATTAATTTATGTACTTGAGCGGCTGCATTAAAAGGAAACGACTCGTATTTTGCAAAGTCGATGTCAGCGCCCGTATTGATATAATCCAAATAGGGGACGTAATCTATGTACTTTGCAGCCCAGGCAAAATCTGAATTAGCTTTACTTGCGGGTGACCACATCATCACACCTTTAATTTGGGCGAGTTCCGTACTAGTCCATTTTGTGTGCATTAATTGATCAATGATTAATGCACCACCAGTAGAAAACCCACCTAAGATCACATTATCAAAATCGCTTAACATTTGCTTCATGGCGTACTGGGTCGCCTGTCGCCATTCTCTCTCGGATACCTTGATAAGCGCCTCTGGTGCGGTGCCATGTCCTGGTAGCAATAAGGTTCGAACTGTAAGCCCCATTTTGTGGTATTCAAAAGCTAAATCATGAAATAAATAAGGTGAGTCAGTAAGACCATGAATAAGTAAGACACCCGTTTTTGCCGCCGTAATATCGGTTGTTGGTTCGGCGTCTAATTGAAATGGCGCAACAAGATCGGCGACGAGTTGCAGGTCTTGGTCTAGGTCAGGATATAGGAGTTGACTTGTTGTGGTTTGGATTGGGCACAACATTTCGCCTTTCGGATTATTTAATACAATTTGGTTGCGGGCAAATTTGAGATATTCGGAATAAGGACGATCACCTTTAAAATCAAACTTAAGCTCTTGAGGGGAAATTTTAAGTCGGCGTAGCTCTCCACTCTCTTCAAGTTGCTCGATTAAATTAATATCATCATTAATTGTTTCGCAATTTAAGTTTGTTGGTAAACTTTTAGCGCTAACTCCCTGGAAGGTGCTCAACAAAATAGCCATAACAATGGCCATCATAGAAATCCTAGCTAACATGCTTTTCCTTAATTTATTATTTTTCTTCTAAACTGTTCAAAAAGAGACGGTTCCCAAGGGCGCATGGCAAACAATAACCCCATATGTTTCCGCTTGTCTAACGGCAATGTTGCATCTTCTTGATTTAATATCGCCGCTTCTTTTGTTAATAGATTTAGTTTTCGTTTAATCACATCCACAGATGACTGAGAATAACGCCCTCTTAAGTAAAAACGAAAACTATCATCGTCGTCAAACTTGCTGGCCATAAAGCGACTTAACACTTCTTTTTCCATAAAGGATTCTAAAGGGCCGTGTTTTATCCAGCGAAAATCCTGTGCGATTAACAATTTATAATGATTATTTGGCAACAATTGGATCAGTTTAATTTTATCCAGTTTAGCCATTAATCTTATGCATTCAAACTTATCTATTTCGTAGTGACTGATGATTTCATCAAAGCTCCAACCGTCACGTACGCATACAGCAACTAGCAACAATTTTGGGTTATCAATTAATTCCTGCTCTTGCTCCAATGAAAGCTGACTTAGAGTTTGCTGTTGTTTGTCTGACAATACAAACAAATCCGACAGATTTATATCAATAAAGTTGCAAATTTGCTCCAGCCGGTCCAATGAAAAACTGCGGTTTGCAAAAATACGTTTGATATTTGCCTCACTCATCGACAAATGTTCAGCAATCTCTCTATACGTTAAGTTTTTTTGCTTAAGCAAAACCTTCAATGTTTCGGTTACTTGCAATATTTGACTCACGAATATCACCCAAAAGTATAGTTTTACAATACTTTAAGTCACTTAATCTTATACATCAAGCAACTTGGTTTACAAGTTTAATACGACTGCCTACATTGAACTCGCTTTCAACAAGTCATTAACAAAATTTTTATCCAATAAACAAGGAAAGACCAAATGAATATTAAAACTACTTTAATCACTATTTTATTTGCATCGTTGAGCACAACAGCTTTCGCCAAAGGACCATCTGAAAATGGCAGTGCCGCCAGTAAACATTCTGTGTTAGCCGTAGGTCATGCTACTGCTTCAGGTGCCCAGGTAGCCAGTGCCGTAGTTGCCGTTCCCCTTCTAGCAGTAGGTAGTGTTGGATCTGTTGCGTTAGCTGCTGGCGAATCGCTGATGGACAATGTTTCTGCCGCTAAACCTCAGGCTGTGGATAGAACAAAACCTCTGGAAATCACTGAGATCACAATCACAGTTGAACGCAATCCAGCAGAACGAATTAAGCAACAATAAATCCTGTCACACTTCCGATTCTCATTTTGAACAGTTGAACTAACGATATGGGTGCTAAGCACCCGACAAGGAATACAACATGAACATGAAAATTCGCCAACTTTTGCAAGCTTCAATAATGACGCTCGTGCTTTTAATGTCATCACCTTTTGTCCAGGCAGGAAGCCAACAAGGCAAACCGGCGGTGCATAAATCGGAAGATATAATCTCTTTTGCCAAGCAAGTTGAAAAATTTGCCGCCAAAAAACACGCTCGAGCTTTTATATTATCTCGCTTAGGGCAAGCTCAAAGCAGTCTACCTAACGGCATTGAGTTTACCCACACGGCGATTGCCATTTATTCAGAGATCAGCTTAGACGATGGAACAAAGGCAAATGGGTATGCTATTTATAATCTTTATCAAAACGCAGGTGATGCAAAACGCAGCCAGATAGTCATGGACTATCCCGCCGATTTTTTCTGGGGAGTTCACGAACTAAAGTCAGGGATTATTATTCCGTCGGAAGAAATACAAACTCGATTAATTCAAGCAATACAGAAAAATTATCACGTAACATTGCACAACCCCAAATACTCGTTAATCGCGAATCCGTTTAACAACAAATATCAAAATTGCACGGAACATACATTAAACGTACTTAACGCGGCAATTTATCAAACGGACGATATGAAGGTCGTAAAACAAAGCATCAAAAATTACTTTGAACCGCAACGCCTTAAAATATCACCACTTAAATTAGCTCTAGGCAATTTATTTGTAGATGGGGTTAGAACGTCAGATCACGGTAGAAAAAAGCAGACGACGACATTTACAACCATAGGAAATTATTTAACTGAGTTTGGTCTTGAAGACGGTAGATACACGTTAGTTTTTAATAAAGCGACTGGGTCATTATTAGAGACTAAGCATATATAGGTTTATGATTCAAAAACAAAAACGCTCAATCTAATATTGAGCGTTTTTTGTATTAAGAAGATTTTTGCGGTTAGCACTACTTATTAATCTCTCCGAGATACATGCGGGACAATAACGCTAGTCCAATCGAACTTTGAATCTGATGTCACCATAAAATCAGGGTTTAAGAATGACTCACGTAAGTTATACGTTAATTCACCAAATTCTGAGTCGATAATACAACCACCCGCTTCTTCTACGATAATTTGTGGCGCACCGGTATCCCATTCACCCGTTGGCCCAACTCGAATATAAATATCGGCGGTACCTTCAGCAACTAAACATGACTTAAGCGCACAACTGCCTAACGACACAAATTCAATTGGAATATCTGGCTTAATGTACTTTGTAATCGTATCGAGCGTTTGGACTCGGCTGATCGCAACGCGTAAATAAGGTTCTTCACGATTTATCGGTTTGGCTTTTATTTTCTGGCTTTCACCATTTTGAATTTTGAATGTGCCATGACCTTTACATGCCCAATATGTTGTTTTTGTCACAGGCACATGAACCACACCCAATACCGGCTGGCCATTTTTTATCAGAGCAATATTTACCGCAAAGTCTGATCGACCGGCTACAAATTCCTGGGTGCCGTCTAAGGGATCGACTAGCCAATAAAGCTGCCAGTCTTTTCGGTCTTTTAAAGCAAGGTGCTCAGTTTCTTCTGACATAATAGGGATGTCAGGCGTCAAAGTTGTAAGCGCCGCCATGACAATTTCATTGGCAGCGTAGTCGGCACTTGTTACTGGTGACTCATCATCTTTACTAAATTCTTCAAAGTCGCCTTTAACAAAAAAGTCCATAATAGCTTCGCCTGCAGAAGTAGCGATGTCGATAGATAGATGAGCTAGCTGGGGTAAGGTAAATTCCAATTTATTGTCCTGAACAATTGCGTCAATTTAAAAGTAGCCGATAACTTGTATATTATCACGCATAAACTTGAATTCTATATTGCACTAAGGTCTAACCTTAGTTAAAAATTGTCTTGCTAAGAACAAAGCTGTCACGCTTCGAGCTTCAGAGAAATCTTCTCTATCCATTAATTCATCGCTGTCCTGCAGTTGCCAGTGTGACAAAACAAGCGGTTCTGGCTCATCGCCAGGCAGCGTTTCTGGATATAAATCAAACGCAATAAAGATATGCATTTCTGAATTAAAGTAACTTGGAGCTATCGAAAGGGTTTTCAATTTAACTAAGCGTTTTGCACCAAACCCGATTTCTTCTTTCAATTCTCGGTTAGCAGCTTCTTCTGGTGTTTCCCCAGGGTCGATTAATCCTTTTGGAAAACCAAGTTCGTAACTGTGAATGCCCGCGGCATATTCACTGACTAAAATAAACTGCTCCTCGTTCACCATAGGGACAACCATCACAGCACCGCGTCCCGAGCTTTTCATTCGCTCGTAGAACCGATGTTCCCCGTTACTAAAAGTGAGTTCAACTTGTTCGATTTTAAATAATCGACTTTCCGCCACCAGTTTTGTTTCGTGCACATGAGGCAAGGTTAGTGAGCCTAGTTGTGTTGTCGATTTATTTTCAAATGTCTTACCTGACATCGTTTGCCTTCTGCTACTATTGCGTAATTAACTTCTTTAACTATAACGACTCGACGCCAGAAATCTATGCTTAATTGGTCACAAATTGAAACTGTTTTATTGGATATGGACGGCACGTTGCTGGACCTACATTTTGACAATCACTTTTGGATGGAACACACCCCGAAAGCCTATGCGATAAAACACAATATCCCGCTTGCTCAAGCAAAAACTGAACTTAAAAAACAGAACGATGCTGTGTTTGGTCAATTAGAGTGGTATTGCCTTGATTATTGGCAAAAGGAACTTGATCTGCCGATCGTCCAACTCAAGCGTGAAATTAGTCACCTAATTCAATTGCGAGAAGATACCGTGCCATTTTTAGACGCGTTAAAAGCCGCAGGAAAACGAGTGGTTTTGGTCACCAATGCACATCCAGATTCGTTAAGTTTAAAAATCGAAAAAACTCAGCTTGATTCTCATATTGATGAATTAATTTCTTGTCATCAATTTGGCGCAAGTAAAGAAAGCCAACATTTATGGACCCAGTTGCACGCCCATTTAGACTTTGATCCGTCACGCACTTTATTTGTCGACGATTCCGCAAGAATTTTGCAGGCTGCCGAGCAATTTGGTATCAAACACCTGCTAGCGGTTTCGAATCCGGACAGTAAAAAGCCACCAGTGAATATTGATGACTTCGTAAATACCAGTGATTTTAGAAATTTGATTAACGACATTATCTGATCACTAAATTACTTCTTTATTGCATGAACGAAGTGGCTGTTGCTTGTCAAAAAACAACGTTATTTCTGCCACTTCAACTCCAAATTTACGCATAGAGGTGCGATTAAAAACGCGATACTCATCCAGTTGATACATCCAATCATCTAAAAAGAATTCATAACTTGAACCGTCAATGTCTAAGCTGAGGTTGTATTGCCATTGAAAAGCAAACCCCGATGTTTGTCCCGACGCCACGCCAACAACATCATTCGCAGTTCCGCTATATTGATTGTTCTGCGTTTTGGTTAAGTTCCAAATCCGTTGACTGACTTCCCCGTCGTCAAAATAAAACCATTCATTAAGTTGGCCATTTGATTGGTTATTTACCTGTTGCCACTGTCCTTCTAACTCAACACAAAATCTACGGTTCACCTTGTTGGTATAATCTTGGATCATACCCCACGCCACAACTGGGCCATTAAAATAGGTTTCTAACTGAAAGTTTCCCGCTGTTGTCTTGTATTCACCAATATCAGTGGAACACCCGCCTATCAGCGCTATAGAACCAGCAATCATTGTCGCCATTAGGGTTTTATTAATTTGTTTCATTATTCTGACTTCCTATTAGTTGTTGCCGCAATGTCGGTTCAGTGGAGTTTTTTGCCAACCATATTCCGGTAAAAAATGTCCCAAACTCTGTTGTTAGTTGAGGTCCTATTGGTTGGTCATTAAAATAAAACAGACTGCCCTTGCTGTTAACTTCAATTGCTAAACTGTCTGACGCGCTAACATTTGGCCAAATGTCTAACAGCACATCACGAAACTTCGCCATGTCTTCGGGGTTTAGTTTTTGTTTGCGCCACTGATCAAACGTATTGTCAACGAGGTCCTGTTTTTCAATATCTCGTAGATAGGTTAGTTTGAGATACAGAGGTAAATTTTCACGGTAGTTATCGTTATCGCCGTCTATGTATTTACCATTTTGTGTGTACAACGCTGCGTCATAAATTGACCAAAATGCAAATTTAAACCGCCCCTTACCTACCAATTTAAGAGGTCTTGCGTCGACCGTATTATTTGTCCTATTCGATTCGATATTGGCGCTATTTGCGTTAGTTGAAACAGTGTTTTGTCCCAATGTTAGCTGTGCAATTGGTGATCCATTACTTTGAGTCGCAAGTGCACCACTAACAAACGTCAACAAAGTGATATATAACCATCGAGCCGCCGTTTTGTGGGGATACTTAGTAACCATGTGCAATCGCTTACTATTATAGAGATGAGGCATAACGGCCTCCCTGTCGCGTAGAATGGTCGACAATCAAACGGGTGAACAACCCAAATGACAGCCCCCAAACAAATGAATAACTTAAGAACAATAAAAACGGCTTAACCTGTGACGTTGCCGCGCCAAACTCGATCCCAGCTAAGTAACTCAGAGGCCCAAACAAAGAACCACAAATGACAGCGAGCAGCGGATGTTTAGCGAAAAATTTCATTGAATGGTTAAGCGTTAACGCAAAACAGGTCCAAAGAACAACTAACCAAAATGGCAAAAAACCTGGCAATAATGCAAATTGGTCAAAGGAAATAATCCCTAATTGGATCATCAAGGTTTCAATGATACAGCCACTTGCAGTGACAATCAGTGCCAGTTTAATGTCAGCTCGACGATAGGCTTTATTTAAATACAGATGCAGGCAAATGGACAAAATTGAAATAGGCACAAAGTACGTCTGATACGCAATCAACCCAAACCAATTAACTTGAAACCAAATAATATTGAACATCGAACACCTCTAACCGCAGTTAGTAGGTAGTACGGAGGATAAGTTTAATAGGATCAAAAAACGCGACTGTTTATTGAAGTCGCGTTTTTACTTTTTTTGCGGAAATTTAATCTTCGAAAGAATAACCGTGCGGCAATCCTTGCATAGAGCGGGTAATTAGAACCACACCCTTATTTGTAACTCGGTAGCCCGCAGCTCTGTCTGCATCATGATCATAACCAATCACTGAGCCTTCAGGAATAATACAACCACGGTCGATTATCGCTTTTTTAATCTTACAATTCGCTTCAATTGTAACACTCGGCAAAATAACTGAATCTTCAACTTCAGAGTGAACTTCAACTTTTACGTTTGAAAATAGCAAAGAACGTGTAACAACTGCGCCTGAAATTATGCAACCAGCTGAAACCACTGATTCTAATGCCATACCTTTTTTGTCTTCGTCATTAAATACAAACTTAGCTGACGGTAATTGCGCTTGGTAAGTCCAAATCGGCCAGTCCTGATCGTACAGATTTAATGCTGGGGTAGTTGCAATCATTTCCATGTTTGCTTCCCAGAAAGAATCTAATGTACCAACATCTCGCCAATAGGCTTTCTCATCCTTACTTGGCGCTCTAAAGCCATAAGCAAAAACTTTTTCAGCCGCAATGATTGAAGGAATAATATCGTTACCAAAATCATGCGTAGAGTCAGGGTTTTTAGCATCCGCCTCTACTAGATCAAGTAGGAAGTTCGCATCAAATACGTAGTTCCCCATCGAGGCTAGCGTAAATCCTGGTTTTCCTGGGATTTCAGCAGGCTCAGCAGGTTTTTCTTGAAAGTCGACAACGCGATAGTCTTCATTTACTTTCATTACGCCAAATGCGCCAGCTGCTTCTTCAACCGTCGTTTCAATACAACTTACAGTCATCTTTGCTTCTGACTCAACATGTTGAGCAATCATTGGTCCGTAATCCATTTTATAAATGTGATCACCAGACAATATCAAAATGTATTTAGGACGCATGCCTCTAATAATATCGATATTTTGATAAATCGCGTCTGCTGTACCTAAGTACCAATTTTCTGAATAACGTTGTGACGCCGGCATGATTTCAACCGTTTCGCCAAATTCACGTTTAAAGTGGCTCCAGCCGTTAACCAAGTGGCGAATGAGAGAATGAGCTTTGTATTGAGTTAATACACCGATTTGTCGAATACCAGAATTGACACAGTTGGATAAGGGGAAGTCAATTATGCGAAATTTTCCGCCAAAATAGACCGAAGGTTTTGCACGCCACTCAGTCAGTTCTTCTAAGCGACTCCCACGTCCACCAGCCAAAACCAATGCCATAGTATCTTTTGTTAGTGCGCTTACGTAACGCCCTGGGGGATTTGCCATTGTTTTTCCTTTTTTTGTCATGATTAAACAACGAATGACATCATGAATTGCACTTAATAATTAATGCACATTCCCTACTCGTTATTACAGATAAATTAATTTCAGCAATGAATACGAATTCAATTAACATACCTAAACTAAGTGTATTCTGTGTTACATACAAAGAATAATTTTATGCATAATCAGTCATCGCACCAGTTGATTGGTTATAACTAAAAAAATGATTAAAAACTGTTCTATCCTGCGACGCTCAAAATTTCACAACCGATTGAATTTTAAGTTAAATTAATTTCACGTGTTCTGGCCTCACTATATTTTGAACAAAACACACATTTGATTAATAAACCGTCAGTCTAAAAATTAGAGGAAATTTTATTGATTAATATCGATTTTTTAAAACAGAGAAAACTTAATACGTAGATGTTGCTAACCGTTTTGGTGCATTACTGCCTTAAAATCATACAGCTCATGTATAAAAGTGAAATGGACCAATTAAGTTTATTTATCGTGGTGAGGTGAATTATTTTTGATTCATCAAGCTGATCACAAACCTTGCATCTGTGACCAGCTCAATAATGTATTAAAGAACTATTTTATATTTACCTTTAACATCGGGTTTACCAAACATGGACAAACCATTGTGTACCGCTTTTGGTAATGTGGCGTCAGGTTTTAAGTAACCGTCAAAACCGAACTTTGTTGTGGATTCAATTAATGCCTGCCCTTCCAATCCGAGTCGATTTTGGCCATTAAACTTAACCGTGACGTTATTTTCCTCACAGGCTAACTCTGCGGCAATCGTACCAAATGCAATCGGGCCACCAAAGTCGATTTCAGATTTAGACCAGACCAATTCCCCATCCAATGTATCGCAAAGTGCTGAGGAATATTGATAGTCGATTATGTCTAAAATAACTCTGCCACCAACATTAGCAATAGGTATTGGTGAATATTTTTTTAGACTCGATGCCGGTAAACGAATGACTGAACGAGTGACTTTCAAGCCAGACATCGAATACGAGACCGTTCCCTTACCGCTGTATTGCGAGACGTCACGCACCGGACCAAACTTAAATTTCACTTCTACCTGCGCTAGAAGCAGCTTTAATGGCGATACCTGCCATTCTACTTTGTTTAATACTTCACCCTCGACCTGAAGGCGTTTAATTTTTCCTTGCCATACCGTGCCGCTCATTTGCTCGTATGCGATACCTTTTGGTAAGTCAAAACGTTCGGCAATCAGTGACACTGGCATTTTGATCAACACTAGTACAATCAGAAAGATAAAAAATAGGATAACGGCTTTAATCATCGACATTAACTGCGCCCCAAATCAAGACGGCGTATTTTTACCCGCCCATCTACATCTGAACGTGAGAAGTCGATGCTCTCCACGGCAATGCCATGTCGATTTTGTAACTCTGTTAACCAAGTCACAAATTTGTTAAATCCGACTTCTTCGATACCCACTCTAACCGTATCTGTTTTTTGCGGCTGCAAGCGAGATATAGTGACTCCGTGCTTACGCGCAGAGGCATTAATAAGTTGTGTAATTGAGCTTTGGCTCGTTTTAGCAACGCCACCGCCTTTTGCCGACTCTATAATATTAATTTGCTCGGCTGCCCAGTCGTTTAACTCAATTTGTTTCTCAAGCTTTTGCGTTGACTGCTCTAAACCCGTATTCACTGTGCTAATAATCGAATACAAAGCAAACAGAGGTAAAAAGATAGCCAATGCTAGTAACAGTTTTTGTTCACTGTCATTTTTGGTTTGGTAATAAGCAGATATTTTGTTTCGTAATTCAGATAACTGACTCATATTACTCTACCTCCTTCACGTTGATGGTTCCTGAAACAAGGTTGCCTTCATTGCTCACTGCACCTTGTTTCACATCTAAGCCAAGCTGTTCAAGGCCTATCCGGAATTGCTCAAATTTTTGGAAGGTTGGTGCCGAGGCGCTTATCCGCAACTCACCGCGGCTTGCTTCGAATCGGAATGACTCAGCAATAACACTGCTGTGCTTTTGTAACACAGGCGTTAGCTTCAACATAAGTTGCAAATAACCTGAGTTATCCGCGACAACGCCACCCGAAACATCTGCGACTTTTTTAGTAAGTTGACGTTTTAACAGCGCAACACGCACTTTTTCTTTTGGAAAAGCGGCTTGATACATTGTGACTAACTCGGCCTTTTTAGCCACCAACTCTTGGCTTTTGTTATGCCAGCTCACGCCTTTTGCGACGATTTCCAAGAAGAAAATCACTAACGCCATAACGCCAACCGTGCTCCAGATCTGCCAGTTTTTACTGATTTGCTTTTTCGGCGCAAGATCACCCTGTAACAAATTCCATTTAACTTGCTCGGCACCTTTTGCTAACACCAACATCGGCAGTTCAGGTTCAGGGTCTGATAATTCAATATTGGCGTTTAGGGCCAATTCAGCAATGACATCTTCCGGCAATGGCGTAAACGGCTTTAACGTTAAAATTGACGAATCAGCTTCTGATCCATCAATGTCGGCAACCCCATCTTTACCTTCGTTCGAATTTTCGGCTGCATTAGCGTTATTAGCAACGAGTCGTGCAACATAAATCGGCAACCACTGAGATTCGACAAAAGTGCCCTGCCAAACATTCTCACGGAAAATCCAACCATTACCAATTTGTAAAGTTGTGATCAGTGGTGCGTCAGTTTTCTGTTCAAACGGTAAGCAAAGGGATTCTGGGATGATCCGTTTAACAGGGATACCTGCATCATTAAGGGCGTCCAACCATGTTTTGATCAACGATTTACTGACAATGGCAATATTAAGCCAATGTTTGTTAAGCGCTTTATCAAAGCCCATGTCTTCGGTGGCTATGTGCAACGCGTCAATGTCCTCAGCAAGCTCATCTTCCAACATATAAGGCAACGCCTTGATGATTTGGCGACTTGGTTTTGTGGCCATATAATGACAATGCAGACGCACGTCAGCACCATTAGTTAAAACGGTTACTTGTCTGCCCTGAGCGTACTGCGCTAGGGTTGATAATTCACTTTGATGTTCCAATTCACCGGAAACAATAACTTCATTAGTCGTATCAGAATACACTATCCAAGGTACTGTACTAGTTGGTTGGCTGCTCATCCTCAGGATTAGCTTCTCGCTCAACTTTTCCTCCAAAGCGACGACCAATCACATACGTATTGTATTTGTCGTCCAGCTGTATAACGCTCGTTAATGCGAACTTCATATCGTTATAATATGCGTTTGTAATCAGTTTAAAGAACTTGCTCTTCACCGTAAAATAATTATTTGCTGCGGTGACGCCTTTGATGTTCTTCATTTCAGACAACGCCCAAAAATCGTTTATGTCAGTGAACCCTTCTTCGGGTCTTTGTTCCAAGATTGATTCAATCTTGGCTTCATCAATGTTTAAAATTGCTCGGAGTAATTCACTCTCATCTTTTTTCATCGTATTGATGTTAAATTCAAAGCTACTGCTTTGCGGAATAACACAAAATCGCCTTTGCAACTGAGCCATAACCACTACGTCAAAACCGTATATAACACGTAATTCATTTTCATGGGCCAGTGGACTATTGCCGCTGAGGTAGGGAAACGCTAACGACGCATACATATCGCCGTCATATCCCGCCGCTTCAGTGGCGTAGTCATCTGGGTCGAGCCAGTCATATAAGTTATTGGCTAAATCATCAAGACTGAGTTCGCTTGATATATCTAGGTTTTCTAAATAGCGAACAAACACATCTTTACGAAATTTAAGCTGGTCCTTGTCAACGCTTTTGTCGTACAAACTGTTTAGATTAAAGCAGCTGTTAAGGTCAATAATTTCGCCTTCAATTAAGCCATTGTCGACCGGAAAACTCATGCCTTCCATTGCCCAGCTTTGCGATAGATTAATCACCCCTTTGTCTGTTTCTGCGATACCCGATAACAGACCTTTGACAAAGTGCTCTGACCCCATCGCATACCAATAGGCCTGTTGACGTTCAAATAGATTAGACACTCGTTTTATTTGATAGCTTTGCAGCGACATCATTTCCGACGCTAATACAACACACAAGGAAATAACTAGCATGACGGTAATTAACGCTAATCCGCCCTGCTTTTGCTTTCGTTTAGTTTGCTTTTTCAGGTGCATTACGATCCCACCTGCGTTTTTGCTATCAAAGGAAAAATACGTTCAATTTTACCGTAAACTTTCGATTCGATAATTAACTTAACCAAAGGTGGCAAACTATTTTCAGTTAATGACTCCTGCCACTCTTTGCCATCAAAGTATTCCAACGTCATTGTTTCTACTTCGCTGAGCAACGGTTGAATGCGAAGTTCAGCACCGTAATTAGCATCGACAAAATTAAAGTATAAACGCTGTAACTGGCCTTCGAATAAACGATACACAACCGGTTGCAGTTCACTTCTTGGTAATACCATTGCTGGGTTTGTCCAACCATCCCGGACAAAAGCAAATCCAATCCCCTCGGACTCAAATAGATACTCCTGAGCAATAAACAAGGCTTCACTTGGTTCTTCACCGTTAACTCTTGCTTTACGCTGCGCTAACTGCACAAAGTCCGATTCGATGATCACAAAGGCTCGTTGTAACTCAGTAAGTTGCTCATTTCTAAGCTTTATAATTTCGTGGCTATTAACCGTGTTATGCAAAACTGAATATGTGGCCATACCTAACATTGCAAATACCACTAGGGCTAACAACATTTCGAGTAGGGTAAAACCAAGCTGAGCAATGCCTCGGCTCATTCTATTTTGCTTTAAGGAGACCATTATTGGGTCTCCTTCGCTTTATTTTCACTAACAAACGTACTCAATTGATGAATGCTTGTAGCCATCGACTTATCTAAGCCGACCGACACCGTTATTTGGCGTAAGCGTTTGTCTTCTGTTTCCACTACAACTTGCTGCCAAAACCACAGTTTACCTGCCATTTCGACTTCGCCTTTTTCGTTATTTTTTGGCGGCCAAACCTGCAAGGCTTGCAGCTCAGCTAGTCGATTATTAGCGACCCAAGAAGCAAAGGTCATTTCTTCAATTTGGCTTAGGTTATTTGCAGATTGACCGACCAACTTCATGATTGCCCCGGCTGAATAGGCAAAAATGGCAAGGGCGAGCAACAGCTCAATTAAGGTAAAGCCCTGTGATGATTGACGTCGCATACGTTGGCTTGAGTTCATTTAGTTATCCAACGCCAACTGCTGTAACGGGTCATACATTCTCACCGGCGCAGTAAATTCACCACGGATAAGAAAGCTTACTGGGTTGGCAAAACCATCGTCAAATTCAACGGTAATATCAAATGGGGAGATTTCACCCGACGACAAAATAAAAATTTGTGGTATCGCGAGCTTTTGCTCTTCTGGATCTAGTTCCTGCAGTTGCTCTAGGCGTTCTTCATCAATAAATTCAACAGCACTCAATAGGTTGTCTTCTTGCCACGATAAACCGTCGAGGATCAACTCTAAACGAACATATTCGTCGAGAGGTTTGATATCAAAAGGCGGTTCTTGGAATGGTTGCCAGGCTTCACCGTCAAAGACTAAAAATGCAAAACGGTCTTCGGTGACAGCCAGTCCCAATTGCATATTATTTAATACCGCATATTCCGACGCTAAATTTACCAAGTGGGTCATTCGAGCCGCTTGTTTTTCGGTGAGTTCAAAGGGATCCGGAGCAAGCGAAGGCAAACGTACCATAGTGACCAAATAACCGATCACAACGATAACAAGCAACAGTTCTAACAATGTGAACCCTTTACTTTTATGCACTGAACTACCTATGTTGTGTTGCGAAATAAATAACTTTATCTGAGACAAAACAGGGCCTATCGTAAGACAAGCCCTGCGTATAACGGTTACAACGAGTTTGGTTTATAAAAACTCGTCAGCGTTCCAGTTACCAATATCGTCATCAGTACCGGCTTCGCCGTCTGGCCCCATAGAGAATAAGTCGTATTTGCCCAACTCTCCTGGAGAGATCAACTGATATTCATTACCCCATTTATCCACAGGGACTTTTTTCAAAAAGCCATCTTCAGGATAATTACGTGGTACAGGCTCCATTTCAGGCATTGTCACTAATGCTTCCATACCTTGCTCTGTTGTTGGGTATTGACCTGCTTTTAATTTGTACATGTCTAACGTTGATTCTAGGTTACGGATTTCAATTGCCGTACTCTGAATTTTTGCATCATCCGTAGACCCCATTAAGTTTGGTACAACCATGCCCGCAATCATGCCTAAAATAGCTATTACGATCATGACTTCTAATAAGGTAAAGCCGTTTTGTTTGTTGTGTTTCATATGAGACCTATTCACTTTCTACTCCTGAAATTTTATAACCCAACTAAATTGTTCATTTCCATAATTGGTTGCAAAATTGCCATTAAAATAAACATTACCATGCCCGCCATCACTAAGACGATTAACGGTGTTAATAAGCCGAGGCTTATCTTTAATGTTGCATCCATTTCGTTGTCTTGGTTGTCAGCGGCACGGCCTAACATTTGTTCCAATTCACCGGATTTTTCACCACTGCCAATCATGTGTAACATCATCGGAGGAAAAATTTTGGTTTGATCTAACGACCCTTTTAAAGACGAACCCTCTCGAACATTATCTGAGGCGTCTTTCACCCCTTTTTTGATATAACTATTTGTTAACACTTCGCCAGATATCATCATACCTTCCAAAATAGGAACGGCACTTGACGTTAATATACTTAATGTTCGAGCAAAGCGAGCAGTATTAACCCCTAATACGACTCTGCCAATAAGCGGTAAGTTCAATAATAACCGATCAAACTTTAATCTCACTGAGGGCCTTTGCAACATGCGCTGAGCAAAAATCAACAAAGCTAATATGGCGATGACCATAGTAAAGCCGTAAGCAATGATAAAATCACTGACATCTAATAAAAACTGAGTGGTGCCGGGTAAAGCTTGGCCAGAGTCAACAAACTGGCCAACAATTTGTGGTACCACTGACGCTAATAAAAACGAGACGATGCCAATCGCAAATATGGTCAACATCAGTGGGTAAATCATTGCTTGAGTAAGCTGGCTTTTGGTTGCCTGACGCTGTTCGGTGTAATCGGCTAAGCGATTTAATACTTCGTCTAAATGCCCTGACTTTTCACCTGCGGCCACCATAGAGCGAAACAAATGATCAAAGATATATGGAAATTCTTTCATCCCATCGGCAAGCGTATAACCTTCTACTACCTTGGAGCGAATGGCCATTACGGTACGTTTTAATCTTGGTTTGTCACATTGTTCAGCAACCGCTAATAATGCGGCTTCAATGGTCAGCGCAGAACCTACTAATGTTGCTAATTGGCGAGTGATAAGGGCCAAATCATTGGCGGATATTTTAGGCTGAAAGAGGCTAATTCCGGCTGCTGTTTGTTTTTCTTTTTGGCTTGCTTGAGTGACTTCAAGCGGCACTAACCCTTTTTCACGCAATTGCTGGCGAATTTGTTTTGCTGTATCCGCTTCCAAAATGCCTTTTTTGGTTTTGCCTTTGCCATCAAGTGCTTTGTATTCAAACGCCGCCATTATTCGTCCTCACGCGTAACACGCAGCACTTCTTCTAATGTAGTAACACCTGCGGTAACTTTAGCAAAGCCGTCGTCTCGTATACTTGGGGTGATCTTACGTACATATTTTTCAATAACTTGTTCGCCCTGACCATTGTGGATCAGTTCTCTTACATGTTCATCGACAATTAATAATTCATGGATACCCACTCGTCCGCGATAACCGGAGAAATTACACTTATCGCATCCTTTTGGATGATACAAGCTGCCCTCATGATCCTCAGACCAACCTAGTAAAGCTAATTCTGCAGCATCTGGTGAATAAGGCACTTTACATTCTGAACACAATGTTCGGACTAGTCGTTGCGCTAATACCGCTAATAAACTCGAAGATAATAAGAAAGGTTCAATGCCCATGTCTTCCATTCGAGTAATCGCGCCAGTGGCGGTATTGGTATGTAGCGTTGAAATAACTAAGTGACCGGTAAGTGAGGCTTGAACGGCAATTTCAGCAGTGACTAGATCTCGTATCTCACCTATCATAACGACATCTGGGTCTTGTCGTAAAATGGCTCTGAGTCCGCGGGCAAAGGTCATGTCCACCTTAGTATTAACCTGCGTTTGACCAATGCCTTGCAGTTCATACTCTATCGGATCTTCGACTGTTAAAATGTTTCTGTCTTTGCTGTTAATGTCTGACAGTCCAGCGTACAAGGTGGTACTTTTACCAGAACCGGTTGGTCCCGTAACAAGAATAATTCCGTGGGGTTTACGCAGTAAGTCAGCAAAGTGGGCTTCGTTGGTTTTATCCATCCCCAAATCAGGCAGGTTTAATCGAGCGTTATTTTTATCCAACAAACGCATTACAACCCGTTCGCCATAAGCCGATGGCATTGTCGAAACACGAACATCAATCGCACGACCCGCAATACGAAGGGATATACGACCATCCTGAGGAACACGTTTTTCAGCAATATCGAGTTGCGCCATAACCTTAATACGAGATACTAACAACGAGGCTAATTTACGATTTGGTGATAACACTTCTCGTAACACACCATCGACTCGAAAACGTATAACAAGTTGTTTTTCGAAAGTTTCGATATGTATGTCAGAGGCACCTTCTTTAATCGCTTCCGATAAGGTCGCATTGATTAATTTTATGATTGGCGCGTCGTCTTCGCTTTCAAGTAAATCTTCAGTACCTGGTAACTCCTCTGCAAAAGAAAACAAGTCAACTTCGTTGCCAATGTCTTCCATTAACTGCTGCGTTTCAGAAGCGTTACGCTGATAAGCTTGTTCAAGTTCATGATCAAAAACATCAGGTTGAACAATCTGATAGGGCAATGCACGACCAATAACCCGTCGTACTTCCATTAAAGCGTCAAAATTAGTGTCAGACTTTAATAATAATTTTGGTGTATCTTGTTCAACATGCGACAGCATGACACCAAAGCGTTTGGCAAAACCAAACGGTAATCTCAAGCCATTTAGTTCAGCGTTTGAAACCAAATTAACGCTTGCGTCTAAAGCAGCTTCAGAGTCAGGTGTTAACTCATTAAGCTCAGCTGAAGTTTGGGACATGTTATCTGTTTCAGCTGTCATGTTATTGACCTAAATTAGTGTTGCCTGAACCCGTATTCTCACTCGGTTCTGACTCATCATCTAACATGGTAGGGTCAATACCCTGCTCTTCATCACCATCTTGACTAGGGCCTTGAGGATCCATGTCCTGTTGGTCCATGTAGTCTTCAAAATTTGGTGGCAATGTTAATGTTTCATCCCAGTCCTGCAATACAGGATGACTCGTGAACGGCATTAATGAAATACCATCATCTTCGCGTTTAAGTTGTTCACCACGCATA
The DNA here is from genome assembly GCF_030548245.1 of Psychrosphaera sp. 1_MG-2023. NCBI lineage: Bacteria > Pseudomonadati > Pseudomonadota > Gammaproteobacteria > Alteromonadales > Pseudoalteromonadaceae > Psychrosphaera > Psychrosphaera sp. 1_MG-2023. The sequence continues at coordinate 140,017 of NZ_JAUORW010000013.1, forward strand.
AAGTTATATTTGCGGCGACTTTCATTAATCATGGTTGAACTGTCGCGAATAATTTGAGGACGGATAAATACCATCAAATTACGTTTACGTTTGGTTGTGCCAGTTGAACGGAATAAATGGCCAAGAATTGGGATATCACCCAACAGAGGTACTTTCTGCACACTTTCTTGAACGTCTTCGTCAATAAGGCCACCAATAACAATTGTTGCACCGTCTTCAGCTAATACTGAGGTTTTAATTGAACGTTTGTTTATGCCAACATCCACTCCAGTTGCACCACTGACACTTGAGACTTCTTGTTCAATTAATAATTGAACAGCAGTACCTTCATTAATTTGTGGTGTCACTTTTAATTTAATACCAACTTCTTTACGCTCAACCGTTTGGAATGGATTGTTATTGCTGCCACTCGCCGCAGAGCCAGTTAGGATTGGAATTTCCGAACCTACTAGGATAGACGCTTCTTCATTATCCAATGTGGTAATTGACGGTGTTGCTAAGATATTTGATTTAGTATCGTTACGAACCGCTTGGATTACCGCGCCCCAGCCACCGTCAACAAATCCAGTTGCAAAACCAGTCATTCCGCTTAGCACTTGAGCTAGACCAGTGTAGTCACCCTGTACTGTGGTTGTTTTAGGCGTGGTGTTTAGGTTGCCGTTTTCGTCAAACCCTTCAACAAGCGTTTCGGTTACTTGGTCACGGGCGGCATACGCGCCACCAGCAACACTGCTTAGTGGTGTTACGCCGTTATTGAACTGAGTAAACCCAGCGTCTTCGCTGCCCCACTGGACACCTAAGTTAATACCGTCACTTTCAAATACTTCAACAATAATCGCTTCGACTAATACTTGCTGACGACGAATATCTAATTGACGGATGATCTGTTCTAACGAACGCATCATGTCAGGTTCAGCGTTAATCACTAATGAATTTGAATCAGGGTGAGCTTGAATTGAATAGTCACGTTTTGCGCTTCTAGAAGATGTTTTTGTCGTGCTACCTTTGCCGTCTGCCGCTAATGAATCTGACACTCCGGTCAATACTTTAACGACTTCTTCTGCTTTAGCATATTTTAAATAATGAACTCGAGTATTACCTGTTGTTTCTAATTCTGCATCGAGCAATTTAATCAGTTCTGATACTTTTTCACGGGCTTTTAATTCGCCGCTAACGATAACGCTATTGGTACGGTCATCTGCAACGATTTTAGGAATAAGAAAATCCGGTTGGTCCTTTTTACCAGCCGATTTATAAATACTTTCAATAATGCGGACAATCTCACTTGCTGATGCAAATTCTAAACGAATAATTTCAACTTTTTGGTCACCTGCACGGTCAACGCGGCTGATGATTTCAACTAAGCGATTTACAGTTGCCGCGGCACCCACAATCATAATAACGTTTGACGGGTCGTAATGAACAACGTGACCACTGCCAGATTGATCGCTCAACTGACGTAATAACGGCGCAAGTTCTCGTACAGATACATTTTTAACCTGTACAACCCGTGTCACCATTTCGTCACCAACACCAGGTGCTTCATCACCTACGACCGGCGTCGGTGAGGTTTTAGCGTCTTTCGCTTTAACGACTTTAAGAATATTGTCGCCCATGTCGATAACCGCAAATCCATAAACGCCTAAGACATTTAGAAAAAAGTGATAATACTGTTCTTCGGTTAACAAATCATAAGATCTAACATTCACTTTACCGCGCACAGACGGATCGATGATGATGGTTTTTTGCAGGATCTTACCAACGATATTGATAAACTCGTTGATGTCTGTCCCTTTAAAATTAGGTGAATATTGGTTAGCGTAAACATTTGTTGTGGTACCAGCAGAAACCATTATCACAACTGTAAAAACAGCAGATACAACCAAACTTTTGGTTTTCTTAACTGTACGCGTCATTAAATTTACGTACTCAGTGGAAACAAATCCCATTACATCAAACTCCGGGGCTATAAAGCCAAAATAATTTCTACAGTGGTATCTTCTCTCAACACCGTAATACTTGCTTCTGTCATCGACCGCAACTCGCGCATCACAGACAGTGCCTGCTTCATGTCGGTGAGATCAAACCCGTTAATATTAACGGCCAGATCATTATGTTTTAGGCCAACTTGTTTAAACAGGCTTGGATCTTTACCTGGTGTCAGTCTATACCCGCGTAATTCGCCGCCTTTTCTGTCGGGACGAATTCGGATGTAGTCCATTAATTTTTTTGGATCGGAGAACAATTGTTCACGTTGCTCTCTTAACGATTTAGACAATTCAACATCGGCACGCTTATCCATTTTTTTCGGCGTGGCTTTGACCTTAGGTCTTTTAACCGTTGGCCTTGCAGTCCCTTTAATAATCTGACTATCTGCTAGTTTTGACGTTTCATCAACCATTTCATCGGCACTGCCAGGGATAGTTGTTGAATATTCTATACCTTCGAGCATTAATGTCTCGTATCGGCCGCTCACAGATAAAATCACACGGTCTAATAAAATCTGGTCAACTTTGGCTTGAGTTTTATCAATTGTTTCGCCAATTCCATAGGTTGACTGATTGCCGGCACTTTCGATGATAGCCACACTCGTTTGGGAGGTACTGCTTGAATTATCAGCGACTAACCCTGTTAACGTCACATTTAGTCGTGTTTTTGGGGCATCGGTGTTGGTTACAACTGGTTTAACAACTTCTGGTACTTTACTTTCGTCACCAAATAAATTTAATTTTAGCAACGCAGACATGTCTAACTGACTCGCTTGTTGAGTCGTCGCATTAGACTTTATGCCGCTCACTGTGACAAATTGGCCCTTACTCGGACTTACAGGAACCAGTTGCCAAACCATATTGGCAACCATGTTGGCGCAATATAGCAACAACATTATCGTCACCAAAATACTTAGCTTTTGTTGTGGCACTTTTTGCCAAAATCGATTGAGCTGCTCAAAAAAGCGAGACGACTCCATTAATAATCTCTCTTAGGATGGTATTTAGAATTTAAAAAAATGCACCATCATCAATAAAAACGAATAAAAAGAACTACTTTAAAACGCGTAGAGTATAACCCTACAAGTAGCGGAAAATCACTAACTATGCTACATTCTGCCGGAATTTTTTTATACCTGCATGAAGTTAACAGTTACATATTATGTCTGAAACAAAAGTACGTCTCGACAAATGGCTTTGGGCCGCACGCTTCTACAAAACTCGTTCTGTAGCTACAGACATGATCAATGGCGGAAAAGTTCATTATAATGGTCAAAGATGTAAAGCTTCAAAGGCGGTAGAGGTTGGAGCAGAAGTGAAGCTACGTCAAGGATATGACGAAAAAACTGTTGTAATTAAAGTTGTTGAACAAAAACGTCAGAACTTTACGGTAGCCCAAACGCTTTATGAAGAAACTCCCGCGAGTATCCTCCATCGAGAAGCGCAACAACTTGCCCGAAGCTCTAGCGCCGCTATGTCACCTCGTCCTGATAAACGTCCTGACAAAAAACAGCGTCGCACCCTAATTAATTTTAAAAATTCAGATAAATTTGAGTAAGCCAAAATGACAGACCAAAACAATCCAGACTTGTTACACCGTTATTTATTCGAAAAGTACCATGTACGTGGTGAATTAGTTCAAATAAATCAAAGTTTTAATTCAATGCTTACCAATCACAATTACCCAGATCCGGTAAAGCGTATATTGGGCGAATTGTTAGCGGTAACGAGTTTAATGACCGCAATGTTAAAATTTGAAGGTGAGATTAGCGTTCAAATTCAAGGTGATGGCCCTTTAAGTTACGCTGTAGTAAATGGTAATAACCACCAGCAACTGCGAGCAACGGCAAAATTCAGCGACGATGTTACCGACGGCGATATTCAACACCTTATTGGCAATGGTTTAATGGTCATCACAATTGCGCCAAAAAATGGCGAGCGTTACCAAGGTGTTGCCGCATTAGATAAGCCGACATTGATGGAGTGTGTTGAGCAATACTTTGTCAGTTCTGAACAATTACAAACTCGAATTTGGTTAGCGACTGATATTTCAGGTGGTGATCATAAAGCCGCTGGGATTTTGCTGCAGGTTCTTCCAGTGGAAGAAAAAGCCAAAGATGACTTCTATCATCTTGAAGCACTAACGCAAACTATAAAAGATGACGAGCTATTAAACTTACCGCCAGAACAAGTGCTGATCAGACTTTATCATGAAGACAATCCAGAAATGTTTGCGCCACAGGAAATTACCTATGAATGTGGTTGTAGCCGTGAAAAAACGGCTAATACCATTCGCCAGTTAACTTTAGAAGACGCAAAAGCGTTGATCGAAGAACGTGGCAACATCGAGATAATCTGTCAGTTTTGTTTAACACCGTATTTGTTTGACAGTATTGACGTTGAAGCGGTATTTAGTGCTTCAAATGAAGAACCTGATTCGATAAATTAGGTCATCGATTGCCACTTTAAAATTGAGTTCAGGCTTTAGCTCCTGAACTCAATTACAGTTTATTTTCTTTTTTCATCGCTTCCGCAAGTTTGGTATTGCCTTCTTTATTTAACGCATTAATCACATTAACTTGGTCAACCCGACTGCGGTTTTGGCTTAACTTACTTTTTGCTTGAATATCTGTGATTTCAATTTCCAACAAAGTGATGGCACGTAACATTTTATCTGGATACTCTGGTTGCCACGGCGCGTCATAATATCGTTCATACTTGTCGGTAAGTTGATTGACTAACTGCGTTAAGCGTTCAGGGTCACGACTTTTAGTCACTTTCCCATAAACATTTACAGCTTGGTAATTCCATGTTGGCACACCGGCTGATTCATACCAGCTAGGCGAAACATAACCGTGTGGACCGCTAAAAGAAACCAGAACAATCTGACCATCTTCAATTTTGGCCTGCGGGTTTTGATTTGCGACGTGACAAATGAGCTTAGTTTTATCAGCATTTAGTAATATTGGTACAAAGGTAACTTCTGGTAAGTTATTAGTTGAACTAATAAGCTGCGCAAAACCATTATTTTCTATAAATTTAAACACGCTGTCGTCTATATCGTGTTTAAAATGTCGAGGTACGTACACAGCAATTCCTTTTTCAATCCAAAATTTTGTTCATAAAGAATAGTACAATCGATTACTTTTCAGCTAACAAATGTTGTATTGCTTTCTCTATTTTAATTTCATCACCAGGACGAAATCCTTGATGAGCGAGTCTAACAATGCCCTTTTTATCAATAAAATACGACGATGGCATCGAACTTACGTCATATAAGCCAGCAACCTTAGCACCGTCATCATAGAGCACTTGATAGCCAACAGAATTGGTTTGCAAAAACGCTAGTGCGAGATCTTTTGATTGGTCCAAGTTAACCGCTATCACCGCAAAACCCTGATCTTTGTATTTGGAATGCAACTTATCTAATTTAGGAAACGACTCAATACAGGGTTTACACCAACTTGCCCAAAAGTCTAAGTAGACTACTTTTCCTTTATAATCTGACAGGGTTATTGTTTGATCTGAGACTAAACTAGACAACGAAAATGCCGCTGCGGGCTCTCCTTTCGTTACTGCTTTTCCACAACCTGACAAAAATACAAAAACCATTAACACTATTTTTAATTTCATTATCTTCTTCTTTTGGCAGTTAATTAGGCAAAAAATGCGATTCATTGCAGGTTATGCACTATTTATGACATATTCCACTCCGATATTAAAATGTAAAATGCTCTTTTTAATTTTATAAAAGTTCGTTATGAAAAGATTACTCGCGACATGCCTACTCACCACACTTTTAGTTAGTTGTGGCAATAAAGAACCAGAAGCTTCAACCCAAACTTCCGTTGATCAAAACTTAATTCGTGCTCATCTTGAGTTCCTCGCGGACGATCTGCTCGAAGGTCGAGATACAGGAAGCAGAGGTTACGAACTAGCCGCACATTATGTTGAAAAAGAATTTACAAAAATCGGTTTATCGCCAGCTGGTGACGAAGGGTCATTTCAGCAACGAGTTCCATTTCGTAAAACATACTTAAATCAACAAACGACAAATGCTGTTATTGAAATTGATGGCAAAAAAGTTACGCTTGATTACCCTGAACAATACATGATGGGTGGCTCTGCGAATTCAGCTCACACGGCAGTTTCGGCAAAAGCGGTTTTTGTTGGTTACGGTTTGGTCGCTGAAGAATTTGATTATAACGATTACGAAGGACTGGATGTTAAAGGCAAAATAGTTGTCAGCCTATCTGGTCGCCCTACAAGCTGGCCTTCTGAAGAAGGGGCTCATCTTGCTTCTAGTAAAGAAAAGAAGCGTTATGCTGCAGAGCGCGGTGCGGTGGGTTTTGTTACGCTACATACACCTAAACGTGAAAAAGTACGTTCTTATACTACGTCACTTAACTACCTTCGTGTCCCTTCGATGAAATGGTTAAATAGCAACAACGAGCCGTTTGGTGAATACAAACAATTAAAAGGTGGCGCTTATTTTAATCTTTCAGCTGGCAAAGTATTGTTCGAAAATGCAGAGCAAAGCTTAGAAGAGATTTTCCAACTTGATACCGACGACAAACCTATTAAAGGGTTTCCACTGAACGCAACTTTGTCTTTAGCAAAAGATTCTCGCCATGAAGAAGTCTCGGCTCCAAACATTATTGCTGTTTTACCTGGCTCAGATCCGAAATTAAAAGATGAGTATGTTGTCTTTACTGCGCATTTAGATCACATAGGTTTTGCGCAGGATGTGACTAAAAAAGACAGAATAAATAACGGTGCGATGGATAATGCCTCAGGTGTTTCTGTGTTATTAGAAACCGCTCGTGTATTAAGTAAATCTAACCCTCGTCGCTCAATACTATTTACCGTTGTGGCTGCAGAAGAAAAAGGTCTATTAGGCGCAAACTATTTTACAAATAACCCAACAATTCCGTTAAATCAGATGGTGGCTAACATTAATTTAGATATGCCTGTTTTACTTTATGATTTTGCCGATATTATCGCGTTTGGTGCAAACCACAGCACAATGGGCGACATCGTAGAACAAGCGGCAGGTCAATTGGGTATTGGTCTAAGTCCTGACCCAATGCCACAGCAAGCGATATTTACCCGTTCTGACCACTATAACTTTGTTAAAAAAGGTATACCGTCAGTATTTTTGATGACCGGTTTCAAATCTAAAACAGAAGGTGAAGATGGCGGTAAAGTTTGGGGCGACTTTTTTGCTAACCATTATCATCAACCATCTGACTCATTAGATTTACCGATTAACTATAATGCCGCTGAAATGTTTGCCGACGTAAACATTCGTATTGGTCTTGCTGTCGCTAATAGTGACGACAAGCCTAAATGGCTTCCAGAAAGCTTCTTTGGCCGTACATTTAGTTCTTCTAAGTAACATTTTATAAGCCGTCACATCCAGTGACGGCTTATATGAGTTGTTCCATACTACTTACTGCCGATATGAACCGACCCATGTCGTTGGTCTGCAATATCTCTAATTTGAACGAAGTTATCTCGGTATGACATAAGTTTGTTTGCCACTTCAAAGTTACCCGCTGATTTTGCGAAGTCGGCCACATTCATTCCGTTGCAATAAAGCTTATTCGCAACTAAACGATAGTTTTTACTCGTGAGAACAGTCGGTGTGAAATCCGCCACCTGTCGATGCATTTTAAATTTACTTGCCGTTGCTGCAGCCAAACACAATTGGCTTTCCGGTGAATTGTCAGCAGCTTCATATTCCGACGCTACACTCGCACCTACAAAAGTCATAGACAATACAATCACGCTTACTCCATATTTTACGATACCCATATTTTTCTCCTCAGAAATAGTGTTTTACCAGGTCGCATATACATAGTGGCGGAAAGTGAGAAAAAGGTTGTTAATGTTCTATGAACGAATGTAACGAGTTATTTCGTTACAATTAGATGAATTTTTATCTAATCGAATAAACACAAGAGGTTGGCTGAATTTTGGCCAGTGGTCTGACAAAAGACTTTTTACATTTAGGGTCGAAAAATCAGAAAAATAAATGGACTAAAAATTAATATTTATAGTTATTCGCTTAAATCAGATAACTATTCACCACTTGTGTATTTGAAAATGAGGAATGGCTATTGGTCGAAAATATTGATGTTTTGATACCGAGCAAAAAAAAACGCAACCGTAGTTGCGTTTTTTTGGGTCGAGAAAACATTAAGCAGATTTCAAAATTGGCTCATCGACACCGTTATTGGTCAACAACTCCATATCAAACGTATATTCGTCAACTGCGATAGCTAATTTACGTTTCACGTCGTATTGAAGTAACTCGTCTTTTTCATCAACTGATATAACGTGAACTTCAGCAGCTGCTAATACAAGTTCTTCAAACGTTAACTGTTTAACCAGTTTACCAGCACGAACGGCTTGTTTCATTTTATCCAGCAATGGTAAAACCGCAAGCTTAGCTTCATATGCTTCAGTTAGAACACTAAAGCCATCTCGACCTTTCATGCTAACAAGGTGAGTTAACTCTTTCTTAGCGCCGTCGTTTTTCAACGTTGCGTCAGACAACGTTGTGATCATTTTGTCTGATACCTTAGTTTTGCTCATAAATGGCATACCTAATTTAAGACTCAACCAATTAGCAACTAAACGGTTAGGGAAGTTATCTGAATAAGCCGTTAACGCTTCTTCAGCACGCTGTAATGCCCAAGTTGTACCGTATTCGAAATATGGTTTTAGCGCTTCACGATTGTCACTTTGGGTATAAAACTTAATGTTACCCATCGCCATAAATAAATAGCTAAGCATGTCACCTAAACGAGCAGATAGCATTTCTTTACGTTTTAAATCGCCGCCTAACACCAATAATGCAAAGTCTGATTGCACTGCAAGAATCGCTGACAAACGATTGATTCGAGTTTCAAATTCGTTAACCATTTTGTCTGGGTTTTTGCCTTTACCAAAACCTGGTAAATAACCTGAACCAACGCCTCGGAAAAAGTTTTTAATACTGTATCCGATTGTGCTCTTAAACAGTTTATTAAACTGTTTGTCTGCATCCGGCTCTTCTGAGTGAATAGCAGTGATCAAATCTTGTACATGTGGGTGACAACGAGTTGCCCCCTGACCAAATATCATTAAGTTACGAGTTAAGATATTGGCGCCTTCAACAGTGATACCAATTGGCGTCGCAAAGTAAGCTGTTGCCAATACGTTATTTGGCCCCATTTGAATTGCTTTACCCGCTTGCGTATCCATTGCAGCTTGCAGAGTCGTACGACCCATTTCTGTCATATGATATTTTGCAATCGCTGTGATAACTGAAGGTTTAAAGCCTAAATCGAGCGAATTAAGCACTAAGTGACGCATCGCTTCTAAATTAAATGTCAAACCACCAATCAACGCAAGTTGCTCTTGAATACCTTCAAACTTACCGATTGGCATGCCGAACTGTTCACGAATTGCTGCGTATTCAGACGTTGATTTAAGTGCTGCATGGCCTGTTGCACAGCCGTTTGCTGGTAATGAAACGCCACGACCTGCACCTAAACATGCAACTAGCATCTGCCAACCTTTACCGACATTTTTTTCGCCGCCGATAACAAAATCCATCGGCACAAATACGTCGTTGCCACGTGTCGTACCATTATAAAAATTAACGCCTAGTGGCTTATGACGGTTTCCAATCTCAACACCTTCATAATCGCTAGGAAGTAATAGACAAGTGATCCCTAAGTCTGCTTCGCCGCCTAATAACCCTTCCGGGTCAAAAACTTTAACAGCCAAACCAAGGACAGTCGCAATTGGTGCTAACGTAATATAACGTTTATCCCAGGTACAACTTAACCCAATAACTTCTTCGCCATCGACAACTTGTTTCGTAACAATCGCACGATCTGGAATACCACCGGCATCAGAACCTGCTTCTGGGCTAGTTAATGCAAAACATGGAATATCTCGACCATCAACTAAGCGTGGTAAATAGTGGTCTTTTTGTTCTTTAGTACCAAAGTGCGCTAATAACTCACCTGGGCCTAACGAGTTAGGTACCATTACTGTGGTTGCTATTGGGTTACTTTTCGTCGAAATAGACGCAACAATAGTAGATGATGCATAAGCACTAAATTCTAAGCCGCCGTATTCCTTTGGAATAATGAATGAGAAAAACTTATTGTCTTTCAAAAATTGTAAAACACGAGGTGGGATATGGATACTGTCATGTACTTCCATATCATCTAACATCATTAGCAACTCAGACAATGGTCCGTCAATGAAGGCTTGTTCTTCTTCAGTCAGTTTTGACGGTGCTGTTTGCAACAATGTATCGAAATCAGGCTTACCTTGATAGATAGAGGCCTCAATCCAAGTATCACCTGCGTCTAATGCTTCCTGCTCAGTACGAGAAATTTCTGGAAGAATTTTTTTGAATTTTTGTCTTAGGCTCATGTTCCGCCCCTTTATCTATCTGTTAACTGAAAATCAGTAAAATAATTGTGCCGTGATTAATTAGTATAGCTGATCTACGGCTCAACTGGTACGATGTCTTACCAGTCTATTCATATTTGACAATAATGCAACATAAAATTTGCTCAAATGAATAAAAAACATACAACTATTTATCCACTTACAAAGCTTATCTTGCTGAAATAGTACAGTTTTTGGCAAGTACAGTTCATATTTTACTAATTCAGTCTTAATCTAAGAAAATCACTTTTAAGTTAAAATATTATTAAAAAATGTCATTTTCTAGGATAAATAGCCGAGCAAAACGGGGGGTTGATGCACCAGAGGTGGTCATTGAGGTGCATATTTCAAATGGATTACCCGGATTTCAAATTGTTGGTTTAGCTGAGACTTCTGTTAGAGAGGCACGAGATCGAGTCCGTAGTGCAATAATTAATAGTCAGTTTAAATTTCCACAAACAAAAATTACGGTCAATTTAGCCCCCGCTGATCTGAAAAAAGAAGGTGGTCGTTTTGACTTACCTATCGCCATTGGCATACTTGCCGCTACGGGACAATTGCGCGCCGATAAACTTCATGATTTCGAATTTTATGGAGAGCTTGGTTTAAAGGGCGATATTCGCGCGATCATAGGTGAAATACCCACGGCTATTCAATGTGCAAAACTGGGTCGAACGTGTGTACTACCAGAATCGAATGCTCAACAGGCAAGTGTGATCTCTAATATAAAGTTATTAGCGACAAACAACCTATTATCTCTTTACCAGCAACTTAATGGCCAAGACCTTGAGCTCTATGTTGATATGCAACAAGCCGAAGACAATGGACTTCACCCCATAAACCACCAAGATCTCAATGATGTCATAGGCCAGGCTGCGGCAAAACGGGCTTTGGCCATTGCCGCCGCAGGCTCTCATAACCTACTTTTTGTTGGCCCGCCGGGTACGGGAAAATCCATGCTAGCACAACGAATGACAACCATTATGCCAACAATGACAGAACAAGAAGCACTAGAAACCGCTGCCATATATTCTATTTGTGGCAAGCCCGTTACTGCCAGCAACTTATTTGAGCGCCCTTTTCGCTCACCTCACCATACATGCAGCGGTGTCGCTCTTGTGGGCGGCGGTAGTTCTCCGAGACCCGGGGAAATTAGTCTTTCCCATAACGGTATTTTGTTTCTTGATGAATTGCCAGAATTTGACCGAAAGGTACTTGATGTATTGCGCGAGCCGATGGAAACAGGATCAGTTTGCATATCACGGGCATCACAACAGGCAGAGTTTCCAGCCCGTTTTCAACTCGTGGCCGCTCTAAACCCGAGCCCAACGGGGAGCATTGACGATGGTCGAATGACCCACGATCAAATTTTAAAATATCTGAATAAAATATCAGGGCCATTTTTAGACCGCATTGATTTACAAGTGGATGTTCCGACACTGCCTAAAGGCACGCTAACGGCGAGCACAAACAATGAAGTTTCAAGTGCCGAAATCAAAGCACATGTGCTTGCAGCGAGAGAATTAATGCTGCGACGGCAGGGTAAAGCAAATGCGCTATTATCAAATAAAGAACTTAATCAGTTTTGTCCATTAACTGAGGCTGATTCAGAATTTTTGGAATCAACATTAGAAAAACTAAAAATGAGTATTAGGGCGTTTCACCGGATCATTAAAGTCGCAAGAACCATTGCTGACTTAGAACAATGTGAGGAAATAAAACGAGTACATTTAAGCGAAGCGTTAAGTTACCGGGCTTTAGAACGACTTATTCGTCGTATCAGCTAGATAAGATTTTTAGATTTTAACCAGTTAAAACAGTCTGTTAACATATACTCTACAGTGACCGTGTTGTCGTAACTTAAATCGCGTACTGCTTTGTCACTTTTCGCCACGACCCGTTTTGAAACCATGGTGGCCTTTTCAGGTGTCATGTCGGGTTCTTTGTTTGTAATTAACGATAGCAAATAAGATGACTTCCCAAGCGCCATTAAAACAAGTTCCGGCACTGTCCGTTTTGGGGTGGGTTTATCTAACATAACCCCTATTTTTGTTACAACGTCTAAAAAGCTGTGATCGACACCCGCAAGAATGTAATTTTCACCCTTCTTGCCGTTTTCCACTGCATTAATATGTGCTTGTGCGACTGCTGATACATGACAGTACGAACCTTCACCTTTAGGTACGCCTGGCAATCGCCCTTCATTAACCATTAAAAATAACTGTGCCCAATTATGCCGATCGTATTTTCCGATGATTGCACACGGATTTAAAATCACCGCATCGAGCCGTCCCTGTTCGACTTTGTTTTTAATCAGTTGTTCACCTAAATATTTCGTTTTCAGATAATTAACACCACTAGTAAGTGCCTTACTTGGCGTGCTTTCATCAATTACAGAGTCGTGAAACCCAAAAGCTGATATTGACGACGTATGAATAAATCGACCTACACCTTTTAATATTGCAACTTCACTTAATATATCAGTCGCAACAACATTAGTTTGGTATTGCCTATCGTTATTCTTTTGCCACATATTTGTATCGCCTGCGACATGAAACACGACATCAACATCCTCTGGAAATACGATTTTGAGTGTTTCTTTATCCACTAAGTCACTGACAATCAAGTTAACATCTAGTTCTTGCAAGTCGGTAAGATCAGAGCTTTTTCGGTGTAACACGGATACTCGCCAGTCCTGCTCAATTAGCTGCAATATAATATTAATGCCTAAAAACCCACTCCCGCCTGTGACTAACGCATGACGTTTCATACTATTTCAACCTTCTTCATGTTTAGACTTTGTATTCTCACATCGTAGATACGCGCGCCATTCCTGTTCGAAATCGATCATTCGCTTATGTCTGGCCGAATTGAGATGACCTGCCTGTTCTTGTTCGGTCGCAAAAGGTCCTGCTTTACAATAACGACAGCCAGTATTGGTATAATCAATATTTTGAATTAGCTGATTACTAATTGTATGTTGTTCAATGGGAGACCAAGCATAGGTATAGGCTTTTGTTCCTTTTATAACCTTATCTCTATCGACGTTACGTAGGGTATAGCCTGTAAAGCGTCCCGCATCAAATTCCGACTTACCTAAATAACTTAAAGGCAAGTTGTCTATTAGTGTCGTTTCAATATTCCAATCGATATATGGCTTTACATCTTTTGACGTAATGTAGATCAGATTAGCACCGCCTTCCCTTAAGCCGTACTTTGTAGCGTACATTAAAAATTTCCTCAACAATATTCGGTTTCTAATATTGATTGAAGGCCCATTATTGAACGACAGCTCGGAACCAACAGCGGGCAACAGCGGAAACTGAAATATCACTACATCGTAGTGGTTCGGCAGTAGCAACTTCCAACTGTCCTGCGAGGTAACATCAAACTGATATTTGCAATCAATATCCAGTCGCTGTAAACCACCGATCCCATTGGTTTGATATTTTGCTAAAACCTTACCCTTTGTATCAAGAACGGTTGGGGTGACAAGTTTAACAAAGTCGTTGTTAATCATAGATAAAGAGAAACTTAAATCCCCGTCACCAACTGTTAGTACTCGCCAGTCTTTTTCTAAAATCATCATTAATATAGGGTTAACTCAGGGACATTATCCCACTTTAAAAGAAGAACTTATTTCAAATTCAAAAAATGCGCTAAATTTTAATTAGCTCGGAAAACCATCAAAGTCTTTAGCGTTGCACTCGTCCTTAGACCAACTTGCCTTTTCAGCAACAAAAATATTGGCTTGTAATTTTGTTCCTATCTTCGAATCCAAACTACCTGCAGGTACTATTAATGAGGTGTTTCGTTTATTGATAAAAGGCAACGCAGACCCACAATGACGACAAAATGACTTAGAGAATTCCCGTTATTTGTCTTCAAAATGACTAATAGAATCTATACCTTTGATCCAGTTGATATTTTCAATAGAAGTAAATAAGTTGGAAGCAAATGCACTGCCTGTAAGCTTTTGACATTGTTTGCAATGGCATTGATAAAACGTCTTAAACTCAGATTTAAGTTCAAATTGAACTTCACCACATAGACACCCACCAGATAATACATCGCTCATTTTAGCTTCCTACTAATTTAGTTATTGAAAAACAACAAAATGCACATTTACATTCCGTCATCATTTTACTTATTTATTATGCCAACTTCCGTTGTAACTTCATTTTGTCTCAATTAAAGTAATAATCCAAAACAAAATTAATATAAGGAAATATAATGAAGCTTTACGGATTATTTATTGTTCTCCTCACAAGTAGCAGCGTATTTGCAAAAACTAAACTTATCGAAAATGACAAACCTTACAATATAAACGTTGAACAACTGCAAAACATTTTTAATAAAATAATCGAAGACCCTGAAGTGCAGATAGATGATCAGCTTTTTCATGGCGGTCAAACTTGGAAATCTACTTGGAAATTTAGCGTCCGTGGTCATGGCAGAAAGTGCCGACTAAAAAACTTAAAAATGCAGTTGGCTATTCGGTACCCGTTGCCAACGCTAGATAAACCCCTTGCAAATCCAAGTGAACAAAAAGCATGGGAACAGTATCAAGACGCACTTAAAAAACATCAACTAGGTCATAAAAAAATTGCTCTGGAAATCACAGAGACAGTACAAACTGAATTAAAGGCAATTCGTGGATTTAGAAGCTGTGACGAACTCGAAAAATTAACCTGGGAACACGGCTCCGAAGCGTTTAATACCATTTTGGTTAAATATCTGATCTAATATGGCTAGGTTCATCATAGTGGAATATTCGAAAATTGGCTCATACATCACAGTCACTATTAGCTCTTTCAAGAAAGGAGCCCAATGCAAGAAAACGAATGAGATTATTGGCTGTTTCCCATTTTGTCGCCGGGGAAAGTAGAACAAGCATCGCTAGACGTCTTAATGTCGCAAGAGGTAGCGTGAACTTGTGGGTCCAAAACTACCTAGCCGATGGTCTTGCTGGCTTAGAAAACAAACCTATATCCGGACGCCCAAGAAAATTGACAAGTAAGCAGCTGGCAATTTTAACCCAATTTATTAGTAAACGATCGACGTCTGAACAAGGCGGGAGATTAACCGGCTCAGATATTCGAGATTTTATCGACAATGAATTTAATGTCCGTTTCAATCTAAGTCATGTCTACAGTGTAATAC
>NZ_JAUORW010000014.1:0-153130 GCF_030548245.1 Psychrosphaera sp. 1_MG-2023
ATAGCTCAGCTGGTAGAGCGATACCTTGCCAAGGTATAGGTCACGAGTTCGAGCCTCGTTACTCGCTCCAATTTTTTCGATAGTTTTGTCAAAATTGGGATTCATCTGCAATCTTCTTAATCTCACATATAATAATCAATTCTAATTTTTAGTTATAAATCTTTGATAAAATCAAATTAACTCGGCTTTTTTACGCTGTAGTGATTTAAATTTGTCGCAAAATAGATTACTTTAGCCACCTTTCAATTTTTAGATAACACCTTATGTTGATGTGTTGTCAGTAGTCAGAATTTAAATAAGAAGAGTTAGTCATGGGAAGAGCATTCCAAAACCGTAAAGATTCAATGGCCAAAACGGCTGCTATGAAAACTAAAATATATTCTAAATACGGCAAAGAAATATATGTCGTTGCCAAAAATGGCGGTTCTGACCCAGACGGTAATCTAGCACTTCGTAGCTTAATGGACCGAGCTAAAAAAGATCAGGTACCTGCGCACGTAATTAAAAATGCCTTAGATAAGGCCCTAGGCGGCGCTGGAGAAGATTATTCAGCGGCTCGATACGAAGGCTTCGGTCCAGGTGGTTGTATGGTCATAGTGGATTGCCTTACCGATAACAACAACCGAACTATCATGGAAGTTAGAAATAGCTTTACTAAAACAAACAGTAAATTAGGTGCTCAGGGATCTGCTGCACATATGTTTGACCACGTTGCGATTTTCCAATTTGACGGTGACGACGAAGATGTGGTACTCGAAGCACTAATGAACGCGGATGCCGACGCTAACGAAATCGAAGTTGAAGATGGTAAAGTCACCGTTATTGCGCCGCATACTGAGTTTAATAAAGTTAAAGTCGCCCTTGAAGAAGCGTTTGAAGGCATTGACTTCGATACTCAGGAAATCTCTTGGGAACCTCAAACAATGACAACGGTATCAGGCGATGATGTTGCTGTGTTTGATAAATTTATGGATATGCTGAATGATTGCGAAGATGTACAAGATGTTTATCACAATGCAGAAGTTGAACGCTAATTTTTTATAGTAATTAAGTTGTTTAAAGTGATTCACTAATACCTTTAAACTAACTAAGTTAATTGTTGCTAAATAGTTAATTAAGAGCTGCTATTTGACTTTAAGAAGCCCTGCCGGTTGGCAGGGCTTTTTTGTATTCAGATTTCAACTGGCTCAAAAGCTCAAAACAAAAACCGTCATCCCAAAGCTTGTAAAATTAGTCAGCCACAGCAATATTAGGGTTTTCCAACCAAGTGCTGGGGAAACTACAAATTTCAGCGATGCTTACCCCATAGAAATGTTTAAACTTGATATCTAGCAATGAGTTAAGTAATTTGTTACAAATATAAAATAGTTAATAATAAACAATTTTCACATATAAAATAGTGGTTTGGAATGTAATGGTTGTGTATCTAAAAGGAAATTTGATGAAAAAAATACTAGTTACAAGTTTTAGCTTAGCGTTATCTTGGTCTGTGCAAAGCTCGGAAGTGGAAATATATTACAAAAACTTTTCCTTAACAGATACAGTAACGAATGAGGTCGCCCAAGGTATTAATGCCGTTGGTATCGAGGGGAACTTGTTTAATACTTTTTATTTTGAGTACGAAGCGCCACAGGGGAATGAACCAAGTAATCTATCTGACTATGTAAATAGAGTTACGGAACTCGAAGATTACAATGAAAAGATTACCGCTGGTTTAAAGCCATTAGCATTTCTCGATAGTGATCTGTTAAGTAACCTTTATGTCGAATATTCTAAAGACGTTTATCAGTTACAACATGAATCATATTCAAAGTATTACCTGCAAGAGCAGTTGTTTCTTGGGCGTTTTAGTACCAGTGAATCCACGGGCATAGGCGTGAGTTACGGGGTATTTCTTCATAATAATAAAAGAGAAATCATAAGTAACAGCAATGATTATTCGTCTGAAGAAGTTAAAGATGCTTATGGCCTTATGGTGCAATATAAAAGTATATTTATCCCATACCAGAATGGTTCGCCTTCAGGTATTAGTCGTTATGGCACTGGGATCTTGATTGACGATATCAAAATTCAGTATCAATTTGCCGGTGGCGACGATTATTTTTATAGTGCCGGAATTGGGTTAGCCCATAGAAGTAAAGGTTTGAATTGGCACATTAAAGCAATTCTGGAAGGCACGACAGACACGGCAGTCGTTAAGTCTATTGCAGGTATTAGTTATAGCTTTTAAAGCTTAAAACAAGTTATGACGTTTCACAGGTGCATGTCGAATATTGCTCGACAGTTATAGAGTTACTATAGGTGTTGGGCATTTGGTTTTAATTGCTTTATTTAGTTACAAAAAACGTCCTCTGCACTTTGAAGGAGATCTCAAATATCGCTTCGCGATTTTGAGATGACGGGGAACATAAAAAACCGTCATACCCGTAGCTTGTAAAATTAGTCAGCCACAGCGATATTTGGAACCTCCAACCGGGTGCAGAAGAATGTCATAATCCACCTTAAATTTGCTCATAATAGCCAGAACAAAAAGTCATTGTTGAGCACAATTAAACGGAAAAAACGTCATCCCAAAAGAGCCACGGCGATATTAGGGATCTCCAACCAAGTGCAGAGGAAGTCCATAATTCGTCTTGCAGGCAGCTATTTCGACTGCGTCGACCATACTTTTTGCAACAGCCCCAAAAGTAGGCAAAAAGGCCGCTTTCGGCCAAATCCCGAATCCTTATTTAAGATTTATATTATCGTCGAAGACGGAATGTAATTTCGTCCATGGTTCGTCTGACGTACATCCATGTACTGACGAATTCCCTTCGTCCATGAAGTGAAAACATTCCTTGCAACGGCGTCCCTGCCGTTCACTTCGAGATATAAATCTCTACTAAGGGGGATTTAGACGAAGGTAAATGTTGCCTGAACTTTAGGTGTAACAACGTATTGCTTTAGTGAAAATAATCATTCCAAATCAATAGAAAAAACCTGTCATTCCAAAAGAGCGGAGCGATACTTGGAACCTCCAACCGGGTGCAGAAGAATGTCATAATCCACCTTAAATTTGCTCATAATAGCCAGAACAAAAAGTCATTGTTGAGCACAATTAAACGGAAAAAACGTCATCCCAAAAGAGCCACGGCGATATTAGGGATCTCCAACCAAGTGCAGAGGAAGTCCATAATTCGTCTTTCAATTGGCTCATAATTTCAGAAAGAAAAACGTCATCCCCAAAGCTAGTAATAAGAGTCAGCCACGGCGATATTTTA
The DNA here is from genome assembly GCF_030548245.1 of Psychrosphaera sp. 1_MG-2023. NCBI lineage: Bacteria > Pseudomonadati > Pseudomonadota > Gammaproteobacteria > Alteromonadales > Pseudoalteromonadaceae > Psychrosphaera > Psychrosphaera sp. 1_MG-2023. The sequence continues at coordinate 3,261 of NZ_JAUORW010000014.1, forward strand.
ACTAGATAGCTGTTGTCCCAGAAGTAAAGTCAGCAACATGTACTATCGCCATTAGATACATATTTGTTTGTGGGGGTTGGAATGGCTGATAATTGTTCCCATATAAGCTTTACAATAAATTTTAAAACGTTTATATAGTAAAAACGCATTGAGCTAGCTTGTGCAATTGGGAAGCCGAGGTAGGCTTTTTTATTCATATTTTGGTTAATAGATTTAACATCAACTACACTAATAGAATTAGTTAATTGTGTAGTTACGGATTTAGTTTAAATCCTATCTATTTTGATTTGTAGCGATATGGAAAGTAAATGAGATTAATCTCGAGTTATTTATTTCTAGCCTTTATATTAATTGCGAACTTCCCAAGTTCGCAAGGCGGCAGCTATGGTCATCAATATCAAATACTAGAGACAACAATTAATGCCACTTTATCATGTGATATTGATTCTCTTGGCTCTGAAGAATTTGAAGACAAGTTCTTTTTATCGAAGTTTGATTTTGAGTTGTCAGCACAATGTTGCACTTCTCCTGCTTCTATCATCACTTTTCACAACCCTCCAACTCAACGAGATTATTTAATCCGCGCACCACCTATTTCTTTGGCTAGTTAATCTGTATTTGGGAAAAACTCCCCACAATTATTAATTATATTAGGTACAAAGAAATGAATAAATTATCGTTTTTATCATGCGATCGCGTGTCGCAAATAGAATGGCCTTGCCAATCATTAGCCGTTTCTATGCATAGTAAAGCTACAGAAATCACAACTGACTTTAAGCTAAACAGCCCACTTGTAATCGACTCAAACACGAAGGCGGTCGAAGCTGAATACATTATGAAAAAAGCTCATGTTAAATTACAACTCGTGTTAGATGAGCACAGTAATTTTATTGGAACATTGAGTTTTAATGATTTAAATAATCAAGAAATCGTAAAAAAGGTCGCACGAGGTGACGTTAGATCGGAACTTCGTGTCGCCGACTTTATGCGCTTTAAAGCGCATTTGAAATCGATTGATTGGGCTACGTTAGAACAAACGTCAATTCGATCCCTCGTTCAAACTTTAGCAAACTGCACAGAGCAACATATCTTAGTGACAGATAATGATGGCAATACGTTAAGGGGATTAATTTCTGCCTCTGATGTTGCAAGAGCATTACATCTTGATGTCGACTTAAATCTGCCAGTTAGCTTTAGATTGGTAAATAACGCAATTCATATTTTAGACAAACATGCGGCTTAAGTATTTAAAAATAAAGGAGTTCTCTCCCAAAAGACAAAATTGTCTTTTGGGAGGGGGTGTATGAACGTCATTGTTTTGCAATATGCCAGTTCACGTGCCGACCTTATTAGAAATTCAGCTAGGACATTAGCCAATAAATTTAAAGCCGCCCAAACGACCGTCGAAGTGGTGTGCTCATATATAGACAATGAAAATGTATATATGAGTAAAATTAGTTTATTTAATAATGGGACCTTGCTCAATTGCAGTATGGGAGTCGATAGCGATGAACTGACAGCTTTTGAGATAGCGGTAAATTCTATACGAGCAATTAGTCCTCTTGGCAAGTCGTGGACGATCTAATTTGTCCACTATCTTGCCAAATTCGTATTTTTAATCGACTCAATATCGCTCTGTTTTAGAAAATAAAATGTCTTACATATTGTCGTGGAGCGTGCACAACACATGCTTTTAACTAATGAAAAATTAACATTTATGAGTGTTGGGCGTTAATCATTTCAATAAAAGGATAATTATGACTAATTCTAAATGCCCTGAATGCAGTAAGAACGTAGGCTGGAATCGACTATTTTTATCATCGGATATGAAGTTATTTAGTTGTAAAAATTGCTTGTAGTGGCATAGTGATTTTGGCCACTTAATTAGAGGATGTTATGATTGAATCATAGCAGTATTAGGTGAAGATAATGGCTAAGAAGTCACGTAAAAATTTCAGCCCAGAATTTAGACTAGAGACGCAGTTGCTAATTTTTGGAAAGTTTATTTGAGTTATTATCGCCGACAAACATTACCGTGGAATATGACCCTTAATGTGCAGGCCAATATTGAGTGGGCCAATTTTGATAATATTCTAAGCTCATATGATTATGGTGGTGCGGATACGGGGACGTCTGGTGGTGATCTCAGTATTAGTGTGGCTCGGAATTTTGAATTTGAAAAGTATCTAGATTGGATGAATCTGCAATTTGGGTTTGAACAACAAATTTCCTACAATACGTTTTACCCTGACCGAAATAGACCATTAGACCGAAGTGTAGAAGCTTGTGGTGGCTTAACTGACTTAACGCCATATTCACAATATCGTTGTGACGCATCGAGTCCCTTTCTATCGACACGACTTAAAAAAGACAATCATTTGTTGTCAGTTAAAGTACGAAGCCGATTGCAGAGCTTTGGCGTGACAGAAGATAAAGCCACTATTACCTACACTTATGTTTTTTAAACTCTATTGTTGAGACGAGTCCCGATAAGTAAACGGTAAGTCGAGTAATTCGGTTGTCGAATTGGATAGTATCTGCATAATTAGAATATTAACGTGTATTTTTTGATCGGCTCCTCTTCGCCATCCATAACAACAACCCCGTCTTCTTTAAAACCTAATTTAAGCAGTAAATTTTGAGATGCAATATTAGGAAAGTCGACTACGCCATTTAGGGCTGTTAATCCTTTTCTTTTTGCGTAATTGACCAAAGCTGAAGCGGCTTCGAAGGCGTAACCTTTGCCAAAATAGTCAGGTAAAAAGGCATAGCCAATATCTTCAAATGCTAAGAAATCCCTTTTTAAAAAACTCACAGAACCAATCGCAGTATGATCGTTACGCCGCACAACTATAAACAAGCCATGGGTTGGATAATTGACAATATACTTCTCTAAAATCATTTCCTCAGCTTGCTTCACTGTACGAATACCGCGGTCACCAATATTTTCGATAAAGCCGTTGGAATTAAGTAATTCAACCAGAAAAGGCGCATCTTTTAAGGTTAATTCACGAATGTTGATACGGTCGGTGGTTATATTCATCTTTGGCGTTTGATTTTACATTTAGTCTATTGGATTACTTTACGTGCTATTGGCAAGTAGAGGAAATGAAATTTTATGAGGAAATCATTTTTAAAGCGAACAAAATCGTCCTTGTTTTTGTTCACTAATTTAGTATTTAGTGGTTATCATTGACCGCCATTTTTTACTGTTTTTCTATTATGACTTGGCCGCTAATGCGTTTGCTACTTTTGATTGTGGCGGTTTTCCCAATGCAGCACATATATCAAGTCCTGCCTGTGCCAGTTTAGTTAAATCGACACCATGGGTGATCCCCAACCCAGTTAACATATAAACGACGTCTTCGGTGGCTACATTACCCGATGCACCTTTGGCATACGGGCAACCGCCTAAACCAGCAACTGCCGAATCTATGACACTGACGCCAAGCTCTAGACAGGCGTAAATATTGGCTAACGCTTGACCATAAGTATCATGAAAGTGCACCGCTAAGTGCTCTATCGGTACGACCTCTGCAACCGCCTGCAACATCGCTTTTGCCTGTTGTGGTGTGCCAACGCCAATAGTATCGCCCAATGATATTTCGTAACAACCCATTTGATACAGGGTTTGTGCAACGTTCACGACATTGTTGATGTCAATGTTACCTTCATAGGGGCAACCTAAAACACAAGATACATAACCACGGACTTTGACGTTTTCTAATTTGGCTTGAGCCATAATGGGTTCGAAGCGCTGTAAGCTTTCTGCGATTGAACAGTTTATGTTTTTTTGTGAAAACGACTCGCTGGCAGCACCAAAAATAGCGACTTCATCAACTCCAGCACGAATCGCGTCCTCATAACCTTTCATATTTGGAGTGAGGGCAGGGTAGCTGATATTGGTTTTACGGGATATCCTGCTGAAAATGTCTGCACTACCCGCCATTTGCGGCACCCATTTAGGGGACACAAAAGATCCCGATTCAATCACCTGCAAGCCAGTTTCAGATAAGCTGTTGATCAGTTTAATTTTATCTTCTAATGTGACCGGAACTTCATTTTGAAGACCATCACGTGGACCGACTTCAACAATTTTTACCGATTGTGGAAAGCCTGTTACTGTTGTATTCATTTATTTGTTTCCTGTTCGGCTTTGGTCACAGAACTTGGTGCTTCTGTAACAAGGTCAAACGCCAATAATGGCGATCCACCGTCGACCATATCGCCTTCTGCATAATAAAATTCAGTGACGACACCATCTGCTGAGGCTCGAATGGTATGCTCCATTTTCATCGCTTCCATGATCACGAGAGCCTGGCCTTTAGTTACCGGTTCACCGACGGTAACCAAGTTACTGACAAGTGTGCCGTTCATTGGTGCAAGTAATCCGTCGTTACCAGCCACATCATCAACTTCACCTAAACTTGGCAGTACGCGGCTAAACTGAAAAACACCACTTGGGTGATAAAGACTCATTTCTAAACCATTTTGAACCAACTCTGCCGTTGTCCGATAGCCGTCAATATAACAAGTTAATGTATTGTTAGACTTAGCATTGGTGACCGTTGAATGGGCGCTATCAAGTTGCGTGTGCAACGAACCTTGGCAGTCGACAGCTAAACGAGAGAATGCTTCGCCTTGGATAGATATTAAATAATAACAAAGGTGGGCCGTGCGTTTTTGTTCAACCGAGATTTGATATTCGCGATTATCATGACTGAGCACAAACGACTGCGTATGTGGCTCATTAAGTCGCCACCCGTTGCGTTGATGCCATGGTGAGTTGCGGTCTTGGCTGTGCTCTGCGACAATTTTTGCGTCATTTTTCTCGGTTAAGACTAATGCCAGTGCTGCCATTGGTAGCTCTTTACTAAGGGCTTGTTCTGTTGAATGGAACAACTGGTCTTGGTTTTTGTCGATAAAGCCTGTATCTATTTCTTCACGAATAAAAGGCTCGCATGTACTTAAATTATACAAAAACTCAATGTTAGTTGTAACACCACTAATGCGGAAGGCCGCGAGTGCTTTTGATAGTCGCTGTAACGCCTTTTGACGGGTTTCGCCCCATACAATGAGCTTTGCTATCATAGGATCGTAATACACGCTGACCTCGTCGCCTTGACGTACGCCCGTGTCGACCCGCACAAATTTATTTTGCTCAGGAGTTTGCATAAATTCCAACAAACCCGTTGCCGGTAAAAAGTCATTGTTGGCGTCTTCGGCGTAAATACGTGCTTCAAAAGCATGGCCATGAATGGCAAGCTCGTACTGTTGTTTCGGTAACGATTCGCCAAAGGCGACTCGCAATTGCCATTCCACGAGATCTTCGCCGGTGATCATTTCCGTTACGGGGTGTTCAACTTGCAGACGGGTATTCATTTCCATAAAGTAGAACGAACCGTCTACGTCTAATAAAAATTCCACTGTCCCCGCACCACAATAACCAATCGCTTTAGCTGCTTTGATGGCCGCTTCACCCATTTGTTGACGAAGCGATTCGGACATACCAAATGCGGGCGCTTCTTCAATGATCTTTTGATGGCGACGTTGCACAGAACAATCGCGCTCAAATAAATAAACTGCATTGCCATGGCTGTCACAGAATACTTGAATTTCCACATGACGGGGTTGTGTTAAGTATTTTTCAACTAACATGATGTCGTCACCAAAAGATGAACGCGCTTCACGTTTTGCCGCCGCAAGGCCTTCGGCAAATTCATCCGCTGACCAGACTTGACGCATGCCTTTACCGCCGCCACCGGCAGCGGCTTTTAATAATACTGGGTAACCCATGTCGTCCGCGGCTTTTTTAATAATAGCATCTGACTGATCATCGCCATGATAACCGGGAACGAGAGGTACATTGGCTTTTTCCATTATCGTTTTAGCGGCGGATTTGCTGCCCATCGCTTCAATAGCAGAAACTGGCGGTCCAATAAAACAAATGTTTTCTTGTTCGCATCGGCGACAAAAATCTGCGTTTTCAGATAAAAAACCATATCCTGGGTGGATTGCTTGAGCGCCTGTTTGTTTAGCGGCGTCGACGACTTTATCACCCAATAAATAACTTTCACGAGATGGCGAAGGGCCTAAATAGACCGCTTCATCCGCCATATTGACATGGAGTGAATCTTTATCTGCGTCGGAATAAACAGCCACTGTGCTTATCCCCATAGCGCGCGCCGTTTTTATTATACGGCAAGCAATTTCACCACGATTAGCAATAAGTATTTTAGTAAACATTGAGATTATTCCTGTAGCTTATTAGCTGTAGACCCACGTTGCCAATTTGGTTGGCGTTTTTCAAAAAAGGCGGTTAACCCTTCTTGGCCTTCGGCTGATACTCGAATTTCTGCGATTCGACGGCTTGTTTCTGCCATTATCGTGTCATCCACATCTTGGCCTGCAACATCAAAAATCAACGCTTTAGCTTCACGAATTGCTGTAGGACCATTATTGAGTAAAAGGTTGGTCATGTTTTCAGTTAGTTCGTCTAGTTCAGTGGCCGCAACAACTTCGTCAATTAAGCCAATTTGCTGGGCTTTTGCCGCAAAAAAACGTTCCGCAGTGGCAAAGTAACGTCGACTGGCCTTAACACCAATCGCGGCTACAACGTAAGGGCTAATCGTTGCTGGGATCAGGCCGAGTTTAACTTCACTTAAACAAAAGCTGGCTTTTTCAGACGCGAGGGAAATGTCACAGCAACTCACAAGTCCAACCGCACCGCCAAACGCTGCACCTTGGACTTTAGCGATTGTTGGTTGTGGGAGGTAATTTAATGCGTATAACATCGATGCGAGGGCATTGGCGTCTGTTAAATTATCCTCAAAAGAATAACTTGCCATTCGTTTCATCCAACCTAAGTCCGCACCGGCGCTAAAACTTTTACCGTTTGCTGCAAGTACAACCACGCTGATGTCCTGCCGTGTGGCGATATGATCAAAAGTACGTTGTAATACGCCAATTATTGTATCGTCAAAAGCATTGTGTTTATCAGGATTATTGAGGGTCACCGTCGCAACACCACGGCTATCCACAGTAAATAAAACTGCGTTGTTTTGAGTCGAGAATTCAGTCATGTCAGCCCCTTACATTCTGAAAATACCAAACTTGGTATCTTCTATTGGTTTGTTAAGGGAAGCCGAAATGGCAAGACCTAATACTTGTCGAGTTTCCGCAGGGTCAATTACACCATCGTCCCACAATCGAGCAGAAGCGTAATATGGGTGCCCTTGGTGCTCGTAAGCGTCGATAATTGGCTGTTTAAATTCAGCTTCTTGTTCATCGCTCCAGTCTTCACCACGTTTGGCTTTTTGATCACGGGTTACTTGCGCTAATACGCCAGCGGCTTGTTCACCGCCCATGACCGAAATGCGGGCATTTGGCCACATAAATAAAAATCGTGGGTCGTAGGCGCGCCCACACATACCGTAGTTTCCGGCACCATAACTGCCACCGATTAATATGGTAAATTTAGGAACTTTGGCACAGGCAACGGCCGTTACCATTTTTGCGCCGTGTTTGGCGATACCGCCGGCTTCATACTGTTTGCCAACCATAAAGCCTGTAATATTTTGCAAAAAGACCAGTGGAATTTTGCGTTGGGCACATAGCTCAATAAAATGCGCGCCTTTTTCTGCGGATTCGCCAAATAAAATGCCATTATTAGCAACTATACCAACAGGGTAACCGTAAATGTGGGCAAAACCACAAACCAATGTTGAACCGTAAAGTGCTTTAAATTCGTCAAATTCGCTGTTGTCGACGACCCGTGCGATGATTTCTTTTACATCATATGGCTGGCGTGGATCTTTAGGGATCACGCCATAAATGTCTTGAGTTGGGTAGGCCGGTGGCGTGACATCTTTAACCGCCAGTTGCATTGGCTTAACTCGATTTAGATTGCTTATGGCACTGCGTGCTAACTCTAATGCGTGGTGATCGTTTTGAGCATAATGATCTGACACGCCAGATGTTCGGCAATGCACGTCGGCGCCGCCAAGCTCTTCCGCCGTGACAACTTCGCCCGTCGCGGCTTTTACTAGAGGCGGGCCAGCTAAAAATATCGTGCCTTGTTCTTTTACAATAATGGATTCGTCAGCCATTGCTGGGACATACGCACCACCGGCGGTACACGACCCCATTACCACAGCAATTTGTGGAATGTTCTGAGCGGACATATTAGCTTGATTAAAAAAGATCCGGCCAAAATGCTCCCGGTCTGGGAATACTTCGTCTTGATTGGGTAAATTGGCGCCACCTGAGTCAACCAGATAAATACAAGGCAGGTTATTTTCCTGCGCTATGGTTTGCGCGCGAAGATGTTTTTTTACCGTAAGCGGGTAATAGGTGCCGCCTTTTACTGTTGCATCATTAGCAACGATGACACACTCTTGCCCACCCACTTGACCAATGCCGGTAATAATACCAGCAGCGGGGACATTGTCTGGGTAAACATCAAGTGCAGCAAGTTGTGACAATTCTAAAAATGGTGAACCTTGGTCCAGCAATTGAGTCACCCGATCACGAGGTAATAACTTACCACGGGATAAGTGGCGCTCACGGCTTTTTTCGCCGCCACCTAACTTGATTTTTTCTAATGTGGTTTTTAAGTCGTCAACCTGAGCCTGCATATGTTCTGCATTTTGGATAAACTCTGGGCTGCGTGGGTTCAATTTAGTAACTAATTTCGCCATGACAGTTTCTCTTTGGAGGCCCGTATCGGAGGCCTCTATCTAGAGACATCAACGGATGTCTCGTTACGTTTATTTGTCCGATTCAAACCCTATTCATATTGCAAATATTGAATCGTGTCGATGTAATTCCAAATTCAAAATAGTCGCGTGGGCAGACCTTATTTGGATTCGTTAAATAATTCACGACCAATTAACATTCTACGAATTTCAGATGTTCCGGCGCCAATTTCATAGAGTTTGGCGTCACGCAATAAACGTCCAACTGGGAATTCATTGATGTAGCCGTTACCGCCAAGGAGTTGAATTGCATCAAGGGCCATTTTGGTGGCAAGTTCTGCTGAATATAAAATGACAGCAGCGGCGTCTTTACGAGTCGTTTCACCGCGGTCACATGCAGCGGCAACAGCATAAACATAAGATTTAGCCGCATTCATTTGGGTATACATATCTGCTAGTTTGCCTTGGATTAATTGGAATTCACCAATAGATTGGCCAAACTGTTTTCGGTCGTGGACATATGGCACTACAATATCCATACATGCATCCATAATTCCAAGTGGACCACCGGATAAGACAACACGTTCGTAGTCCAAACCAGACATTAAAACGCGAACGCCTTTGCCTTCTTGACCAAGTATGTTTTCTGCTGGTACTTCACAGTCTTCAAACACTAATTCACAGGTGTTCGAACCGCGCATACCTAATTTGTCGAGTTTCTGGTGACGGGAAAACCCAGGGTAATCGCGTTCAACGATAAATGCTGAAATGCCTTTAGAACCTGCATTTACATCAGTTTTTGCATAAATAACATAAACATCAGCGTCGGGACCATTGGTGATCCACATTTTGTTGCCGTTAAGAATATACTTATCGCCTTTTTTGTCGGCTCTTAATTTCATGCTTACAACGTCTGAGCCCGCATTCGGTTCTGACATTGCTAATGCGCCAACATGTTCGCCTGTACATAACTTAGGAAGGTATTTTAATTTTTGCTCATGGCTGCCATTTTTACGCAATTGATTCAAACAAAGGTTAGACATTGCACCATAACTTAAACCAACAGACGCCGATGCACGGCTGATCTCCTGCATTGCAATTACATGTTCTATGTAACCTAAATTACTACCACCGTATTCTTCTTCCACTGTCATGCCAAGCAATCCCATTTCTCCAAACTTACGCCATAGGTCGCTTGGAAATTCGTTGTCGATGTCAATTTGCGCCGCTCGTGGTGCAATTTCATCGCGGGCAAAGGCATTAACTTGGTCGCGGATCATATCGACAGTTTCGCCAAGATTAAAATTTAGGGACGTGAAAGGACTGATCATGATGGTTCTCTTATTCTTATGTTAATAGGGTTCTGTTGATTGATTTTTGTTCTATTTTTCAGTTTTAATATTTGTAACAACTAGTGTAGTTCTAAATTTTAGCTAATGATTCATTGCAGCTATCTTCGAGTGCCGCTAAGTCGTGTAAAATATCTTCCAGATCTTTTTGTTGTTGGATAAGTTGTTGTTTTTTGGCGGCGATGAGTTCCAACATTTTATTTAATTGTTTTTCTTCTGTTGGTTCATTATCGTATAGTTCAAATATCGTTTTAGTTTCGCCTAATGAGAAGCCTAAACGTTTGCCACGTAAAATGAGCTTTAAACGAGTTCTGTCTTTTGAACTGTAAACTCGCGATTGCCCTTTACGACTGGGATATAACAATCCTTCGTCTTCGTAAAAACGAATACTACGGGTCGTGACATCAAACTCTTTTGCTAACTCACCAATAGTGAATGTTGTTTGGTTTTGAGTTGTCATTAAGAACTTCCTACAAATTAATTTTTACAAATATTAGGGTAAGTTTACGTAAACGTAAAGTTAGATGTTTTTTATCATTTTCTCCAACTGTAAATAAATTCGCACAATGTCGTTTTAGATTTGTATTTCAGTTCATTTCCTTTGTTTGGCAATGACTCAGGTACACAACGGCATGTTTGTAAACGATGGTGTTGAATAGACGTTGAATTAGTAACTCTCGGCAGGGATCAAATAAGCGTCTAATATGATCATTTAGGTTTTATCTATTGGTTTATAAGTGAATTTAATGTCGTTGAAATTAAAAATGTGGGTAAAAGTCTTTCTTCGAGGCGGCGTTTTAAGGGGTGTTTATCTGTTGGTTTGTGCTTAGGTTGATGTATTTAAATAACTTTTTTGTTTTTGTGTAAATAATATTTTCCAACTGGTGGTTAAGCAAATCAGTGTTGAAAATTGGTTTACTCATGCAACCATCGTAGTATCCCCAGCATAAATTATAAGGGGTAAACTAAGCCCCACGCTTTAGTACCAATTAGGTCATCAACAAAATAGAAGGGTAAGCATTATGTCTGATCTTGATCCAATCGTTATTGTATCTGCACAACGGACGCCAATGGGCGGTTTTCAGGGCGCGTTAAGTGGCGCAACAGCACCGGAATTAGGTGCAAGTGCAATTCGAGCTGCAATTAGCCATGCAGGCATCTCAGGTAATGACATCGATGAAGTCATTATGGGTTGTGTATTACCCGCAGGACTAGGGCAAGCGCCAGCTCGACAAGCGGCCATTAAAGCAGATGTTAGATTAGCTGCTGGCGCCACAACGATAAACAAGGTTTGTGGTTCTGGAATGAAAGCGGTCATGATGGCCAATGATTTTATTACGGCAGGTTCTATTAATATTGCAGTTGTTGGTGGTTTCGAATCAATGACCAATGCACCATATATGTTACCGCAAGCTCGCTCAGGCATGAGAATGGGTCATAGCAAAACCATGGACCATATGTTCTTAGACGGTCTTGAGGATGCTTACCAAGGCAAAGCAATGGGATGTTTTGCTCAAGACACGGCTAATGAGTACCAATTTACCCGCGAGCAATTAGACGAATACGCCATTCGCTCACTGACTCGAGCTCAAGAGGCAATTGCCAGTGGTCGATTTGATAATGAAGTATCACCTGTAACCATACAATCCCGTCGTGGCGATATAACCGTATCCGTCGATGAACAACCGGGTAATGCCAAGATGGATAAGATCCCAACCTTACGTCCAGCCTTTGCGAAAGATGGCACTATTACTGCGGCTAACTCTTCTTCAATCAGTGACGGTGCTGCGGCATTAGTTGTGATGAAGTTATCTGAAGCACAAAAACGTGGTTTAACGCCAATGGCAAAAATTGTTGCCCAGGCGACAAATTCTATTGAACCTGAGAAATTCACTACTGCGCCTGTTGGGGCCATGCAATCGGTATTAGAGAAAGCCGGTTGGAAGGCCAGTGACGTTGATTTGTTTGAAATTAACGAGGCGTTTGCAATGGTAACTATGGCGGCCATTAGAGATTTAGAGTTGTCATCAGAGAAAGTGAACATCAATGGTGGTGCTTGTGCATTAGGTCATCCATTAGGTGCATCGGGCGCACGAATTATTGTCACTTTATTACATGCTCTTAAAAATCGTGGATTAAAAACCGGTGTAGCGTCGTTGTGTATTGGCGGTGGTGAAGCGACTGCAATGGCTTTCGAATTGTTGTAATCGTTGCGGTGTTAGACGAATGTCTTGTCTGTAAATCAAAACGCTAGGATAGAACCTAGCGTTTTTTTTTGGAAGTGAGATTAATTTAGCTGCAAGTTTTGCAGATGTTCATGGGTATGATCTTGCTCTACTTCTTCTATTTTATCGTTGCGTGCGGCTTGTTCGATACCTTTTCGGTCGACTAATACACGGTGAAGCTTATCGGTTGCTCTGTTTATGGCAACAGTAATATTGTCCTTTGAATCTTTAACTGCGACTTTGTGTCCGTGATATACGGTTTCAAATTCAGCAATCGCATTTTTCTTGTTATCTATAGTGAGTATGACGTTTGTCGAAATAAGTTCAGGAAAGTGCTCACTGATTTTTGCTAGTTTTTCCTCAACATGTTCTTTAATAGAATCTTTAACACTGAGGTGATGACCAGAAATATTTATCTTCATAAAACTTTGTCCTTAGATATGCAGAGCATACGCTCATTAATAACTATGGCCCTCTTATTTTATTTTTCCAGTGCTAACTGGTTTGTTTGCTGTTTATTTCACCAACTTGACGATTTTATTACAAATTTAGTTTTATAAAAGTTAAAAAACCGCCATAAAGAGGCGGTTTTTTTTATGCAATGTCGCAGTAACTTTCTAACGTCATTTTTAAGCCATTTTTATGCGGTTTGTGGTGAGTTAATTTAACATAACAAAAGGGCAATAAATTGTGTTGGTATTACATGCTGGTTTTGCTTTCAGCGATTAATTCTTAGGTTGACTATTTTTCGTGGGATCGTTTTTTGTGTCACCATCTTCAGGGACATAAACAAAACTGCCATCTGCCATTTTGTAGGCAACCCCAGCACGTGACCCCTCACCTGAACCCATTTCCCCGGTGGACTTGTATTCTTTAATTTCTTTTCCTTTTTTAACAATAACCTCCATATTTGGTTTACCGGCATTTTTTATGACTGTGACATCATCACTGGAAAACACACTTAGCGGGTTTTGGGCTAAGGCAATGAGCAGGGCCGCTATGATTACCAAAAATACATCCACCAAATTGACCGCACTGCTCATTGGGTTTAATTCTTCGTCTTCATTGAGCAAACGCATTACGCTGCTCCTTGTACAAGCTCGGTTTCAAATTCAGGTTCATTTGTTGTCACTTGATCATCATTGCGTCTGAATTTGCGAATATTGATCAGCTCAGTGGCGTACCAGCGCTTTTTAACTGACGCAGGCCAAAATGTAATGGTCGAAACCAATAATCCCCAAATAACCGCAGCGAAAGCAATGATGAGGTTTTCACTTATCCCTTGAATATTACCATCAGCAAGTGCTTTTAGTGCCGGTCCCATTGGGATCATTGTTGCAATTAAGCCTAACATTGGGCTCAATTTAGTGACGATCCTTAATGACTCCAACTGCTTTAAAGCAAACACATCGACTTCATCTTCATCACATTGAGGGTTGGCAATAAAATAATTATGAATTGGGTAACCTGCAATAGGTTTGGCTAGTCCTCGTTTTAAACTTGTTTCGTACTGTACCGAATGTTTACGACGTAATATTGATTGGGAAATAAACTTACCCAGTTCAAAAAGGGCATAGATGAACATGCCGCAAATTAAAAATAGTACCGGAACGATAAATAGTTCTGACATGTCTGCCATTAGAGTTTCAATTTGACTGATTAACACGGTGGACCTTACTTAATAAATTGATTTCAGAGCTGTATTGTAAAGTAATAAAATAAAATGTAAATACGAATCATTATCATTTGACTTAAATTTTGCGGTGTGTCATTATCTTTCCGTGGTTTGGTATGACACATTAAATACTTTGGATTACAGGCCTTTGGTATTTATATCCGTACCAAATCAAGATTAAACTACGACGTGGTAGTTTAATTTTTGGTTTATTAACATCGAAGTTAATAGAGCAGTTTTTGTTTATGTTGGAAGTCAAAGCCAGTGCGCACACACTGGCTTTTTTCATTTAAAGCTAGTCCCTGAAATCAATTGCAATTCGTTGTGTGTTAAACATCTACCTTGTAGCTTAAGGTGTTTGCTTCATCTCCAGTAATGCCTCTAAATCCCCAGCAATGTTTTGGTTGCTCATGAATGGTAATCTCGACATCAATAGGTTTGATACCTAATGTCGATTCAATCGACGTGAATAGGCGCTTGATTAGCGCTTTTTTGGTTTCTATGGTGCGTCCTTCCATCATGTTAATTTCAATGATGGTATATTGGGTGCTTCGGTCACTTGGGTAATAAAAATTATCAGCGTCCATCGGCATAAATCGTTGAATACGTTTATCTTCAGGCAATCCTAATACGGCGACAAGGCTCGCGTGGATGACATCAGATAGAGTGGCTTTTATTGGGTTTAACGTTTCTCTAATTCCATAAATGACAATCATAATGTTTCCTTTTTTGATCCTGTTAATACATTAATATTAATAATAACTTCTTGTTTTCTTATTCCAGCAGATTGTACAGTTTGATTAAATAGGTATAAAAAAACGGCGCTAATTGAGCGCCGTTTCTAATGTTTGTTTTGTGTTATGTCGGTATTACGATTTGTCGTTATATCCTGACGAGTGAACATCAAACATAGCACGGCCAGATGGGTCAGCATTGGCTGCAAATTTAGCATCCCATGCAATCGCTTCAGGCGTTGAACATGCAACTGACTTACCGCCAGGGACACATTCAGCTGCTGAATCTAATGGGAAGTGCGCTTCAAAAATTGTGCGGTAATGATACGCTTCTTTAGATTGTGGTGTGTTATGAGGGAAGCGATATTCCGCGCTTGCCATCATTTGGTCAGTCACATTAGATTCCGCTGCTTCAACAAGAGAATCAATCCAACTGTAGCCAACGCCGTCAGAGAACTGTTCTTTTTGACGCCACAATACTTCTTCAGGTAAATAACCTTCGAACGCTTCACGTAAAACGTGTTTTTCCATTTTACCATTGCTACCACAAAGTTTTAGTTCAGGGTTTATCGACATTGCGATATCCAAGAATTCTTTGTCTAAGAATGGTACACGGGCTTCAACACCCCATGCCGACATAGCTTTATTAGCACGAGCACAGTCAAACATGTGCAAACGGTCTAATTTACGAATGGTTTCTTCATGGAATTCTTTTGCATTTGGTGCTTTGTGGAAATACAAATAACCACCAAACACTTCATCTGCACCTTCACCAGAAAGAACCATTTTAATGCCCATCGCTTTAATTTTACGCGCCATCAAATACATTGGAGTAGAGGCACGGATAGTTGTTACATCGTATGTCTCTAAATGGTAAATAACGTCACGAATGGCGTCGATACCTTCTTGTACAGTGTAATGCACTTCGTGGTGGATCGTACCAATCGCGTCGGCAACTTTTTTCGCTGCGATTAAATCCGGTGCGCCTTCAAGACCAACAGCAAATGAATGCAGTTGTGGCCACCAAGCTTTTGATTGGCCATCATCTTCAATGCGTTTTTGCGCGTATTTTTGCGCAACAGCAGAGATTACAGATGAATCAAGGCCACCTGAAAGTAATACGCCGTATGGTACGTCAGACATCATATGAGACTTAACAGCGTTAGATAATGCGTCGTGAATTTCCTTTGCAGAACCTTTGTTGTCTTTAACGTTGTCAAACTCTCTCCAGTCACGCGAATAATATGGCGTAATTTTGCCGTCACGGCTTGACCAGTAATGGCCAGGAGGAAATTCAGTTACGGTACGACAAACTGGTACAAGTGCTTTCATTTCAGAAGCCACATACAGTTGACCATGCATGTCATAACCATAATACAGAGGGATGATCCCCATGTGATCACGTGCAATTAGGTAACTGTTATCTGTTTCATCAACTAAGATAAACGCGAACATGCCTTTAAGCTTGTCGATAAACCCTAAACCTTCCTGTTCATATAGCGCTAAAATGATTTCACAGTCAGATTGGGTTTGAAATTGATAGTCGACGGTCAGTTCGGCCTGCAATTCTTTGTGGTTATAAATTTCGCCATTAACGGCTAATATGTGATTTCGATTATTATTTAATAGAGGTTGCGCGCCATTCTCTAAATCGACAATCGCTAACCGCTCATGGGCTAAAATCGCATTGTCGTTACTCCAAATACCAGACCAATCAGGGCCACGGTGACGTAATAAACCAGATAATTCTAACGCTTTAGGGCGCAATTCTGTGGCATCAGTAGTGATGTCCAGAATTCCAAAAATCGAACACATAGGTGTTGTACTCCAAAAATTAATAATCAAAATCACGGTGCTTAGGTTTGACTTTGGCGCGGTCACTGGCCTAAGCAGTTGTATAAGTGTAATTAGAGTTAGTACTTTAACTCTTATCGCACACTGTCATAAACTTTAAATTATGCCAAGTGATTTTTGTGCAATTAATAAATGTAGGCGATTAAACGAAGACTTATTGAACAATTTTGGAGGTTGGGACTCGATTGAAGCGGCCCGTATTGAAAGGGCCGCAGAAGATTAGACAATACTAAATATCTGACTATTTTGAACGTTGAAACTCGGACGTTTTTGACCATTTTGGCCAGTCTTCGTTAGTCGATAATGAATAGCCAATATCGAAAAAGAGTTGTACGTCTTGTTGCGCTCCGGTGAGGTCCCAATTACGACGATATTCATCACATGGTTGGTGGTAACAACCGCGCACAACCAACTTCATTTTTTTACTGTATTTCGCCGTTTTTTCATCGACAGGGGTTTCGCCATTGCCAGCGTAAAGGGCTGGAACACCCACTTTGGCAAAGTTAAAATGATCCGAGCGATAATAGTAACCCGCAGATGGGTTTTTACCTTTAATTAAAGTTCGGTTTTGTTTTGCTGCAGCAACAGTAAGGTAATTGTCGAGTTCTGATTTACCTAAGCCTTGAACAGCCACTTCTTTGACTTTTCCAAGAATATTAAGACTGTCCATATTGATATTCGCGACGGATTTATTCAGTGGGATAATTGGGTTTTCAGCATAAAACTTAGAGCCTAACAAACCTTGCTCTTCCGCTGTAACGGCCAGCACAGTAATTGAGCGGTCTGGCCGATTTTTTAATATGCTGAATGCTTGTCCTAACTCCAATAAGCCAGCAATGCCCGTAGCATTGTCATGGGCCCCATTATAGATTTTGTCGCCTTTTTTAGTGTCGTCAAAACCAATATGATCCCAGTGGGCGGTGTAAATGATGTGTTCGTCAGGGCGTTTAGCGCCGGGTAGGGTTGCAATAAAGTTATAGCTGGTTGATTTTTTTACTTTTGAATTAACAACGACCGAAGCTTTTAAACCACTCAAATTTACAGCTGTTGGCTTTTTCATTGCTTGTTTTTTGTAAGTTTCAAAATCGAGTCCAGCCTGATTAAATAGCTCTACGGCAACATTACGCTGGATCCAACCTTCAACGGCGACTCGACTCTTATTACCGTCGTCTTTCCAAAGTCCATATTGCGGGCCTGTCCAGCTATTTTCTACGACGCTCCAGCCATATGATGCCGGCGCTGTTTCATGAATGATAATAGCTCCGGCAGCACCTTGACGGCTCGCTTCTTCATATTTGTATGTCCAACGACCGTAATAGGTCATGGTTTTACCTTGGAATTTACTGTCGTCGCCGGATTCAAACCCCGGATCGTTGACAAGTATAACGGCGGTTTTGCCTTTCATATCGACATTGGCGTAGTCATTCCAGTTATATTCTGGTGCGTTAATGCCATAACCTACAAAAACAAGCTCTGAGTTTTTTAGTTTTTCAAGTTCACTTGTGCGACTGGTGCCCATGACCATGTCTTTTCTAAATTGATATTTTTTATTGCCAAGTGTTAATACTTGGTCTTCACTTGCAACGATTTCGACCAGATCAACAGGTTGTAAAAAACTGTCGCCATTACCAGGTTGAAAACCATATTTTTTAAAATTAGTCGTTAAATAATCAAGCATTAATTGCTCTCCCGGACCAGTAGGCAATCGGCCCATGTATTTGTCTGAGGCAATTTCTTTAACGTGAGTGGCGAGGTCTTGATCAGAAATAGAAAGGTATGCAGCTGACATTTTGTCATTGGCAGCAAACAATGGACTTGTTACAACGGATAAAGCAACAATCCATTTTCTTAAAGCTGGGTGTCGAAACATGAACAATTTCCTATAAATGCAATGTTTTAAAATGAAACATTTAACTTCATCAGTATACGCAAGGCGAACCGTGTGGCAAATAATGCTGCAGTAATTCAGATATTGGAAAGTGTAAACTTTTCGTTTCTGATATACTCAGCTTATTCGATTTTATCCTCGATTATATTGTTTTAAGTTATTGATTGAGGAAGTATTTAATAAGCGTAATATTTAATAATGAAAAAATTCCAACCACTTACCCATTGGACCACTGACTTTGCAGCGCAAGGTGTTTTTGACGATATTAATCGATTGGTCGCCTTTGACGAGTGGTCTAACTGGCCAACGTGTGAAGAGCTTGCGACGCTTTTTCCTTATGACATTACCAATCTAAATAACAAAGCGATTGAATTTGTGCCGCAAAAGGTCAGCGAAAACTTTAGCGCTGTGGCCTACGAAGAAGTGATTTACACAACCGGTAAAATACCGACTCGTGAACAGTCGTGGCACGATGTGTTTGGCGCGTTAACATGGAGTTTGTTCCCGCAGACTAAAGCGTTAATTAACAAATTGCACTTTGACGACATCCAAAAAAATGGCAAGGAACAACGTTCTAAATTACGAAACGCCTTAACTTTGTTTGATGAATGCGGAGTCGTATTGGTAACGACAAACAAAGAGGTTTTAACGAAATTGGAGTCGCATCAATGGACTGAAACGTTTGTTGATAATCGCGAACTTTGGCACTGCGCTAAAGCCGACGGGGTTGGTGTGTTTCAGTTTGGACATGCAAATTATGAGATGTTAACAAAACCGTATATCGGCTTAACCGGAAAATGGCTAGCGCTAGAGATGAGCGCTGAGTTGTTGTCGTTACCATTAAACGTTCAATATCGAATGGTGGACGAAAGACTAGCAAAGTATATTAAATCCGGTGCCCTTGACGACAATCAAAAGTTATTCCCGCTGCCATTGTTAGGCGTACCTAACTGGTATTCTGAAAATGAACATCCTGATTTTTATTTAAATGAAGATTATTTTCAGCCAAAACGAAAATAATTAATTGCGATTTAAGTAACAGCGGTTGAATGTAGAGTTTATATCATTAGTGTTTGTCTGATAGAGCATAACCGGTGGGCACTAATTGGTATTTTTTTGTTAGAGTCATATGCCAAACTTTGATGAGCTAATTTCATAACTATCTAGGAACCAGTATGTTAAAAATGATTTTGAGTATGTTGGCTGTGGTTAGTTTTTACAGTCATGCTGAATTCGACTTTAAAGTAGATGTATTAGCCGACGATTTGCAACGGCCCTGGGGCATAAGTCACATAGGCAGTGGCAAAATGTTAATTACTGAACGAGATGGTGATGTGCGACTCTATGATGGCAAAACTATGCTGCCTGCACTTCAAGGTTTACCCTCCGTTTATAATGTTGGGCAAGGAGGCTTGTTAGATGTATATGCTCACCCTAATTATGCATCAAACAAGTACGTTTACTTTACATTTGGTGAAGGGACGGCGACGAAAAACTACACTAAACTTATCCGAACAAAATTTACGGGATCTGAGTTTGTCGACGTAAAAACACTTTTTATGGCTTCCCCGACTAAAAAACAAGCGTTGCACTACGCAGGGCGAATTAGCTTTTTAGCAGATAATTCAATGGTTTTTGGGGTTGGAGACGGTTACCTATACAAAGAACAAGCTCAGGAACTAAACTCACACCTTGGTAAAATTATACGGCTTTATGACGATGGTTCTATTCCGGCAGATAATCCGTTTATTGGTAAAAAGAACACACTGCCTGAAATATATTCCTATGGCCACCGTAATCCACAGGGCATGTTTTTTGACAACAAACGCAAAATTCTATTTTCTAACGAACATGGCCCGAAAGGCGGTGATGAAATTAATATCATCCAGGCTGGGAAAAACTATGGCTGGCCTGCAATTACCTATGGTGTTGATTACTCTGGGGATATCATCAGTGATTTAACTCATAAAGCGGGGATGGAACAGCCTTTATTGCAATGGACACCGTCCATCGCGCCGTCATCTATGTTGGTTTATTATGGCGCAATGTTCCCTGATCTAAATGGCCATATATTGGCAACAGCGTTAAAGTTTACGCAGATGAGAGTTGTTAGATTAAACGATAAAAATGGTCAAGTGTCAGTAGTGAAACAAGAAGTGTATTTAAAAGACCGCGGCGAGCGAATTAGAGATATTGAATTGGATGACGTTGGCCGGATATATTTGATCACCGACAGTGGTAAGTTACTTCGCCTGACAAAACCTTAGTTAAATCAGTTTCACTAAACCCCTAGCAGGCAGTGGAACTGACTTTGCGACAAAATGTTTATGATGATAAAAGGAGCGAATTAGGTAAACTCGCTCCGTTAACTATTAGGTTCTGATTGGAATATTGTTGCTAATTAAATACGATTTTAGCTCTTGAATGTCGATGATTTTTTTATGGAATACTGACGCAGCAAGGGCTCCGTCGACACCAGCTTGTTGGTAAACGTCATAGAAATGCGACATTTCACCAGCGCCACCAGAAGCAATGAGAGGGACTTTGCATTTCTCACGAACTTTAGCGAGTTGTTCGATGTCATATCCTTTACGAACGCCATCTTGATTCATGCAATTTAATACAATTTCTCCTGCGCCTCGAGACTGCACTTCTTCTATCCAATCAAGTGTACGATAACCTGCTTTTTGAGTTCGAGATTCATCACCGGTAAATTTGTAGACTTCGTACTCACCAGTTTCCGCATTAAAAAATGAATCAATCCCGATTACAACGCATTGTTGACCATATCGGTCATGCAGCTCAGTGATTAAACTTGGGTTTAACAAGGCTGGGGAGTTTATTGAGATTTTGTCTGCACCCATTGCCAAAATTTCACCGGCTTGCTCAACACTCTTAATTCCACCGGCAACACAAAATGGAATATCGATAACCTCAGCAATTCGAGAAACCCAACTTTTATCAACAACGCGAGCGTCACTAGAGGCGGTAATATCATAAAAGACAAGTTCGTCAGCGCCTTCGGCAGCATAACGTTCAGCTAATGGCACTATGTCGCCAATCGTTTCATGGTTTCTGAATTGAACACCTTTAACAACTTTACCGTCTTTAACGTCTAAACAAGGAATGATCCGTTTGGCTAACATATATACTTCAACTATGACAAATTCTGGACCGTAATGGTCGCTGACCACATGTTTAGTGTCAAGACTCTAGAATTTTATTTTCAGGAATTAATTATATTAAATGCCTAACATCCGTAAAGTGCATACGTAGTCATCAGTAAATAGGTTCCCAAAGCCCCCTGTGATCGGCTAAATTGACGTCACAACAACAGTGGATTTGGCTTTAAATTTATGACAAAACGATATTTAGGTATGAAAATACTTAGCATGGCAGCCGTGACAACTTCTCTTTTAATGTTAAGTGGTTGCGGTAAAAGCTCGATGGAAACATCAATAGACGCAAGCAATAAAATAAACGCTACGGGTGATATAGAATTTTCAGAACATTATCTGACTCGGGATGTCCGTGATGATGTGTTTTATTTTGTTATGCCAGACAGATTTGATAACGGTGATCCGAGCAATGACTTAGGATCTAAAACCATCAAAATTAGCTCTGGTGGATTCGATCCAAAAAGCACTGGGCATTACCATGGTGGCGACATTAAGGGGCTTACTAAGCGTTTAGATTATTTAAAAGATTTAGGGATTTCGGCAATTTGGCTTACGCCTATCCTCCGTAATCAAGCAGTGCAGGGCGATTCGTCAGGTTATCATGGTTATTGGCCGTTAGATTTTACGGAAATTGACCCTCATTTGGGTACCAATGTGGATCTAAAAGAGTTTATAGACAAAGCCCACGCTAAAAATATAAAAGTGTTTTTTGACATCATCACAAACCACACCGCAGATGTGATTAAATTCAAAGAATGCCATGGCAGTGACCAACCTCAATTTAGTACTTCTACCGCATTATGTGATTATCGTTCAATCGCCGATACAAAAGCTGGTAAGGGTTATACGCCATATTTACCTGAGGGGACCGCTGAGTTAAAAAGCCCTGCATGGTTAAATGACCCTAAGTTTTACCACAATCAAGGTGATAGTACATGGCAGGGCGAAAACTCTGTTTATGGTGACTTTATGGGACTTGATGATGTTGATACCGACAACCCTGAAGTTGTAAAAGGCATGATTGAAATATTCAATAATCTCATTAAAGAATTTAAACCAGACGGTTTTCGAATTGATACCGTCAAACACGTGAATATTGAATTTTGGCAGCAATTTACTCCCGCGATAACTGAGTTTGCTCAGTCTATTGGGATCCCACAATTTTTTGTGTTTGGTGAAGTTTTCTCTGGTGATACCGACGTATTAAGTCATTACACAACTACAGGTGATATGCCTTCTGTTTTAGATTTTGCATTTCAATATCGAGTTAAGGATGTATTTGCCAGTCAAAAAGGCACTGACAATTTGGCGGACTTATTTAGCCATGATGTAAAATACGAAGATCATAATAGCTCTGCTGATCTGTTGATGAATTTTGTCAGTAACCATGATGTGGGACGACTTGCTTATACGCTTGACCAATCGTTGCCAAATGCAGATGAAGACGAAAAAATACAACGCTTTTTATTGTCCAATGCGATGATGTATTTTGCGCGCGGTATTCCTGTTATTTATTATGGTGATGAGCAGGGATTCACTGGCGACGGTGGGGACCGCGGTGCGCGCGAAGACATGATGCCTTCAGTGACGCCAGAGTATAATGATAATAATCTGTATGGCACGAGTAAAACCACAGCCGATGACAATTTTGACCCTTCGCATCCTATTTACCAGCAGTTTGCTAAATATGCTGAGTTATACCATGGGCACAAAGCACTTCGTCAGGGCAAACAAACGGTTTTACAAACAAGTGATGAACCAGGGATTTTTGCGATCAAACGTTCTTTTGCTAATAACGAAGACTATATCGTTGTTTTTAACTCTGCAACTGAGGAAAAAAACTTTACCCAATCAATTGAAGGTCATTCAGCTGAATTAATTTATGGTAAAAAGGCGAATGTGAAAAACAGGGATGTTTCGACGACGTTACCTGCATTAAGTATGAGTATATACCGAATTGGTCGATAGTTTACGCTAACGCAGAAAAAGCCCCGGACAAATAAATTGCTCGGGACTTTTTTGTTTTAAAGGTGTTTTTAACTAAATTAAAATTAATTGCTATTAATACCGCTAAGTCTTTCACAAATGGCTAAAAAATTACTAAAATAGGCAGATACCCGACAACAATAATAATTAGGAAAGTAATGATCCAGCCTGAGCCAAAAAGCGCACTGTATATTCACCACTCCGGTCCTGCACTGATTGAAACGCCGTTGTTAAACAAAGGCACAGCATTTAGTAAATTGGAACGAACTAATTTTAACTTGATGGGGTTGCTACCACCTCGTTATGAAACGATAGAAGAACAAGTCGATCGTGCTTACCGCCAGTTTTCAAGTTTTGACGATCCGATCAACAAACACATCTATTTACGTGCAATTCAGGACAATAACGAGACTTTATTTTTTAAATTGTTGCAGCGCAATATTGAAGAAATGATGCCGATTATATACACCCCGACGGTGGGCGATGCCTGTGAGAAATTCTCTGATATTTATCGCAGTAACCGGGGATTGTTTATCTCCTATACCGAACGCGATCAAATGGAAGATATCCTACGCAACGCAACTAAACAAAAAGTTAAGGTTATCGTAGTTACCGACGGCGAACGGATCTTAGGCTTAGGTGACCAAGGTATTGGTGGTATGGGGATCCCAATTGGTAAATTGAGTCTCTATACAGCCTGTGGTGGGATCAGCCCCGCATATACTATGCCTATCACATTAGACGTAGGCACAAATAACGAAAAGCTATTAAACGACCCAATGTATATGGGCGAACGTCACAAACGAGTTTCTCAACAGGAATATGATGCATTTGTTGAACGGTTTATACGCGCGGCTCAAAAGCGTTGGCCTGGCGTTATGATCCAATTTGAAGATTTTGCACAGCCAAACGCAATGCCATTATTAAAACGTTATCGAGACGAAGTTTGTTGTTTTAATGACGATATTCAGGGAACCGCTGCGGTAACCGTTGGAACCTTGTTAGCCGCATGTCGCAAAAAAGGCGAAAAACTATCTGAACAAAAAGTCGTGTTTGTAGGTGCTGGTTCTGCCGGTTGTGGGATTGCTGAGCAAATCATTATGCAGATGAAGGCAGAGGGGGTTGACGACAAAACTGCACGTAGCCAAGTCTTTATGATTGACCGCCACGGTTTGGTTTCAGAAGGTATGACGGACTTACGAGATTTTCAGCAAGTTTTGACTCAAAGTGCAGAAAATCTAAAAGACTGGCAGTACTCAGGTGACTACCCAAGTTTATTGGATGTTATGCATTGTGCCAAACCGGGAATTTTAATCGGGGTGTCTGGCGTACCAGGATTGTTTACCGAAGAAGTTGTTAAAGCCATGTCAAAAGGCACAGAACAACCGATTATATTCCCACTAAGTAATCCAATTAAACAAATAGAAGCCCGTCCGGAAGACATTCTGAAATGGACTAAAGGTCAAGCCATCGTTGCCACTGGCAGCCCATTTAGTAAAGTTGAAGTTGATGGAGAAACGTTTGAAATTGCCCAGTGTAATAATGCTTATATCTTCCCAGGTATTGGGTTAGGTGTGATTGCAGTCGGTGCTAAGTTGATTAGTGATGAAATGTTAATGGCCACAAGTGTTACCTTGGCTGACGCGAGTCCGGTTGTAGAAAATAATGATGGCGCGTTATTACCTAAGCTGGTGGATTTACCAGAGTTAAGTAAAACCATCGCATTTAATGTGGCTAAAGTTGCTATAGAGC
The DNA here is from genome assembly GCF_030548245.1 of Psychrosphaera sp. 1_MG-2023. NCBI lineage: Bacteria > Pseudomonadati > Pseudomonadota > Gammaproteobacteria > Alteromonadales > Pseudoalteromonadaceae > Psychrosphaera > Psychrosphaera sp. 1_MG-2023. Next base: position 28,599 of record NZ_JAUORW010000014.1, read on the forward strand.
AAGGTTTAGCGCTGCCGTTATCCGATGAACAATTACGCGATAAAATTAATAAAAACTTCTGGCAACCAGAATATAGACCGTATAAGCGGGTAAGTGTTTAATCGAACGTTTGTGGTTATAAACGCATTCGGATTTAAAGCTTGTTGCAAGCTCTAGCTGCATTAATGGTCAAGTAACATTCGATAACAAATGATTACATCATGGTGTTACTTGACCTGCTAGATTATGGACTGGATTAAATTAAGGACGAAAGAATGAATAAAATTACCACAATGTGTTTTGTATTGGCTTTGTTAGGAGGCTGTGGTGAAGTGGTTACTGAAAGTGCTGACTCCGATACAGAAATCGTCACAGAGACTCCCGTTGCTGATGGCACAGACAAAACAAGTGTCGATTCTGATGCTTTATGGTCTGGAGAAGTCAGCCCGTCTACCGGTACGGAAACCGAAATTCAAGCCGGCACATTAACGTCTGGCGATTATGACGACTTACTTAATCCTGCACTTTATTCAGATTATATAACCTCTATTTTACAGGGGTCAGAAGAATTTTCTGAATTTCCTACCTTTGATATTACTAATGCAATTAAATTGTCTGTTGTTGATATGGATGACAAACCATTCGGTGGTGCAACGATTTCAATACAGTCTGGTGATACTGGGTATTCACTTTCAACACCTAGCGCTGGTTGGGTTCACCTTTATCCTGCATTAGATAGCCTATCAGATACGGTTGATATTACGGTTACTTATGATACTTATTCAGTTTCAAAAACAATAAAAATTAGCGAATTAGGCGACCAACGTACTGTTGATTTCAAAATAGAAGACTTTGCAAATTCGCCGTCAATGTTAGACTTGATGGTGGTAATTGATACAACAGGAAGTATGGGGGACGAACTGGCTTATCTTAAAGTTGAACTGGCTTCGATATTGAATGAACTCTCAGTTTCATTAGGCGGCATTGACCTTAATTTAGGATTGGTTATGTACCGTGATGATGGCGATCTTTATGTTACTCGAGTCTTTGACCTATCAAGTGATGTCGACCAAATTCTCGATGACTTGTCAGAACAGAATTACGATGGTGGTGGTGATTACCCAGAGGCGATGGAACGAGGTATTGGCGAGGCATTACAACAACAATGGCGTGGACAGGCGACCAAAATGATGTTGTTAGTCGCTGACGCGCCACCACACGACGAAGCGTTAATAACAACCTGGGAACTTGGCCAACAGGCACGTGAACAGCAAATTCATATCATCCCGATCGCAGCCAGTGGTGTAGCGTTAAAAGCTGAGTTTGTAATGCGCGGTTTGGCGGCGCTAACACACAGTCGGTATATATTCCTAACCGATGATTCAGGCGTTGGTGGCACCCATGAAGAGCCAACAGCAGACTGTTATGTTGTGACACGTCTCGACAGTAATATCCGTCGAGTGATATTGGATTTGTTCACAGGCGTTCGTACTGAACCAACAGAAAACGAAATTGTCCGAACCAAAGGTAACTATCAAAATGGCATCTGTGGAGAATAGTGCGCAATCATTCATGTGATATCGCACTTTAGGTGTTAACTTTAGGATTAAATGATTAATCTTGGTTATACGATAAAGCGATGTAAAAAAGGCGCCCAATGTGATTGCAATGGGCGCCTTTTATCTAATAGAGACTGATTTTACAGTCGACTATTTTTATTTAACCTCTTCACCAGCTGCTTGTTTGTCCGCATGATAACTAGAGCGTACAAATGGACCAGAGGCCGCATGTTTAAAACCTAGGTTGTCAGCTTCAGCTTTAAAGATATCAAACTCAGCAGGCGGTACATAACGTTCTACTGGCAAGTGATGTTTACTTGGTTGTAAGTACTGGCCAATAGTTAACATGTCTACGTCGTGCTCGCGAAGATCTTTTAGTACTTCAATTATCTCTTCGTTTGTTTCACCAAGTCCAACCATCAGCCCTGATTTAGTATCAACCTCTGGATGTTGTGCTTTGAATTTTTGAAGTAATTCTAGTGACCACTTGTAGTTAGCACCTGGACGAGCTAAACGATACATACGAGGCGCTGTTTCTAAATTGTGGTTAAACACATCCGGTGGTGCGGTCCCTAAAATCTCCAGAGCAGTGTCCATTCTTCCACGGAAATCAGGAACCAAAATTTCAACTTTAATGCCAGGGTTATGTTTACGAATTTCAGTCACACAATCAGCAAAGTGTTGGGCACCGCCGTCACGCAAGTCATCACGGTCAACAGAGGTGATAACAACATATTTAAGGCCCATTTCTTTGATGGTTATGGCGAGCTTTTCTGGCTCTTGAGCACTTGGAGGCAATGGGCGTCCATGAGCAACGTCACAAAATGGACAACGGCGAGTACAAATGTCACCTAGAATCATGAAAGTTGCCGTGCCGTGGGTAAAACATTCTGGCAGGTTAGGGCATGACGCTTCTTCACATACAGAACTTAACCCTTGGCTACGCATCGCTTTTTTGATGTTGTCGATTTTTTCGCTCGACTTAGGCAATCTGATCTTCAACCAATCAGGTTTTCTTAACATGGTTTCGCGTTCAGTCGGCATGATCTTTACCGGAATTAGCGCCATTTTGTCTGCATCACGTAATTTAACGCCTGCTTCTAATTGAGATGTTTTAATTCTGCTCATCGTTTTTTTCAACTAACCTTTGTTCAAGATCCGTTATGCCTTGTGTGATTTCAATGTCCTTCGCATTAAGCGAAAGCGCCAGTATTTTTGTCAGTCTATCTGCAGCATCAGAAACGTGGGAAGGCCCGCCAATCTGATTAGACTGGACCATTTCAAGTCCAGCGTAGCCACATGGATTAATTCGCAAAAACGGTTCCATATCCATATCTACGTTTAACGCAAGGCCATGAAAACTGCAACCTTTACGAACCCGCAATCCTAGGGATGCGATCTTTTTCTGATCAACATAAACACCAGGAGCGTCTTTTTTTGGATATGCTTCAATATCAAATTGTGCCAGTAAGTCGACAATTGATTGTTCAATTTGAGTAACTAATTCACGAACACCTATCTTACGGCGACGTAAATTAAGCAATAAGTAAACAACAAGTTGGCCGGGACCGTGATAAGTGACTTGACCACCACGGTCTACTTTAATGACCGGAATTCCACCGGTATTTAACAAATGTTCTTCTTTACCTGCTTGGCCTTGTGTAAATACCGGGTTGTGCTCGACCACCCATAATTCATCGACGGTGTCGTCGTTTCTGCGGTCTGTAAAGTCCTGCATTTTGTGCCATATTGGCTCGTAATCAGAACGACCAAGTTGACGAATAACAAGCTTGTCATTTAGGTTGGTCATGACGACTAAAGTACCACACGCACAAGTTCAAGTGCACCAAGTTCGTTATAAACAAGTTCCATATGGTCTTTGCTTGTCACAGTTACCGATATAGAAAGTGAATGGTAATTGCCTTTACTGCTCGGCTTTATTTTTGGGACGTAATCACCCGGAGCGAGCCTTTGTAAAACGGTTATGACGTGAACCGGTAAGTCGTCGTGCGCCACGCCCATGATTTTAAACGTTTGCTGACAAGGAAAATCCAATAACTCGTCAAATTTCGTATCTTTTACTGTCATGTTAAAACCTCATGTTTCGTAGGGGTAAGGTTTAATAAAACCGAAAAACCGATCTTTAGACCGGTTTTTTGTTACTCAACGTATTTATTATAGGTCGAGTTTCTTTTTGACGAAGTCTTTTATCTTTTTAAAGACACTGCCTTCATTCACTTCATCGAGTGAAACTAATGGATATTGGGTAATGAGTTCGTCTTCAATTTTTAACGTCAGAGTCCCAACAACAGCGCCTTTATTAATTGGGGCTTCTAACTCTTTATCAAGAGTGAAACTTGCTGTTAATTTTTCTCTATAACCACGAGGGATAGTAATTGGAGTGCTTTGGTTTATACCTAAACGTACTTCATCTTTGTCGCCCATGTAGATTTTTTGCTTGGCAAACTCAGTACCGGCTTCATAAGCGGTTAAAGTTTCAAAGAATCGGAATCCGTAATTTAATAGCTTTTTGCTTTCAACTTTACGCGCTCGCTTACTTGCGGTACCCATAACAACCGCGATAAGGCGCATTTCGCCTTTGGTTGCTGATGATACAAGTGAATAACCAGCAGCGTCTGTATGACCGGTTTTAATACCATCTACATTGAGGCTTTTATCCCATAACAAACTGTTACGATTAATTTGAGAAATGTTATTAAACGTAAAGTCTTTTTCTTGGTAGATTGCGTATTCTTCAGGTACGTCGCGTATTAAAGCGGCACCAAGTTTAGCCATATCGCGGGCGGTAGTCATGTGGCCATCTGCAGTTAAGCCATGGCTATTCACAAAATGAGAATCATGTAGGCCAATTTTTTCAGCATACAAGTTCATTAATTGTGCAAACTGATCTTCACTCCCGGCAATATGTTCTGCCATTGCCACACATGCGTCGTTACCTGATTGAATGATAATGCCCCGATTTAAGTCAGAAACAGAAACTTCTTTCCCGACTTCGATGAACATTTTTGATGATTCTGGGAAGTTCTTTGACCAGGCTTTGTGACTAACAGTTACCATGTCCGTTAATGAAATTGTGCCGTTTTGAATTTCACGACCAATAACATAACTCGTCATCATTTTTGTCAAACTTGCAGGGTTAAGTTGCTCATCCGCATTTTTTTCAGCGAGAACCTTACCAGTGTCAAAGTCAATTAGAATGTAACCCTTGGCATTAACTAAAGGCGGGTTTGGGACTAAAAAGTTGGCGTTAACGTTCAGGGTGAAAACCGTGGCAGATACTAAGATAATTCGAGTTAATAATTTTTTCATGTTTTAAAATTGAATTCCAATAACAGTAGTTAAATACAAAAGGATGAGGCGTGTTATTTAGGGTCGATATTATCCACACGTTAGCTAAGCATGTCTAGCAGACCAGTGAAATAACCGACAATTTGTTTAATCTAATGGTATACCCCTAACAAGTGACAAATTAATGGCTATGGAGTTCAGGGTTTTACGAAATAAATAAGGTTTGAGATAAATTCATGCGGTGGCCTAAATGGACGCAAAAATTTGCCTATTGCCTAGCCAAGAGGAAGATTGCAACACAAATGTCGAGTGAAGGCGTGACTATTTCAGGTCAAAGTAACTGTTTGTTGGTCGTCAAAGCGAATTTACGACAACGAATACGAAAACTAAAGTGGGTCCGTTTAGCTCTGCGGTATGATAAATAGTATGTTCTTATTAAGAGTGCTAAAAGTCGAGAACCCAAATGTAAGCAATCTAAAAGTCTGAAATCGGAAATTCGACTATTTTGAATAGGCTTCCAATGTTGCTTCTGGGTAACCAAAGTCATGTACTTTTTGTTTAAGCTGCTTGGCATCTTTTTCTGAGCCAAATGGGCCAATTATCAAGGTTTGGTGATGTGAGTCGTCAATAAACTTTGAGTCAATATGTAACATATGACTAAGCCCTACAGCGGTATCGCGGACTTCATCACGAGATTGAAACCCAGAAACTCTTATTTGATACTGTGACGATTCAAGCGCAACAGTAGGCTTTTTAGGTTTGAGAGGGGGTGGTAATATCGTTTCGATTTTCACATTGGCAGTACCGGTGTCAAAAACCCCAATTTTCACTGCCGCTGAATAGGATAAGTCAATGATACGACTTTCATGAAATGGCCCTCTGTCATTCACTCGGACCACTACGGTTTTATTATTTGAAAGGTTGGTTACTTTTACATAGCTAGGTAAAGGCAGAGTTTTATGCGCCGCCGACATGGCATACATGTCATAAACTTCGCCATTTGAGGTTAAGTGCCCATGGAATTTTTTGCCATACCAAGAAGCAATGCCTTGCTGTGAATAAGGTTTCCTATCTCGCATTGGTTTGTATTTTTTTCCAAAAACGATGTAAGGATTATTGCCACGTCCCACAGGCTCGTGCACTACTTTTGCATCTTCGAGTTCCATTGCCGTTGGCGGGCGAACGGGTGCGCTATCGTGTTTGTGATCATATCGACCACTGGTACAAGACGCCAATAATAAGGCTACAAAGATAAATACAAACTTCATGTTAACTCGCTAATAAACGTTTATTGGTGCTAATTGCCATTAAAATACCAAAACTTGCCATTAACGTCACAATAGAGGTGCCGCCATAACTGACGAGTGGAAGCGGTACACCAACGACAGGGAGAAGGCCGGAAACCATTCCAATATTGACAAAGAGATAAACAAAAAAGGTTAAGATCAAACTGCCAGCCAGCAATTTAGCAAAGCCTTCTTGAGCCCGAACCGCAATATAAATACCTCGGGCGATAATAAAGGCATATACAGACATCAGCATTAAAACCCCAATAAACCCAAACTCTTCACTAAAGACTGAAAAGATAAAGTCGGTGTGGCGTTCTGGTAAAAATTCCAGTTGCGACTGTGTCCCGTGTAAAAATCCTTTACCATTTGTGCCGCCTGAGCCAATGGCAATTTTTGATTGAATAATATGATAGCCAGAACCGAGTGGATCGCTTTCGGGGTTTAAGAAAGTAAGCACACGTTGCTTTTGATATCCATGCATCAAGAAGTTCCAGAGGATATAAAGGAACGGCACAGATGCACTGAGCAAACCGATAATTATCCGAAACCTTAAACCCGCCAAAAACAACACAAAAAATCCACTGCTGGCAACTAATATGGCGGTGCCTAAATCAGGCTGTTTGGCAATAAGTAGCGTTGGAATAGCGATTATTATAAAGCTAAATAGCGTATTTTTACTCGAAGGGGGCAAGGTAAATACACTTAAAAACCACGCCATCATCATAGGTAAAGCGAGTTTCATTACTTCAGATGGTTGGAATTTAACGATTTTTAAATCGAGCCAACGTTGGGCTCCTTTACCCATATCGCCAAATAACAATACAGCGAGTAAAAACGCAACGCCAAGGATATACAAGTGGGGTGCCCATTTTTGGTAAGTAAATGGGGATATTTGTGCGACGACAATCATCACAACGATGCCAATGCCAAGTCTAACCGCTTGTCGAATAACCATATCCATGTTTTGACCGCCGGCACTATATACGACGCACATACTCAGCGCCATTAGTGTCAATATTCCGAGCAATAACGGAATGTCGATATGAAAGCGAAAAAACAACGAACTACGACGTTTTTCGTGTTCAGTTTTTGCCATCTTATTCTCCGGCCTTAACTGTAGTTGAAACGGGCGCTACGATATCAATTAACGGAGCAACTTTTCGTTTACTCGGAATACCTAGAGCAAAATACAAATCCATCATTTGCCGTGCAATCGGCGCTGCGTTAGAACCACCACCGCCAGCATTCTCGACGGCAACCACGATAACAATTGACGGTGAATCAAAAGGCGCAAAACCAATATACATGGCGTTATCGCGCTGACGTTCAGCAACTTTTTCTACTTCATACTCTTCGTCTTCACCAAGAGAGAAAAGCTGCGCCGTTCCGGTTTTTCCCGCAGAACTATAAACTGACCCTACGAAGGCCGAACGGGCCGTACCGTTATCAGCATTTACAGTATCGTACATGGCCTTTAAAATGAGATCCCAATTTTCAGTTTCTACGTCATCAATTGGCTCACGGATTTTAACGGGGGTTGCTTGATATTCGCCTTGATTAGTGATCCCTGTGACGATCCTAGGCTCGATGACCGTACCTTTGTTGACCATAACCGATGTTGCCATCGCAAGTTGAATTGGCGTTGCTGTCCAATATCCTTGGCCTATACCAATAGAAATTGTATCGCCTTTGTACCAAGGTTGCTTAAATCGTTCTTTTTTCCATTCCCTCGAAGGCATATTGGCTTTGGATTCTTCTTTTAAGTCGATGCCAGTGTAATTGCCAAAGCCAAACCGATGCCCAAATTTACTAATTTCATCGATCCCTAGCCGATAGGCTAAATCATAGTAATAAATATCGCAGGATTGGCGGATAGATAATGACAAGTTAACATGGCCATGACCAGATGGTTTCCAATCTCTAAAACGACGTTTAACATCTAGGTTTGGAAATCGCCAATAGCCAGGATCCCATATAGTGGTTTCTGGGGTAATCAATTTGTTATGCAAACCAAGTAATGCTAATTGTGGTTTAACGGTTGAAGCCGGTGGATATTGGCCCTGCGTTACCCGGTTTAACATAGGTTTGTCTTTAGAATTAACAATCTTAGAATAAAGTTTTTGGCTTATACCACTAACAAAGTAATTAGGGTTATAACTTGGATTACTGTACAGAGCTAATATTGAACCGTCGCGTGGATCCATTGCGACAATAGCTCCACGATTCCCGTCTAAAATTTCCTGGGCCTTTTTCTGCATTTCAACATCAATGGACAGGTGTAAGTCGCTGCCAGGAATAGGCGGCGTGACACTAAGTTGTCTAATCACTCGACTACGGTGATTAACTTCAACTTCTTCACTGCCAGTTATGCCGTGGAGTTGCGTCTCGTAGAAACGTTCAATTCCTAATTTTCCGATACTCCGTGTTGCGGCATAGTTTTGAATTTGACTGTTTTGTTCTAAGCGATGAATGTCTTTTTTATTTATTTTTCCGACATAACCTACTGCATGGGTCAGAAATGAATCATAGGGATAATAACGCGCTAAACGAGCTTCGATAGAAACACCTGGAAACTTGTGTTGGTGAACACTAAAGGATGCAACTTCTTTTTCAGTCAATTTTGTCTTAATCGGCATGCCTTTAAAGCGACGCTGGTATTTTATTGATTTTTTAAACGCGCTGATGTGCTCTTCTGAAAGTTCGATAACCTCACTAACCGCAGCGATAGTTTCATCCATATCGTCGACGAGTTCGGGAATGATCTCCAATGAAAACGTGGGTTCATTGGTTGCCAGCACATTGCCATTAATGTCTTTAATTACACCACGATTAGGTGCAATCGGTTGGACTTTTATTCGATTGTCGTTAGACCGAGTTTGGTAAGATTGGTAAGAAGCGACTTGTAAATAATAGAGATTACCGATTAATACCCCCATCATGCAAACCACAAAAACAAACGAGATTATAGCTCGACGCGCAAATAAATTTGCTTCAGCAGAATGGTCTTGGATTTGATAGGAGTTACGGCGCATATGATTGAATTATATAAAAATCATTCTCTATGATAAGGATGATTATTATTTAAACTCCAAGCTCGATATAGACTTTCCGCCACGATAACGCGAACCATCGGATGTGGCAAGGTTAAAGGTGATAGGGACCATTTTTGTTCTGAACGTTGAATACACTCAGGTGACAAACCTTCAGGGCCACCGACAAGTAGACTGACGTCTCTACCGTCCATCTGCCAACGACTCAGTTGCTTAGACAGTTGGTGAGTATCCCAAGGTTTACCGGTAACTTCTAACGTTACTATGCGATTTGATTGAGGCACAGCCGCTAGCATTTTTTCGCCTTCGGCTTGCAAAATACGAGGTATGTCTGCGTTTTTACCGCGCTTCCCGGCGGCAATTTCGGTGAGGTCAAACTGGCAGTCTTTTGGAAATCGGCGCTGATATTCAGCAAAACCGATTTCTACCCACTTGGGCATTTTGGTGCCAACAGCAACTAACTGAATTTTCATTTGGTCAGTCGCAATTTATTCGTCATTTGAGCTGGAGGCTTGCCAAAGTTTTTCTAATTGGTAGAAGTCTCGAGTGGCATCTTGCATCACATGCAGAACAACGCCGCCTAAATCCACTAAAACCCATTCACCTTCAGTAAATCCTTCAATACCAATCGGTGGATTGTCAGAATGCTTAGCTTCAGTTAATGCGTGGTCTGCAATAGATTGCACATGTTTTTTAGAGTTGCCTGAACAAATTACCATGTAATCGGTAATCGAAGATGTTTTGCTGACATTTATAGTTTGAACATCACGAGCTTTAAGACTGTCTATATTTTCTAAAACAGCATTTAATATTTCTTTATTTAACAAAGTAAGTTTGGCCTATTTATAATTAAGGTTTGTAATTTTACGCGTCACAGCCCGATTTGTAAAAGTGTTCGCGGATTTAATCCCAAATTAATGGCACAAACCTTATTTTGAGGTGGATTTTGGAAGCTTTCCAAATAAAAAATCTTTTAACATGACCCAATCACCAAGAAAACTATAGAAAGGATAGGTAAAAGTGGCGGGGCGGTTTTTCTCAATAAAAAAATGAGCGATCCAAGCAAAGCCATAACCTAGTAGTGGCAAATACCAAAATACATAATATTGGGATGTGAACAGACCATAAAACAAAGTTAACAGTACCAATGTTGAGCCAACGTAATGAAGGGCTCGGCACATTGGTTTGCTGTGTTCAGCAAGATAAAAAGGATAAAATTCAGCAAATGATGAAAATTTTTGAGGGGGTGCATCGTTCATCTATTCATCTCCCTTTGTCGTTGTTATGCTTTTTCACTTTTGTTTCGAATTTACATTCAGTTTATCTAAAACATTATCAGACTATAAGGTTAACTTGTTTGCCGCTAAGTCTGTATTGAATGACGTTTTACTTCTCTCTAAACATGAGCGTACCGCAAACATCGCCGATGGTGATATCTTCTAATTCTTTATAATTGCCACCGTCAAACAGAGGCTTGTTTTTTTCTTTTGTAACAAAAACCGCAACACCTTTAGATAGGCTATTTTCATTAACAATTGAATCAACGGCTTTGATCAAATAATGGCCCAATCCTAAATGTTGATGGTCAGGGTGAACGGCAATAAATGTTAATAAATGATAGTGGTCAAATGGGATAGCAGCGGCGACACGTTTTTCTTTTTCGATCATGTTTTTAGTGCTTAAATAGCCTGCGTTGATCATCATTTTTAAGCGCCAGTGCCAAAAACGTTCTGGTTCCAATCCGGTTTGCGGTTCAATTAAACACGCAACAGCGAGTAAATGTTCATCAGAATAGAGGCCAATCATAGGCTGTTCAGTTTGCCAAAAAGCCGCAAGTTCTTCGCGGATCGCAGCACGAAGACGCTTATCGTAATCTGGACGCTCACTTTCGAAAATATGTTTAAATACAGGATCTTCGTGATAAGCAACATAAAGCAACGAGGCTGCGAGATTAATTTCTTCTGCCGTTAATAAAATTGCTTTAATTCCTAAGTCTTCCGAGTGTTCTTGTGTAGCAGACATTCGTTTACAATCCTTATTCATTTGAGTGAACATAACGTACCAATATATTTTCAAATCGCCAAGTATAAATATTCAACGATTCACTGAATTTACAATTTTTAGTTTAAAACGGCAAAATATTTCTGAAGATTGGTTCACAATATGCTTTCTGATTGATAGATGACTTTGCTCCGTTCTAATTTTTTTATAATGGAATGTTGGGATGTTATTTGGCAGTTACAACGAGGTATAAAGAGGTATAACGAGGGCTAGTGCAAAGGTCGATTTTAGGGCTGGCTTTTACAGGTGTGGCTGTCAAAACAAGAAGTGAGGTCAATTGAAAAGAATTGACCTCACGACTTAATGGTTTCACGCTAACCTAAATTCCTCAGGAGGGGGTTAATCAACATAAAATTTTTGGTCAAATTTTAATTTTTCTGACCGGTCACCTAATTTGATATCAATATCAAACTTATAGATTTCTTCATTACTAAATTTCAGTTGTGCTAAATAATAAATAGCGTCTCCCTCTTTCACCTTGCTAAATGATAACGATTTAGTTTGGCCAAGTAGGTTTCTTGCTGTTCCGGTAACATAGACATTTTTTGCAGCGTCATTATTTTGATTGTCTAGAACGGAAATATTTACAACCCCCATATATCGACTACGCTGCAATTCGTAAGTTTTAGCTACCGTTGGGTTTAGAAAGGAGCTTGGAAAGGCGATGTAATGAATATCCCAATCACCCTTTACGACCTTTTGTTCTGCCGATACAGTCCATGACGTAAGGACCATAACGCAGATAAAACACAGTGTTTTTAAATTTATTTGACTGCTCATTAAAATACCATTTTTAACATTTCATTAACTAATATTTGAACAAACTGCAGTCCGATTAAAAATACAATTAGGCTTAAATCCAATCCACCAATTGGTGGAATGATTTTACGAATGGGCGCCAATATAGGGTCTGTTAGTTGGTGTAATAACGCTTCGACCGGATTATAACCCTGTGATATCCAACTCATGATGGCGCGGATAATTGTTACCCAGAAAACAATAGTGAATATTTCTTTAATCACAGTAAATAAGCCAGCAATTAAAATTTCAGGAATTGGAAATCCGTTACTAAACAAGGCTTGGATTGCGACTATTTTTAGTGTCGCCACTAAGTAAACAAGTACAACGCCAGCCCAGTCGATACCGGCAACACCGGGAACAACTCGACGTAACGGAACTAAAAGCGGATTTGTCGCTTTAACTACAAATTGGCTAACAGGATTGTAAAAGTCAGCTCGAACCAACTGTAGCCAAACACGCAGAATGGCAACCATGAGATATAAATCAAATAAGGTTGAAATTAAAAAGTGAAACGCTTGCATATATAAAGTACCTTAATAATTATGATAATTGGCTAAGCTCTTTTGCTCTTGCGATATTTGCATCTAAAGCATCGGCAGATATGGCGGACAAATTATTCTGTTCATAACAACGGATCGCCTCTGCGGTTGTGCCACCGGGCGAAGTGACATTTTTTCTCAGTTGCTCAACTTCAATCGTGGCTTGTTGCGCCATTGTTGTTGCGCCAATAGCCGTTTGCTTTACCATCAGTTTAGCTTCTTCGTCAGAGAATCCTAGCGATTTAGCTTTTTCAATTAGTCCTTCCATAAACAAGAAAAAATACGCCGGACCGGAGCCCGAAATCGCCGCTACAGCGTCAATTTGTGCTTCTTCATTTAGCCAAACCGTTTCGCCAACACATTTAAATACATTCTCAGCAACCGCTTTGTCCTGTTCGATTACATCCTGATCAAACGTTGTTATGTCAGACGCTGAATAAATGCCCGTCATGCCAAGGCCTAATACTGACGGCGTATTTGGCATAGTGCGGATAAACCTAACATTGCCAATAATGTCTTTATAGCTTTGACTATTAAGACCTGCAGCAACGGTGACAACAAGTTTTGAACTAAAATCGACGCCGTCTGCCACCAACTCTTTAAGCATTTGCAACATCATTTGCGGTTTGACGCCAAGGATAACAACATCTGAGTGTTCGATAGCCTGACGGTTACTGCAATTTGTAATAACACCGAGCTCCGCATGCAGTTTTTCGTTTTTCTCTTTGCTTCGATTGGTGGCATAAATTTGTGTGGCTGGGACGCCAGCGTTAACCATACCAGTTAAAATTGCGCCAGACATATTGCCTGCGCCAATAAATGCGAATGTTTGATTTAATGTCATAAATAGTTTCTTGTCTTTTTAGTTTCTTGAGCCAAAGATGGCAGTGCCAATTCTTACCATTGTGCTACCACTCGCGATTGCTAAATCCATATCACCAGACATTCCTAGCGACAAAGTGTCAACTGTAGGATATTGATGTTGCAATTGCATAAAACAAGTGTGCATTTGGATAAATTCATTTTTAAGTTGTTGTTTGTCGTCATGTTGATCGGGAATAGCCATCAGGCCTTTTAGAGTCAAGTGCGGTAAATTGTTTATAACGTCTGCTAACTCTTCTACCTTTGTTATTAATACCCCCGACTTTTTGTCAGAGTTTGATATGTTCACCTGGATCAAAATATTCAGATTTTTTTCCAGTTGTTGTGCGTGATTATTGAGTCGAATTGCGATTTTTTCACGGTCAACACTGTCTACCCAATTAGCGGCTTCTGCTACGATTTGCGTCTTATTACTTTGAATAGGGCCGATATAATGCCATTTAATGTCCTTTAGATGTGCCAGAGCCTTATATTTTTCATTTAGTTCTTGGGCATAATTTTCGCCAAATATACGTTGCCCACATTCATATGCCGCTATAATGTTTGATAAGGGTTTGGTTTTACTTACCGCCATAAGTTTTACATTAGTTGCTGATTTTTCAGCTTTTTGAGCCGCCATTTGAATATTGTCGTGGGCAGTTGACAGGCTATTTGCTATGGTATTTATAAGTTCTTTTTCCGACATGATTTTTGACTTTAATTAACTCTAGGTTATTAGTATGGATATTACCGAATTATTAGCGTTTAGTGTGCAACATAAAGCATCCGATTTACATTTGTCAGCTGGCTCACCACCAATGATTAGGGTTGATGGCGACGTGAGGCGCGTAAATATTCCGGCATTGGACTCGAAAGAAGTTCAATCGCTTATTTACGATATTATGAATGATAAGCAACGTAAAGAATACGAAGAAAATTTAGAAACGGATTTTTCGTTTGAAGTTCCAGATCTGGCGCGCTTTCGTGTTAACGCATTTAACATGAATCGTGGTGCTGGTGCGGTATTTAGAACAATTCCGGCAGAAGTGTTGTCATTAGAAGAAGTTGGCGCTCCTGATATTTTCAGAGATATTGCTGATAACCCTCGTGGTCTAGTTCTAGTAACCGGCCCTACCGGCTCGGGTAAATCAACAACGTTAGCAGCAATTATTGATTATATTAATGCTAAACGTCACGACCATATTTTAACAATTGAAGACCCTATCGAATTTGTTCACAACAATAAGAGCAGTTTAATTAGTCAACGAGAAGTACATCGAGATACGCACAGTTTTAGTAATGCATTACGTTCGGCATTGCGTGAAGATCCAGATGTTATTTTAGTTGGTGAATTACGAGATCTTGAAACCATACGATTAGCAATGACCGCAGCAGAAACCGGCCATTTAGTCTTTGGTACTTTGCATACAACATCGGCCCCTAAAACAATAGACCGGATTATTGACGTATTTCCAGGTGAAGAAAAAAGCATGGTTAGGTCGATGTTATCTGAATCTCTGCGCGCGGTAATTTCTCAAACCTTATGTAAGAAAGTCGGTGGTGGACGTGCCGCTGCTCATGAAATAATGATTGGTATTCCGGCAATACGTAACTTAATTCGTGAAGACAAAGTCGCGCAAATGTACTCTTCGATTCAGACTGGTGCAGCACATGGCATGCAAACAATGGATCAGTGTTTAATGAATCTCATTAATATGGGCTTGATTACACGAGATGAAGCATTAACAAAAGCGAATGACAAAAATATGTTTAGCCAAGGTTTTGGCGGCGGCGGATTCTAGGACGGAAATTATATGGATTCTATAGATAAAATTTTTGAAAAGATGGCGATGCAAAAAGCGTCAGACCTTTTCATCACGGTAGGTTTGCCAATAAGTGCGAAGATTAATGGCGAATTAACACCACTTGAAAGTGAGCCTTTGTCAAAAGACGAAGCTCAGGAACTTGTTTTTAGTTGCATGAGTAGCAAGCAACAAACTGAGTTTGAAACAACTAAAGAATGCAATTTCGCGGTGGCGAATGATGTCGGTCGATTCCGTATTTCGGCGTTTTGGCAGCGCGATCAAGTTGGTATGGTTGTAAGACGCATCGTAACCAAAATACCTGATGTGGATGAGTTAGGCTTACCACCAATCCTTAAAGACATGATCATGGCTAAACGTGGTTTATTGTTATTTGTCGGCGGCACTGGCACAGGTAAATCAACAAGTCTTGCCGCGTTGTTAGGCTATCGAAACCGTAATTCAAAAGGGCATATTTTAACCATTGAAGACCCAATCGAATTTGTTCATGATCATAAAAAATGCATCGTTACCCAACGCGAAGTTGGTATTGATACACCATCGTTTGAATCTGCACTGAAAAGTTCGTTGCGACAAGCACCTGATGTGATCCTAATTGGTGAAATTCGTTCCCAAGATATTATGGAATATGCACTGTCTTTTGCTGAAACAGGTCATTTATGTGTAGCCACATTACACGCAAACAATGCGAACCAAGCAATTGACCGAATTATGCATTTAGTGCCAAAAGAAAAACACGACAAACTTAAATACGATTTGGCCTTGAACTTAAGAGCAATCGTCGCCCAACAACTTATTCAGACATCTGATGGGTTAGGGCGTGTGGCAGCCATAGAAGTACTGCTAAACTCTCCTATGGTTGCTGAGTTGATTAAGAAAGGTGATATTTCTGGACTTAAAGAGGTAATGGCCAAATCCAAAGAAATGGGAATGCAAACTTTTGATCAGGCATTGTTTGAATTGTATCAGCAATCTCGGATCAGTTATGCAGACGCCTTGCATCATGCAGATTCACCAAATGATTTACGATTGATGATTAAATTGAGAAACAATGAGCAGACGGGTTCTGGTTTTCTTCAAGGTGTGACTGTTGACGGCTTAGAGAAAGACGAATAGAAATAGCCTTGTCATTCACAATTGTAATTTAGTTTTATTTACTATGCCGACGCACAGTCGGCATAGTTATTCTAATCGAACTTCAAGCATTATTATCCCTCTTAACTTCGAAACAAAATCCGATGAGTGCTAAATGGAACCTAGTTTGATGTGACTCTCTAGGCCATAGACGCTTAGCTAGCACATTGTGAAAACGTAAATTGCTGTGATAAATGCAATCGATAGGTCATTAAATTAGCTTATAACTAAAAGTGTAAAATAAACACAATATATTAGTGCTTTTATTCTAAAAATTGATTAGAATATACACTCTATTAATTTAGAGTATAAACTCAATCATTAATTTATTTTTAAAGGATAGCAATTATGACTTTCGCAGAACTCGCAACAACATTATTGATCACAGCAACTCCAATAGATGCAGCGGCAATTGATAAAAATATTATCAAAGTTGAAATTCAAAACTCTTTACAATCAGAACTTAGCTTGATTAATTTTGAACACCAAGTAAAACCTGTATTTGCAGCTAAACTTGACAAACAAACATCAGTTAACGAAAACGCTGAATAATTACACCAGTTTATTAGCATTTCCATATATTATATGGTTCCAAAATGCACAATGGCTGAGTTTTTATCCGCGTTAGTTTTATCCTGATTTACATAAAGAATTATTAAAGAACCGTTTAGTTAAACGGTTTTTTTTCGTCTTAAATTTGGTGTTTAGTTGTTAACTTAGTAACTCATCAAAAGTAACTCACCACGAGTAACTCATCACAAATAAACTTAACTTAATCATCCACACCCGATAGAAATCCCAAATATCACAGTGGCTAGGTGCTATTACAAGTTAAGGAATGACTTTTTTATTCTTGATTTAAAATGTTCATGAGTAAAGCTAAGGAAGTCGTAGTTGCGTGGGGATGGCATATTTTGTCAGTATTAAAGCCCAAATTTTGGACATAAAAAAACCGCTCATCAGAGCGGTTTTTTAAACGACTTAACGTTAAAGTGTTTTAGTCGCTTCAGATGTTGCACTGTTGGTTGCATTAGATGCACCAGCAGAGCGGCCTGATACCGTAATTGCAGGACGTGACTCGATAGCCATAGCCACTAAACTTTCACCAGTACCTGCTACTACAGGCGTTGGTTTTGTCATCGGTGCGCTAGCGAAGCCAATCGTTGCTGATTTTGGTTTAACAATTTCAGTTTCGACCTTAGTCTCAGCTTTTACAACTTCAGCTTTCAATTCGGTTTTAGCAGGTTCTTTTACTTCTTCAGCCGGTTTAGGCTCTTCCGTAATTGGTGCTTCAACTTGTTCTACTTCAGCTTTAGGCGTATCGACAACGTCAGTTTTCACCTCAGGAGCCGCTTCAGCTTCAGGGACAGATACCGGAGCATCGACGCTTTGAACTTCTTCAATCGTTTTGGCAGCAGGTGTCAAATGTTCATGCGTTTGCTCAAATGTTGAATCAGACTCAGGATAACGACTTTCAACTTCAGCAACAGTTTTGACAGATGCGAGTTGTTTAATCAATAAACGTTGTGCTTTAGTAACAAAGACTTTATCTGTTCTTAGTGGGCGTTTAAACCTATCTAAACCCGTCACTTTAACAACCGCTTTTTCTACAACTGGTTTAGCTGCTTCTGGCTGTTTTGTCGGTGCTTTTTTAGCAACGTCAGTTTTAGCAACTTCAGTTTTAGCAGGCTCTGCTACGTTGGTCGCCTTTTGTTCGTTTTGAACTTTAGGTTTAACGTTTTGTTTCGCCGCTACTGCCGAGTCGTCTTTTTGAACTCGAACACGCTTACGATTGTTACGACGCTGACGACGTTCAGCGAGCTTCTCTTCTTTCTTAGGAGCAGGCGCTGCTGTTTTGGTTGTCGTTGCATCTTCGTTTTCATTAGTACGAGGCGCATTCTTTTGACGATTGTCATTCTTAGGCTTATTCGTGCGTTCCTGTGGTTTTCTACCACGCGGTTGTTCTGCACGTTTGTCATCGCGGTCTTCGTTATCGCGTTTGTTGTTACGATTACGATTACGGTTGCCATCAGCATTTTGGTTGCGATTGCGACTGCGATTTTTGTTGTTATTACGACGATTGTCTTCACGTGGCCCATTGTTGGTATTACGTGATTTATTTTGCGTCTTCTTAGTCGTTTCTTCTTCAGATTTGAATAAGTCAGTAACAAACTTAACAAGTTTACTAAATAAGCTTGGACCAGCTGGCTTAGCCTGTTCTGCTGCTTTTGCTGGAGCCGCAGTCGGCGCCGGAGCAACAGGTGCTGCAAAACCTTTTAATACCGGTTGTTCAATCTCTTTTTTCATCGGAATAACGATTTCTTGAGTTGATTCTGCAGTTTCAGGTTTGGTCACAAGTTTAAAGCTTGAGTCAGCAATGTCTTCATCTATACGAACACGCACAACATCATAATGTGGTGTATCCATATGGATGTTAGGGATGATCATTACGTTAACTTTATTGTTAATTTCGATGTGGCGAATAGAGTCACGTTTCTCATTTAACAAATAAGACGATACAGGAACAGGCACTTGCGCTTGAATTTGAGCTGTATTTTCTTTAATAGCCTCTTCTTCAATAATACGAAGAATAGAAAGTGCTAAAGACTCATTACTACGGATTGTGCCTTGGCCATCACAACGAGGGCAAGTATGTTGACTTGCATCGCCTAATGAAGGACGTAAACGTTGACGTGACATTTCAAGCAAACCAAAACGACTGATTTTACCAATTTGCACGCGTGCACGGTCTTGTTTAACACTGTCTTTTAGACGGTTTTCAACTTCGCGTTGATGTTTTGGTGGTGTCATGTCAATAAAGTCAATAACCAACAAACCACCTAAATCTCTAAGGCGCAGTTGACGGGCAACTTCTTCAGCGGCTTCTAAATTGGTATTTAGGGCCGTTTCTTCGATGTCGCCACCTTTAGTTGCTTTTGAAGAGTTAATATCAATTGATACTAGGGCTTCAGTTGGGTCGATAACAATTGAGCCACCAGACGGAAGACGAACTTCACGTTGGAATGCCGATTCAATTTGCGACTCAATTTGGTAATGAGTAAATAAAGGTACGTCGCCTTTATAAAGCTTAACGCGTTCAACAAAGTCAGGTCTAAATAGTTCGATATGACCTTTTGCTTCATTAAATACGTTTTGGCTGTCGATTAGAATCTCGCCTACATCACGCTTAAGATAGTCACGTATCGCACGGAATACGACGTTACTTTCTTGGTGAATTAGGAATGGAGCAGGGCGACCGCCAGCAGCTTGTTGGATTTTATCCCAATGTAATAGTAGTGCACGTAAGTCGTATTCAAGTTCTTCATACGATTTACCAACACCAGCAGTACGAACAATTAGACCCATGCCTTTAGGCAATTCTAATTTGTTTAGCGCTGTTTTAAGTTGTGTGCGTTCGTCACCTTCGATACGACGTGAAATACCGCCTGCGCGTGGGTTATTTGGCATTAATACCAAATAGCTTCCAGCTACAGAGATAAACGTCGTAAGGGCTGCGCCTTTTTGACCGCGTTCTTCTTTTTCAATCTGAATGATAACTTCTTGACCTTCTTTCACCACTTCTTTGATGTTAGGTCGGCCTTGAAATTTATAATCGTCAGGGAAGTAATTGCGGGCAATTTCTTTGAGAGGTAAGAATCCGTGTCTATCCGCACCATAGTCGACAAATGCCGCCTCTAGGCTCGGTTCAACTCGAGTGATAGTTCCTTTGTAGATGTTGGCCTTCTTTTGTTCATGACCTGGACTTTCGATGTCAAGGTCATACAAACGCTGACCATCAACCAACGCGACACGCATTTCTTCTTGTTGCGTGGCATTAATTAACATGCGTTTCATATATATAGTAGCTCTTTATTTTTTAGGGCCACGTTTCACACATTTTTACCTGCACTATTGAACACACCTAGGCGCTGTATAGTTTCTCAACTAGTTATTGCTTCATTTCAATCGTCTCGATTGTAATCAAGGGTTTCAAATTCTATTTGTCAGAATACTTCATGTGCCAATTGCTAAAAATGCTTTTGGAATACGTGGCACTGGTTAAATTAACGCCTCTTTTAGTTGACAGGTCTGAACGGTTAAAGAAGAGGGTAATATGTTACACGCATTACCGTACTTAAGTGGCGTGGAGGTTTGAGATTATGTTCCTGGCACCGATTATAGATGTGCGCTGTGGAAGTTTTCTGATATTATCGAGTTCTCAAACCCTGCTCCGTTACATGACTCTTACGTCCATTGAGTGAGGCAGTTCAATCAGTTGCTCAACTGAGCGCGGCCATTATCAGTCGCATTGCCAGATATAGCAACATAATTAAAGCAGTTTTTCATATAATTGTTGAAAAAATGACAGGTAATGACGTTTTTATGACCGAACAAACCACAGAATTCCCGAAAGTTCAATTTGTCGAAATTGACGAGGTACATGAAGGGCAACGAATAGACAACTTTCTCATTACCAAATTGAAAGGGGTTCCTAAATCAGTTATTTACCGAATTTTGCGAAAAGGCGAAGTTCGAGTTAACAAGGGCCGTATTAAACAGACATACAAATTGTTAAATGGCGATGTTGTCCGAATTCCCCCCGTTAGAGTAAAAAGTGACCAAGAGTCAAATATATCTAGTGGACTGAAATCTGTACAAAAATTGGAACAAGCGATCATTTATGAAGACAAGTATCTTATCGTATTAAATAAGCCATCTGGTATTGCTGTTCACGGGGGGAGCGGATTAAGTTTTGGGGTTATCGAAGGGTTGCGTGCACTTAGACCTAAAGAAAAGATGCTTGAACTTGTGCATCGATTAGATCGCGACACGTCAGGTATTTTATTGATTGCTAAAAAACGTTCTACTTTAGTGGCGCTACATGAGCAACTAAGAAGTAAGTCGATGAACAAAATCTACTGGGCATTGGTTGAAGGCGAATGGGATAAGTCAGTACGTTCAGTGCAAGAGCCCCTGTTAAAAATCAATACAAAATCTGGTGAGCGCATCGTTGTTGTTGATAGAGAACAAGGCAAAAGCTCATGCACTATGTTTGATGTTGTCGAACCGCTCGACGGCGCAACATTGATAGAAGCAAGACCGCAAACCGGTCGTACTCATCAAATTCGAGTGCATACGGCGTGTAAAGGTCATGCTATTGCGTGTGACGATAAATATGGTGACAAAGCATTTGCGGCTCGAGCGAATTCACTGGGGTTAAAACGATTATTTTTACATGCCAAGGAAATTTCGTTTTACCACCCTGTGTCTGAAACCACTGTGCGATTTGAAGCCGAATTGGAACCTGCTCTACTAAATGCAATTGAAGCGTTTAGGATTAAGTCGGATTAACCAGCGCTATAAACCAGTTGAGTAGCTAATACAAACGCGGTTCAAAAACGATATGATGAAAGTGCTAATAAAAGTGCTAATAGAAGTGCTAATAGAAGTGCTAATAGAAGTAAAGTTTAGTGGGTATAACAATTGAATCATTTCGTTTGGCGATTGCGATAACGTAATTAAAAAGAATAGCCATTAAAAAGCCACATCTTAATTTATTGAATGTGGCTTTTGTGATTTTATGTGGCTTGTTGTTCTAATACATGAAATCCAAACTGCGACAATATTTCAGTTAATTTAATTAAAGGTAGCCCAATTAATGTATTTGGATCGTCGCCAACCAGTTTTTCAAATAAGCAAATGCCCAATGCTTCACTTTTAAAACTGCCTGCACAATTATATGGTTTTTCTGCAAGCAGGTAGTTTTCTATTTGATCACGACTCAACGCTTTAAAATGAACTTCAAATGGTTCTACAATAGCCGTTGTTTTGCCAGTAGCAGAGCACGTAACCGCTAAACCCGTTAGAAAGGTGACTTTATTACCCGAGAACTCTGAAAGCTGTTTGACGGCATTTTCGTGGGTATGTGGCTTTCCTAAAATACGATTATCGAAAACCGCAACTTGATCTGAACCAATAATAAGGGCATCTTGATGACGTACTGCAACAGCATTCGCTTTTAAAATCGCTAAACGTTCAACAAGCTGCTGTGGTGTTTCGTTTAATAGAGGTGTTTCATCTACTTCTGGTTTATCCGTAACAAATTTGATATTAAGTTTATCGAGAATTTGTTTGCGAAATGGCGATGTTGAACCAAGTACTATTGTGGGTGTTTTAATTTTAGTCATGTTTTGCTCAGAAAATTAGCAATTTGTTAATTAATAGTGGATTATGTCCGGAGTTTAGCTTTTTTTCGTGTTTCGTACTATTTTCTTTTGACTATAGAGAACACTAACTATATTATGCGCGCCCTATGCAAATGGTAAAAATTCCTATCTCGATCGCACCAGCAAGAGCTGCGCTTAAACGAATGACTTATGACGGTATTATCGTTAAGAGTGAGTTTGTTCGTATTAAAGAAGTGGCAACTGTTTTAGACGATCACATAAACGTGACTATTGAATGTGGTATTGATGCCCAGAATTTAGTTGTGATTAAAGGCAACGCGGCTGCTAATTTAGAATTAGTATGTCAACGATGTGGAACGGGTTTAAAAACCCACATTTCTACAGAGTTCGCATTTACTCCGGTAAATGTGTCGGCTGAAGAGAGTGACGAACGGATACCAGATGCGTACGAAGAAATCGAACTAAATGAATTTGGTGAGGTCAGCCTCGTTGAATTAATCGAAGACGAATTAATGTTGGCGCTACCTATTGTAGCAATGCATGAGCTAAAAGATTGTCAACTCAAAGAGACTGACATGACATTTGGTGAATTGGCGCCAGAAGCGACGGAAGAGAAAAAATCGAATCCGTTTGATGTATTGAAAAAACTTAAGAACTAGGAGACGGCAATGGCAGTTCAAAAAAGTAAGAAATCCCGTGCTAGACGTGGCATGCGTCGTTCACATGATGCATTAACTGCAGAGAATCTTTCTGTAGATCAAACGACTGGTGAAACTCACCGTCGTCATCATATGACTGCAGACGGCTATTTCAAAGGCCGTAAAATTAAGTAAGCGAAAGTAGACTTAATTATGCGTGATATTCGCATCGCGCTAGATATGATGGGGGGCGATTATGGCCCCCGAGCTACTATTCCAGCAGCCATACGCGCTGTTGAAAAATACCCCTATTTACATCTATATCTTTGTGGTCATTCGCAAAGTATTCACACGTTTTTAAATAAGCATAATGCGTTAAATCATCCTCGCTTGACAGTTGTCCATACGGAACAAGTTGTTAATCAAGATGAACGACCTGATATTGCTTTACGTCGTAAAAATCGTTCATCAATGCGCAAAGCCCTCGATCTTGTTGAGCAAGACCAAGCGGATGCCTGCGTTTCCGCCGGAAATACCGGTGCCTTATTGGCGATGGCGCGATATGTACTAAAAACGTTGCCGTTAATCAAACGTCCCGCGTTAATTAGTTCACTACCTACTTATGAAAACGAAAAAGTCTATTTGCTGGATTTAGGTGCAAACATACACCAATGCCCAGAGACCTTGTTTCAGTTTGCCGTAATGGGTTCTGTGATGGCAAACGAAGTTGAAGGTATTGAAAACCCTAGGGTAGCCTTGCTAAACGTTGGTGAAGAAGAGATCAAAGGCAGTGACCATTTAAAGCAAGCTGCAGAAATGTTGTCCAAATGCAAACACATTAATTATGTTGGATTTGCTGAAGGTAACGATATTTTTTCAGGAAAAGCCGATGTTATTGTCTGTGACGGTTTTGTCGGCAATGTGGCATTAAAAACCATTGAAGGCGTTGCAAAGCTTATTATATCTAAGCTTAGAGCCTTAAGTGAAAAGTCTTTGTTTACCAAAATAATGATTGGTATCTTAATGCCAGGGATCAGAAAACTGTTTTCAAAGATGAACCCCGACCACTACAACGGTGCGAGTCTGGTAGGATTGCGCGGAATTGTGGTTAAGAGCCATGGTAATGCGTCTGCTAAAGCTTTTTATAGCGCGATTAAAGAAGCGGTAAAAGAAGCGCAGCGTCAAGTTCCACATAAAATTAAAGATAGAGTGGAACAGGTCCTCAAAGACGAGGAATAATAACAAAAAGTCTTAGCGACATTGAGAGGATTCATGTTTTCAAGAATTATAGGCACAGGTAGTTATTTCCCGCCTCATATACGTACCAATTCAGATTTAGAAAAAATGGTCGACACTAGTGATGAGTGGATCCAAGAGCGTACTGGCATGAAAGAACGCCGCATCATTGGTGAAGGTGAAACATTGGCATCAATGGCTGTTGAAGCGTCTAAAAAGGCGATTGAAGCGGCTGGTATAGACGCTGATGAAATAGATTTTGTTATTGTTGGTACTACGAGTCATTACCGCTCGTTGCCAAGTGCAGCATGTGAAGTGCAACGAGATTTAGGGCTAAAGTCAGGTGTTCCAGCTATGGATGTATCAGCAGCCTGTTCCGGTTTTGTTTATGCACTTAGCGTGGCAGATGCCTATGTTAAAACTGGGCAAGCAAAAAAAGCCTTAGTCATTGGCGCTGATTGTTTAAGTCGATTAATGAGTCCTGAAGACCGTTCAATGGTGATTTTGTTTGGTGATGCTGCTGGAGCTGTTATTGTTGAGGCATCAGAAGAGCCTGGCGTGTTGTCCACACACATCCATTCAGACGGCAACTACACAGAATTACTCCAAGTTGGAATTCCGACACGTGGTGATGAAGCATCAGTTCATACGAACTGGGGTTCTATGGAAGGCAATAAAGTATTTAAAGTTGCGGTTTCAAAATTAACAGAAGTCGTAGACGAAACGCTTGAACACAATGGTATTGATAAGTCACAAATTGACTGGTTAGTGCCTCATCAAGCGAACTTAAGAATTATTTCTGCGGTAGCCAAAAAGCTCGATATGTCAATGGATCAGGTTGTTATCAACTTAGACCGTTACGGCAATACATCAGCCGCAACTGTACCAACCGCGCTAGATGAAGCAATTCGCGATGGCCGAATTCAACGTGGACACAACCTAATGTTTAATGCATTTGGTGGTGGATTCACCTGGGCATCAGCACTGATTAAATATTAAGAAAGAGATTTAGATGACAAAAGCAATCATTTTCCCTGGTCAGGGTTCACAGTCTGTAGGCATGTTAGCAGACCTCTATGACAAGTTTGATGTTGTACAATCAACGTTTAATCAAGCATCAGATGCCCTTGGTTACGATTTATGGGCGTTAGTTAAAGACGATGCTGAAGGTAAACTTAGCCAAACCGAATTTACTCAGCCAGCTTTATTAACAGCGTCAGTTGCGGTTTGGCGTGCTTACGTTGCTGAAGGCGGTTCTGTTCCTCGTTATTTAGCAGGCCACAGTTTAGGTGAGTACTCAGCTTTAGTTTGCGCTGGGGTACTAAGTCTTGAAGATGCCGTTAAACTTGTTGAGAAGCGTGGTCAATATATGCAACAGGCGGTTCCCGCAGGAACCGGAGCAATGGCCGCCATTATAGGTTTGGCTGACGATTTAATTGCTAAGGCCTGTAGTGAAGCCGCTCAGGGTGAAGTCGTTTCACCGGTGAACTTCAATTCACCAGGTCAAATTGTAATCGCGGGCAATAAAGCTGCCGTTGAACGTGCAATGGAATTGTGTAAAGAAGCAGGCGCTAAACGTGCCTTGCCATTACCAGTTTCTGTACCGTCTCATTGTGCACTTATGAAACCTGCGGCTGATATGTTGGCAGCGGATTTGGTTAATTTAGAATTTAATACACCTGAAATTTCAGTGGTTAATAATGTTGATGTCAAAGTTGAATCGGACCCTGAAGCGATAAAACAAGCATTAATTAAGCAGTTATATAGTCCTGTACGTTGGACAGAAACCATTCAGTTTTTTGCAGCTGAAGGGATCACAGACAGCTTTGAATTTGGCCCAGGGAAAGTACTTTCTGGTCTAGCAAAACGTATCGATAAGTCAGTAAGTTGTGTGTCTGTTTCAGACAGCGATAGCTTGTTGGCAATAGTTAAATAAGAGGGATATAGATGTCTTTATTTAGTTTAGAAGGCAAAGTGGTATTAGTTACCGGCGCGTCTCGTGGTATTGGTAAAGCAGTTGCAGAGCAACTTGTTGCCCAAGGTGCGAAAGTTGCAGGTACGGCTACATCAGAAAGTGGTGCAGCGAATATCTCAGAATATTTGGGTGAAAATGGTAAAGGTTACGCATTAAATGTAACGGATATCGATTCAGTTAACGAAACGTTAGCAGCAATTAAAGCTGATATGGGTGACGTTGACGTATTAGTGAATAATGCTGGTATTACCCGCGATAATCTTTTGATGCGCATGAAAGAGTCTGAATGGGATGAAATTATTCAAACCAATTTGACCTCAATCTTCCGTTTGTCGAAAGCGGTATTACGTCCTATGATGAAAAAACGTCATGGTCGTATCATTAATATCGGCTCTGTCGTTGGTACTATGGGGAATGGCGGTCAGGCTAATTATGCAGCAGCGAAAGCGGGTGTTATTGGTTTTTCTAAGTCATTGGCGCGAGAAGTTGCCTCACGTGGCATTACGGTTAACGTAATTGCACCTGGTTTTATCGATACAGATATGACTAAAGCGTTGGGAGATGACCAAAGAAAAGCGATTTCAGATCAGGTTCCAGCCGACAGGTTAGGTGATCCGAAAGAAATTGCGGCGACGGTTGCATTCCTTGCAAGCAGTGAATCTGGCTACATTACGGGTGAAACAATCCACGTAAATGGTGGCATGTATATGGTATAGCTATTGAAATTGTTTGATTTTGATAGCAAAAGGGTCGAAACTGTCATCAGGTTTGACCACCGCAATAAATAAAATTATAACTTGAATACGACGTAGTCATTCTTTTAAACTACGCGCATTCAAACATTATCTTATAAAATGATAAGGAAAATAAAAATGAGTATTGAAGATCGCGTAGCAAAGATCGTTATTGAGCAATTAGGTGTTAAAGAAGAAGAAGTTAAATCTGAGTCTTCTTTCGTAGATGATCTTGGCGCTGATTCTCTAGATACTGTTGAGTTGGTTATGGCTCTTGAAGAAGAATTCGACACAGAGATCCCAGACGAAGAAGCAGAGAAAATCACAACTGTTCAATCTGCAATTGACTATATCAAAGCACACGCTGAATAATCGATTTTGTATTTGAAATTGGGCAGCACACGCTGCCCTTTTTTTCGCCTCAATATAAATTCCGCTTGAGTTTTAAACTTAGAATACAATCAGAATCAATATTCTTGGCAGTTTCCGGAGAAAGAACGTGACGAAACGTAGGATAGTTATAACGGGTATGGGCATGTTGTCACCATTAGGTAATGATGTGGCAACATCCTGGAATAATATGTTAGCGGGTAAAAGTGGCGCGCAGTTTATCGATCACTTTGATACGACTAATTACGGTACTAAATTTGCCGCCATGGTTAAAGGCTTAGAAACGACGGATTTTATTCCGCGTAAAGAAGCTAAAAAAATGGACCTTTTTATTCAGTACGGGATCATTGCTGCACAGCAAGCAATAAAAGATTCGGGTATTGAAATTACTGAACAAAACGCACACCGCATAGGTGCTGCAATTGGTTCTGGAATTGGTGGCTTAGGTCTTATTGAAGAAAATCATACTAAAATGCTTGCTTCAGGACCACGTAAACTATCTCCATTTTTTGTGCCATCGACCATTATTAATATGATTGCTGGTCATTTGTCGATTATGTACGGACTTAAAGGTCCTAATATCTCGATTACGACCGCATGTACCTCTGGTGTACATAACATCGGCCATGCAGCCCGAATGATTGCCTACGGCGATGCGGATGTGATGGTAGCCGGTGGGGCAGAAAAAGCTTCTACTGAAATGGGCATTGGCGGATTTGGTGCGGCTCGTGCGTTATCAACACGCAATGACGATCCATCAAAGGCTAGCCGTCCTTGGGATAAAGACCGTGATGGATTTATGCTTGGAGATGGTGCCGGGATTATGGTTGTTGAAGAATACGAACACGCAAAAGCCCGTGGTGCTAAGATTTATGCAGAATTAGTCGGATTTGGCATGAGCGGTGATGCTTATCATATGACGTCACCGCCTGAAAACGGTGAAGGCGCAGGTCGTGCAATGGAAAATGCACTAAACGACGCAAAAGTGAATGCTGAACAAGTGGGATATATTAATGCTCACGGTACATCAACAGCGGCAGGCGATAAAGCTGAGACTCAAGCGGTTAAACGTGTCTTTGGTAATAGTGCGTCATCTGTGATGGTGAGTTCGTCTAAGTCGATGATAGGACACCTATTAGGTGCAGCAGGCGCTGTTGAGTCAATTGTGACAGTAATGAGTTTATTGGAGCAGAAAATAACACCAACAATTAATTTGGATAACCCAGATGTTGATTGTGACTTAGATTATGTTCCACACGTAGCCCGCGATGCGGCAATTGAGTACGCGTTATGTAACTCTTTTGGTTTTGGTGGTACAAACGGTTCATTGCTTTTCAAAAAGATGTAACCGCTAAGTAGTAACAAAACGACTAAATAAATACAGAGTTTAGTGAATTTTGCGCTAAATTTTGGTACAAAAGCCCAATGGATCTATTGGGCTTTTTTTATGTCATTTTTTTGCTTTAATTCAGACGGATATAAAGTCGACCTATCGGACGACTGGTTTAAGCAACGTTCATTTTTGTACGGCGATGGCCACTTTACAACTGCATCTGTGGTTAATGGTTCTGTTACCATGCTTGAACAGCATATTGAACGACTGCAACAGGCAAACCAACGACTTAAATTTAATGCACTTAACTGGACTCAGTTAATCCATAATATTAGTGAGTTAGTCCAGAACACCCCTTGCGGTGTGCTTAAAATTCAAATTGACCGTGGTTCAGCGGTGCGGGGCTATGGTAATACGACTGAAACTAAGCCAACGGTTTTTGTATGGTTAACACCGATGGCAGATTTTTCGGCGTTCCAACAGCCTGTGGATAATCTTGATCTAGTAGAAACTCCGCTAAGTCATAATAGGATGTTAGCCGGACTTAAACACATCAATCGGCTTGAACAAGTGATGATTGCTGTTGAACTTGAACGCACTCAATGTCTTGATGGGCTCGTTGTTGATATTGACGGTAATTTGATTGAAACAAACAAAGCGAATGTATTTTGGTGTGAAGACGGTAAGTGGTATACCCCCGATCTCGAATTGTGCGGCGTAGCCGGTACGGTAAGGGAAAACCTGCTGGCGCAGCGTCAAGGTATAAAGATCACAAAAAGACTCGGCCAAGACGTTTTGGCGAATGCTGACGCGCTAGTTTTATCTAATGCGTTAATTAAGTTGCAACCGGTTCTCCATTTGGCTGGTAGGCGACTAGACTTAGAGATTGCCCAGGCCTTTATTAAGAAGTTTACAATATGACCTTGTTCTCCAATTTATCTAAACGACTGACAATTAAACATCGCCCAAGAACAATAAAAGTCCTAATGTTTGTCGTCGTAGTGTGCGCAATTTTATTATTAGTGTTAAGTTCAAGAGTTATTAGCTCCAAAGAACAACGTTTGCAAAATTCTCAACCAATATTATTCACAATCCAAAAAGGTGAATCTTTCAGTAAAGTATGTAAAAACCTTGTAAAACAAACGTTAATTACCGATTGTTTTGGCCATAAACTAGAGAACAAGCTATTTGGAACCGGTCTCAAAGTTAAATCCGGCACTTATAAAATCGAGCTTGAGCAGCATTTCGACGCCGTGGTTCAGCAGTTTATTGCAGGCAAAGAAGCACAGTTCAGTTTTATTATTTTGGAAGGTGAGAATGTTTATCAGGTGCTAGATAAGGTTGGTGCTCAAGAATACTTAACAGATGATGTATCAACACTTGACCTTAATTCGTTAGCACAAAAGCTTGATTTACCAGAGCCACACCCGGAAGGATTTTTGTATCCAGACACGTATTTTTATACTAAAGGTACAACGGCCAGTGCGTTATTAAAACGAGCAGCATTAAAACAACAACAAACCTTGATTCGATTATGGAATGAAAATAATCACCAACAGATCCTTACAACACCTTATGAGGTGTTAATTCTTGCATCAATAATCGAAAAAGAATCTGCGTTAAAATCGGAACGCGATATTATCGCTTCGGTATTTTTTAACCGACTAGAAAAAAATATGCGACTGCAGACTGACCCAACTGTTATTTATGGTGTTTGGGACGAATACAAAGGCGATATTACTCGTCGACATTTAAAACAAAAAACAGCGTATAATACCTATCGAATTAATGGTTTGCCGCCAACACCAATTGCAAACCCAAGTGCCGAATCGATTAAAGCTGCGTTAGATCCGGCAGCCACCGATTATTTTTATTTTGTTTCCTCCGGCGATGGAGCCCATGTGTTTAGTCAGACACTTAAAGAACATAACCTTGCTGTAAAGCGCTATTTAGAAAAAACGAGAAGTTAATATGTCATCAGTTATTCCAGGGAAATTTATTGTAATCGAAGGACTTGAGGGCGCAGGTAAATCAACAGCAATTAGCCAAATTAGCCAACAATTATTAGATCATGGTATTCACTTTGTTAATACACGCGAACCTGGTGGCACCCCGCTAGCAGAGAAAATGCGTGAAATTGTTAAGGCTGAAACTGACGAACTATTAACCCCAGAAGCGGAATTGTTAATGATGTATGCCAGTCGCATACAGCTCATTGAGAACGTAATAAAACCCGCGTTAGCAAAAGGCCTGTGGGTAATTGGCGACCGCCACGACTTGTCATCACTAGCTTATCAAGGCGGCGGTAGACAACTTCCGGATGACTTAATCTTACCTATTCGAAACGCAGTATTAAAAGGTTTTGAACCTGATCTCACAATTTTAATGGACATAGATCCGCGCATTGGACTCGGTCGCGCAGCAGAACGTGGCGCCCTTGATAGGATTGAACGTGAGCAAATTGAGTTTTTTGACCGCACTCGAAGTGTCTATTTACATCACGCGAACACTAATCCGCGAATAGTCACGGTAGATGCCTCTAAAGCGCTTGAAGACGTTCAACAGCAACTACAAGCCGTGTTGTCGACTTGGTTAAAGAGTCTAAGCTGATGAATTTAAAGCAGCTTGCCCTGCAACCGCAACAATTGGCTCATGCCCATATTATTGAAGGTGCCGACTTACCAAAGGTTGTTGAATCTTGTTTACAGTTTACTGCTTTAATGCTTTGTTCAAAGCGGCCATTAAGCTCAGATACGCCCTGCGGCCAATGTCAAAGTTGTAAACTGTTTGCAGCCAACAACCACCCAGATCTTTTGTCAATTGGACAAGAAGGGTTAAGTGTTGGTGTGGATGAGGTTAGGTCTATCGCCACGTTTTTCTCACAAAAACCCCATATTGCAGGTCGGCAAATCGTACTTATCTATAATGCTGATAAAATGACTGAAAGTGCGGCCAACGCGGTATTAAAAACGTTGGAAGAGCCAACAGACAACAGTTTCATTTTATTAATGAGCGAAAATAGACATAATCAAGTGGCGACAATATTAAGTCGTTGCCAAGTGTGGGCCATTGATATTGATCAAAATACTGATTTGAAAGTCAAGTTTAGCGACATACCAGACTATGTAGTTGGTTATGCCGCTGGTGTTGAGAGCAAGTTAGAACGTTGGTGTGAAGATGGCGATATCGAACATTTTACCGCGATGTATCAAACCTTTATTCGATGGCTTAAAGGACAAGCAACAGCAGATGAATTTGTTGAAGTCTCCGGGAAACATGCTGAATTAAATACGTTTTTATTGTATTTAATCGAACGCAGAATTAGACAACTTATGTTGAAAAATGTCGGACAAAAGGCAATTGACGGGCATACTAAATTAACGCAATATCGACTATCTCGTAAAGAGTTTCATAACCTCGGTGCACAAGTCGCCTTAA
Organism: Psychrosphaera sp. 1_MG-2023; assembly: GCF_030548245.1. NCBI lineage: Bacteria > Pseudomonadati > Pseudomonadota > Gammaproteobacteria > Alteromonadales > Pseudoalteromonadaceae > Psychrosphaera > Psychrosphaera sp. 1_MG-2023. The sequence goes on from NZ_JAUORW010000014.1 coordinate 60,936, forward strand.
TTACTTTTATTCAAGAATTGGAATATTTGATTAGATAACTATGAACAGACTGACAATAGAAATAGAAGACGTAAAGGAATTGTTTCAGAGCTACATGCCTTTTATTAAAGGGGGTGGCTTGTTTGTTAAGAGCAATCAGCCTTTTAAAATAGGGGATGAAGTTAATTTGGTCGTTACTTTACCAGACGCATTAGAACCTGAAATGTTTACAAGTCAGATAGTTTGGATGAACCCGCAGGGCGCTCAAAATGAAAACCCAACCGGTGTTGGCTGTTCGCTTAATAATCACGACAATAAGATGCAGTTAAAGATAGAAAAGCTATTAGGGCCAATGCTTAATTCGCCTGAGCCCACTTATACAATGTAGTTACAAATAAGCGACGAACAAAGTAATTATGCCCCGAGTATTTGTGAATTGAGCGAAGTGTTTGCATGTTGTAACGCGTAAACACCCGCTAATTAACAGTCCCATTACTATTCTCAAATGGCGAGTGTTAAGTAGTCTTAGCTATTTTGTAATACGTCGTCCGTTTATTTTCACTATCGCTTTATGTACCGCTTCAATATCCATTGGTTCGTTGACATTTTTATTGGTTGAAAACGTTTTATTAGAAACCAACTGACCTTTAGAAAACAACATGGATTTGTCTTTATAAATTAAGTGGAAATAACCATCACTATAATTACTCGCTACATCCGTAAATTGGACGTCCTCTAATGTTGAATCTAATAAGTTGTCACGAACAAATTCTGGACAATTTAGTCCTTTGTCTATGTAGGACGCCACAATGTTTTGCGCGCTAATAGGGACATCGCCAAATGATTCAAAACCGACAAAAATTGCCGTTGTTCGATAAAACAATTGCTCAGATTTAGACTGGTAAAACAAAAATACTCTGTGGTCTGACAATTTTCCGAAGTCTTGTTCAATATCAAAGGTTTGTTGATGAATTTGAATGGTCAGTTTTTGCTGATCAAACAGTTTATTTATTTCAAGTGGTGTATCTGAATTGGCATAACGGTAAATACCCGGTAAGCCCGTATTCAAATTAAAGAGGTTGGTATCCATGTCGGTGCTAAAACTTAGCTGATGGCTGTGACTAGAAGCGATGTTGTTCGCCTGTAACCAACTTTTAACCTTTGGTTCTATCGATGCGTCCAGTAAATAAATGTGTAGGTTAGGTTTGTCTGTGACGTCACACGATGGCGCAATCGTCGGGCGCATTTCAAACTCGCGATTTGAAACAAACGCAAATTTACTTTTGTTTTGATTGTATTCATTAATATCGATTAGGCCATGACGAACCAACAAGCTTTTTGCTGTAAGGGGGTAACTTGCTGGGAACATTGCGCTTTGTTTAGCGATATCGGTATTTACTGTGGCATCACCCCATAAATGCATGGCGTGACTCAAACCAAAACAAATCACTAGGCCCGTTGCGATTTGATTTTTAAATCTATAATTTTGCAGTTGATGAATGCGTTTCCAGGTCAAGTTACTCACTAAAAATTGGTAACACAATATCCCGATAAACATGACTAAAAGTAGCACCCAATATCCGCCGCCTAAGCTAGCAAGATAAACGTCTTCTACTTCACTGAGTTGGTCAACTGAACTGGTGGATAAATGATAACCTAAACCACGATAGGCAAGGACATCTAAAAATAAAAAAAGCTGAAAAAACGCAGCCATAATCGCGCTAACACCACGAATATGCCGTTTATAAGGAAACAAGGTGATTACTGGAAATATCGTTAGAATAAAACAACTAAGCGATATAAACGCAAAATGACCCACCCAAGTGATCAGTAAATAAAACCAGCCAATGAAGGTTTCTGGTAGGGGGGAGCCAGAAAAATAAAAAAACGAAACGACCAATGCTAAAATTAAATTAGCAAATGTAAACCAGTGACCCCACGCCAGTAAATTAAACGAGCGTTCAGTGTCGTGTTGCCCTTGAAGGTTTATAACCATAACCCAACCGTATTAGTGTTTCGTTAACTTTCTTTTTGTATTAGTGCTGTTTGCCGCCAACCGACGCAAGTAGCGCCTCTGAAAAGCTTTTTGCGATATCCGCTTTTGCTTTTGCAGGCACATTTGAGTCGATGACATTACTAACCGCGTTGCCCAAAGCAATTAATGCCAAGTCTACAGAAGGTTTTTGAGTTTGTATTACAGATAATAATTCTTCTACTAAATTATTAATCTCTTCGTTTGAGTATTTTGATATGATTGGCATATTAAAGTCTGTGCTTTGTTCAAAGATGATAAAAAGCAATGCTAACACAACAAAATGATTAGGAAAAATCATGTCTTTAGAAGTAAATCAATTTTCTATCGCATTTTACGAAAAAAAAGAAAATACCGACTTTTCCACGAAGTGGGCGGTAATGACAGATAATAGTCTCGGCAAATCAGAATCGTTTGTCGAACAGTTGCATAATATCTATACCGCAAAGCCAAGTAAAAGCTTTGCGGCGTTCAATGAGGAAAAAAACACAGCGTTTTCTCAACGCTTGCACAGCTATCTGGCTAACGACGTAGCCTTTGATCATTTATCAAAAGATACTTTGCAATTATTCCAAGCTGAGTTAGAAAAATACGAATTTGAAGAGACGGGATATTTGTTGTTAATCGACTATGAATATGTTGCAAGTCGTTACTTTTTAGTTGGTGTGGTTAATTTGACGGATCATTATTCAGTAGACAGTGAATTTGGGATCAATCGCTCTCGTCATCTGGATTTAAATAAAATACAACTCGCTGCTCGTATTGATGTAAGCAATTTGTTGCACGCAAAAGATGACTTAAAAACGATTTCATTTATAAAAGGTCGTGCCGGTCGTCAAGTAAATGACTTCTTTATGGACTTACTTGGTTGCTCTGAAACAGTCAATGCTAAAGCACAAAGTAAAGAGTTACTTACTGCGATTGATGACTTTATGGCATCGGAGTCACTTGATCCAAAAGAAAAAGCCGAAACCCGTGAAAAAGTATACGAATATTGTAACGAACGTATTGCCAGTGGCGAAGATGCAGAAATGTCTGAACTTAACGACACATTATCGACACTAAGTAACAGTGAATTTAATGATTTTGTCGCAACCAAAGAATACAAATTTGACGATAATTTACCGTTAGATAAAAGTACTGTACGGAAACTGGTTAAATTGTCTGGTGCCGGTGGTGGTGTGTCCGTTTCCTTTGACCGCATCTTATTAGGTGACCGAGTTAACTATCAACCGCAAACCGATACGTTAACGATTAAAGGTGTTCCTGCGTCTCTTAAAGCGCATTTACTAAACGAATTTGGACTTGAGTGAGAAATTTAGAATGTTAAATGTTAAAGCAAAGATTGCTCGAAAAATTCGCGATAAAGCGATTATGCGCGCCAATACACGGATCATATTAGCGGGTAAAACCGCTAATGACTTTGATGAAGAACAACTTGAAGTGATCGTAAGGGAAGAAGAAGACAAGATAAAAGGCAATGCGAAAGAGCGTGGTCTTATGGCTTTGGCGGCGATGTTAGGACTATCACTCTGGGGATAGTGGTCGTATTAGGTCGTATTAGGTTGTATTTGACCCCATTGGTCTGGGTTAACCTTAGGTACAGTTGCACGTTGATTAAGTTCAGATTTGGCAGATTAGTAAATGGTAGGGTAAGCATAATATGTTTCAACAAATGGTTAGGTTAACGTTAGCAGCAACAATTTGGCGTAAGTACCGCAATTATATTGTCGGTATTTTATCTCTAGTCGCATTTTGGTTATTGCTCAATTTTATTCATCAAGATTATTTGTCTTATGCGCAACTTGATGTTGAAGCTAATCAGTCTATGATCGCATATTCATATGTACTTAAATGGGGATTAATTTTACTGTCGGCTGGGGTATTTATTCGTTACGTGAAAAAGCCACTGAGCAGTGACAAAAACAAAACCCTGCAACGCGAGATGGAAAAGTCACATAAGATCAACAAAGAATCGCCGGTATCGGCGAGTTCCGAGACATTAGAAAATGATCCGTTTGCAAATATTCGAACAAAAAAGTCGTTACGTTCAGAGGCTGATTTTGTTCTTGAAAAAAGTGCAGACAAGAAAAAATAGATAGCTGTAGAACGACTATTTAATGTTTAGTCATAAACCATAGTCGATTTGTCGACCGACGATTATGGTAAACAAAAATGTCTTGTTTGAAGAGAACCGGGCACAAGAATAGCCCATACGCAGAATAATATCAGGCCTAGTAGTATTCCAGCTCGCTCATTATCATCAACTTACTAATTCTATCTTTAGACATGCCAACTTCGCATTCTTTTAACCGAGCGGATGCCATCATTACGTCGGGTAAAAAGGCTAAGTATTGCCACTGGCAATTGATCTTTTTGAAATTTTGAAAATATTTTATCGATTTTTTAAAACCAGCAATGGCGTCTTTGCGGCCACTTGATTCACTCGCTTCCTCAAGTTTAAAAATAATGCTGTTCTCCCAGGAAGTCATTTCTCGCTCAAATTGATTGTCGGCAGCATCTAAACAACGAAGATATTTTTTTTCGTCCTGTTTATGCTTACTCTGACAATTTTTGATTTCTGCAATCGTAGTATCAATAGCGCGAGTGTCGGTCGATATGGTCAATAATAATCCAACACAAACTTGGAGCATGACAATTGATTTCGTAAGCATAAATTAAAACCTCAAATCAGTTATGGTAATACTATTTTATAAGGTTTAACGATGGAGTGGTCGTAAACACCTGCTTTGATATATGGGTCTTCATCAGCCCACGCCTTAGCATCGGCTAAAGAATCAAATTCTGCAACAACTAATGAACCTGTAAATCCGGCTTCACCTGGATTTTCGTTATCAATCGCCGGGAACGGGCCAGCAACAAAAAGTCTACCCTCTTGTTTTAGGTCGTTTAAGCGTTTTAAGTGAAGTTCGCGAACGGATAGACGTTTTTCCAAACTGTTTTCAACATCCTGCGAGCAGATCATGTAATACATATAAAAATTCCAATTATTTGAGAAGTACGGATCTTGCTACAAATGACATAAAAATCAAGTCGGATGGGAAGACAGTTGCTAAATTAGTTGATAGCATGCTTCGCAATGGTGATCTTAGTTAACCTAAGGTCAACCTAAAATAATAATTATAATGATAATAAAAGGTAGTCTGTATGAGTGCGGATAGAGAGCATTTTTCGTCAAAACTCGGTTTTATACTTGCCGCGGCCGGCTCGGCTGTTGGTATCGGAAATTTAGTTGGTTTTCCTGTGGCTGCTGCTAAAAATGGTGGTGGTGCGTTTTTGTTTATTTATGCAATTTTTGTCATCGTTATCTGTTTGCCAGTCATGATGGCCGAAATGGCCTTGGGTCGAAGCACAAATAAAGACCCGTTAGGTGCCTATACTGAAATATCTGAAGGCGATAAGAAATGGAAGGTTGCTGGCTTAATCGGTGTCATAACGCCGTTTATGATTGGGGTATTCTATCTCGTAATAACAGTTTGGATATTTGGCTATTTGGCAGGTGCGATTACTGGAGACCTCGATTTACTCGCTAATCCAAACACCTTTGGTGAATTTATTACCGGTAAGTCATTGTTTGGTTACATGGTTGGTGTAGTTGCTTTGACGGGATTCATTCTGATGAGCGGGGTTAAGCAGGGCATAGAACGTGCTGCCAAAATTCTTATGCCGACACTATTTATGCTGTTGGTCATGTTAGTCATCTATGTTTTGACTCTAGATAATGCGATGGCCGGAGTGAAGTTTTATATCTTGCCGGACTTTTCTAAAATAACAGCAAGTGTAGTTAGTGGTGCCTTGTCTCAGGCATTTTTCTCATTATCTCTCGGTATGGGTATATTAATTACCTATGGGTCATATATGAATCGCAATCAAGACATTGCTGATTCTTCTAAGCTAGTTGCCCTAACAGACACAGGTGTCGCTTTTGTTGCTGGTTTAATGATAATGCCTGCGATATTTAGTTTTGACCCTCAAATCGACCCGTCGTCGCTTTCTGAGTCATCCATCTCACTTATCTTCGTATTAATTCCTAAAATATTTTTGTCGCTGCAAACCGACATAGGTTATTTTGGCGCAAGCGCTATCGCATCGGTGTTTTTCTTATTGGTATTTTTTGCGGCGATTACGTCACTTGTATCGATAATAGAAGTGCCAAATGCGGCATTAATGGAACAACAATGTATTAGCCGTAAGAAGTCGTTGGTGATTTTAGGACTAATGGTTGTTGTACTAAGTGTATTTGCATCTATGTCGTTTGGAATGTCAGAATTTTTTACCAAGTTTGTTTGGTATGCCGGGGCTGATAAATCATTATTTGATGTCATTTACGATGTATTTTACGATACTATTTTGCCACTTAATGGCTTGTTAATTTGTTTGTTTGTTTCAATGCGATGGAAAAAACACAACTTTAACAACGCACTTAAAGAAGGGGCTGCAGCTGGTAAACATAGCTTTTTGTTTAAATATTCAGATGTTGCGTTATCGACCGTCATTCCACTGATCTTATTTGTTATATTTGCAAATACCGTGGCGCTGAAGTTTTTTGGGGTAAATTTACTCTTCTAACATTAAAGTGAACTCGATGATGTTTGTTATCGACTAGACATTAAAAAAGCCGCTATGATGAAATATGTCCAAGGTTATGGGAGATTTCATCTTAGCGGCTTTTTTTGAAGCGTTATTTGGCATCCAAATGAACTGTCGTTAGTAATGTGAGCGTTTAGGTATAAGAATCTTCTTCTAAGTCTTCTTCTGACTCACCATCTTCCCCCATATAAACACCCCAACCATCTGAATAACCGTTGTGTTTTTCTGCGATACGTTTGTAGTCTTGTTCAAACTCGCTGATTGCTTCATATGTGACTGGGAGTACTTTAGAAATTTGCAATTCTATTGCGTCACTCTCTTTGCCGCCGTGGTCGTACTTTCTGTTTTCAACCTTAACAATAGCTTCTTGTTCGTCAATTCGTCTTAAGAATATTTTCGCTACAGCATCAGCGTCTTCTTCTTTATGAAAAAGCGCAAAAAAATCGACAACATATTCTTCACTGAAATCAAATCCGGCGTCAAACATCTCTTGTAAAATTTGACCAGTTTCATCTTTGGGAAATTGCATAATATTCCATTTCTAACGTGTTAATTCGTAATAGGGCGATTGTAAGGCAATTTGCCGATAGGTGAAATGTATTCCACCTATCTGACGTAATTATTGTCTGTGGGTTCTTATATTGTGTTCAATAGGTTGACTTGAGCTGCTTCTAAAGGGGTTAATATCTAATCCGCCTCTTCTGGTATAACGGGCATAAACCGATAGTTGGCTTGGATTACATGCGTCAATAATGTCACAGTAAATCCGTTCAACACATTGTTCGTGAAACTCATTGTGCATCCGAAACGAGATCAGATAGCGCAATAAGGATTCATGGCAAATTTTAGAACCAGTATAACTAATGATGATGCTTGCCCAATCTGGTTGATTGGTGATCAAACAGTTAGACTTTAATAAGTGGCTGTTGATGGTTTCAGTCACAACTTTTGGGCTGCTGTCGCTACTGTCTTCGACGTCGTCTTTGGCAGCAGAGTCCGCTAGTGACAATAACTGGTCATTGTATTGGTAATCAGTAACCGTTATATCAAGGCTGTCGATATTGGTGCCTGGCAGTTGTTGAATTTGGAACTTATTAGGATCAGTGACATCAAACAATTCAACATTAACGGGCGCTCCCGCACACAAACTTAAGTCTTTGGCCATGGTTTCTTTAACCGCTTCCCAGTCCGAAAACTGAGTTTGATTAAAGCTATTTAAGTATAACTTAAAGGATTTACTCTCAATTAAATTAGGACTTATGGCTGGCACCAAAAACTCTGCGATGGCAACAATAGGTTTGCCATTTGGGTTTAACCAACTTAGCTCATAACCGGTCCATAAGTCGTGGCCGTAAAATGGCATGGCAGCCGGAATGGTGAGTTGATCACGATTTAAGCTCCTTGGCACCGGTTGCAGTAACTTTGCATCGTACTGGTCGTGGTATTTGGTTGTTTTACCTAAAGTTAGCTCGTTTAAAATATCAGATTCGTTATACTTGTCGTTCATGTTTTCCATGTCGTTCATGTCGATTGGGCCAAGAGTTTATATACCGCTGGTATATTTGATATGGCTATTGTACTTAGGTTTAACTAGAAGTGAAAATTTTATGGACCAAGATTTAATTCAAAATTTGACGTCGTTAGTAACAAAGGCGCAGGTGTTGACAGCTGCACGAGGATATAACGACTTTGAACGAGACGAACAATGGCCGTCTCCTTGCGAAACCGAAGTTGACGGACAGTGGCAATGGGCACCGGTATTGCAAACCGAAGCCGGATTTGAGGGGGACTTTAGCAATGTCGAATCGGCCTTAAACATTAAAATAGATCAACAATTTCAAGCGTTTTTTTCCACTTACTTTAGTTCAAATATCCTTGCTAAACATAAAGATGGTGATTTGGAGTTATTGCAAGCTTGGTCTGAAGAGGATTATGCTCGTTTGCAACAAAACTTGATCGGTCACTTAATGATGAAACAGCGCCTAAAACAATTGCCAACTTTGTTTTTTGCGGTAACCGACGAAGAAGATCTAAATTTAGTTGTTAACAACTTAACGGGTGAAGTGTGTTTAGAATATGTTGGTAAAGAACCACATACCGTATTGAGTCGAAATTTGGCGACGTTTTTAGCCGAGTGTGAACCAGTTTAGTAAACTGGTTCACGGTAGAGCTATTTATTCGGCTTCTTGCACCATTGGCCAGCCGCCAAGTGCTTTATAACGATTTACCATCATACAAAATAAGTCTGCGGTTTTTTCAGTATCATATAAAGCTGAGTGGGCAGACGCGTTGTCAAAGCCTAACCCGGCTCGTTTACATGCTTCGGCCAAAACGGTATGGCCAAGAGTAAGCGCTGCAAATGAGGTGGTATCGAACGTTACAAATGGGTGAAAGGGTACCCGTTTATAATTTACCCGCTCTACTGCAGACATTAAAAATCCGTGGTCAAATGCCGCGTTATGTGCAACAACTACAGAGCGGTTACATCCTGCCGCTTTCTGGCCTTTTCTGACCATTTTGCAAAGTTCTTTGATCATAGTTGCTTCATCGACTGCGCCACGAAGCGGATTAAATGGGTCGATACCATTAAACTCTATAGCGGCTTTTTCGATGTTTGCGCCTTCAAAAGGTTCAACGTGAAAATGAATTGTTTCATCTTTAACTAGGTTTCCGTCGTCATCCATTTTTAAGGTAACAGCTGCAATTTCTAATAATGCGTCAGTTGTTTTATTAAAACCGGCGGTTTCAACATCAATAACAACAGGATAAAACCCACGGAAACGGGACGCCAATGTATTTGTTATTTGTGGCTCAGCTGGCGAAGTGGCGCTTGGTTGGTTTGGTGATAATTCGTCATTACTCAAGATTTTGGTCTCTTTTTATTGCAGTTTAGATTCAGCGAGAGATTGAAATTATCCCATTTTAGCGCTGGCATTAACACTCAATATTAAATAATCTTTTTATTCAAATTGAAGAATAAAAATAGTGGCTAAAAGTGAGTGTTCGGCCGATATAAATAAGTAACTATTGGCAAAGTGGCGTGGAACGTAAAACTGGAACGTTTTTAGCATGTCCACAGAGGTAATGTCTTATCGTGGTGAAGTGTATGACAAATTCAGCCAGTGCAAATTAGCTCGCTAGAACATTTTCATACGCGTTTTTGAATAATACAAATGATTAGACGACGCAAAATGCGATAACACATTAATTACAATGTGACATGTTGATAAAGGTTTTTTAAATGAACAAGATACTTAAGCAACTGCTCCTTGTTGTGCCATTTTTACTTAGTAGCTTTGTGTCCTCAGCGGGCATGCGCAGCTATAGTGGCACCTTAGAAAACTCCAAATGGCAAGTTTCACAAAAAAGTCGGTTGCAATGCCAACTCACACATAACATTCCAAATTACGGGGAAGCCTTGTTTGTTAGTGAAGCCAATAAAATATCAAATATGGGTTTTGAGCTTGATCTTAAACGTTTACCGGCTGATTATTCGTTAGCGCAGGTGGTGTCAGTGCCACCACGGTGGATGCCAGGTAAGGGCGCAACACCTATTGCAGAACTTCAATGGCATCGTCAATTTAATGGCGACTTAGATGAAAAATCTGCATGGGTCATGTTAACTGAACTAGAAAAAGGGTATTTTCCAACGCTTTATTATGCCGATTGGCACAATAAGCGCGACAGAGTGTCAGTGGCATTGTCGGCAACTAATTTTAAAGATAACTATTATCAATTTTTGGACTGCATAGACAATCTTTTGCCGTACAGTTTTGATGATATTTCATATGCGCAATTGCATTTTGAAAAAAACAGTTCAAAGCTCGATAAAGCCTCGCGCAATAAATTGGCACAAATCGAAGAATACTTAAAACACGACAAAGACATTGAATTTATTTCTGTCAAAGCTTACAGCTCGTCGTGGGGCGGCAGGTATACCAATTTAAAAATGTCAGAAAAACGAGCCATGATGTTAAAACAATTTTTTGTCGATTTAGGTGTTGTCCAAGACAAAATTGAAACCGAAGGTTTTGGTGAGAAACGCCACATTGCGTCAAACCAAAATGAACTTGGCCGTGGTGAAAACCGCAGAGTTGTTATCGAGCTTATCAAGCCATAACCTCCCAACTCTCCTTAATAAACGGAGCTATGCCGTGACATAGCTCCGCTATCAATTACCAGGATTATAAAGCTTAATTCATAGCTTAAAAGCCATCCAAATTAAATTTAGATATAAAGTACAGTTGGATTATTCGCTTGAGTAAAGTAATGTCTTTAATTAGATAAAAATTGGCAGTAACCGATTAATTGTTGTGACAGTTCATTTGCAGGTGATCGGGTTGTAAGAGCGTTTGGTCGAACGGATTTAAATAGCGTTTAACATCTTAACGGAGTAAGTGGTGAAGGATTTTGTGGAGTTAGGTTTACCTGACAAAATGGATATTAAGCGTCAATATAACGCGATGACAATCACAAGGAAATGGTTTGGGTGGCAAGTGATTTTTCTAACTGTATTTGCTGTTGTTTGGAATGGTATTATTTTTAACAACTATTTGAGTGTTGAAGCTTACAGTGAGTTGCCTTGGATACATATTATTGCAGGAATTGCTGTAACCTATTACGCCATTACTGGCTGGTGTAATGTTACCAACATTCATGTTACGAAGCAGCAAATTCAAATTAGCCACAAACCATTACCTTGGATTGGCAATAAAACCATAGACTCCCATGACATTAAGCAGTTGTGCGTAAAAGAAAAAACCTCTAGAAACCGGAATCACAACTCGTACTCTGTTAGTTATGAAGTCCATACCATTACAAATAGTGGCAAAGTGACGAGATTACTTAGCGGATTGTCAACAAGTGAACAGGCGTTATTTGTTGAGCAAGAAATAGAAAAGTACTTGGGAATAGAAAATAAACTAGTTCGTGGTGAGTTAAGTTAATGAGCTGTTTTATTACGTTATTAGGTTTTATTACGTTATTAGGTTTTCTTAGCCGATATTGAAATAACAGCGGCGCCAAACTAGACACAATGTGCCTGCGAAATTAGCGCAGGTAAAAGAATACAAGGATGGTTTTATGAAATGTTTTACCCACCAAGTTGATTCCGTTGGAATATGTAAGTCGTGCAATAAAGCAGTATGTTCAGAATGTGCTGTTGATACTGGAAGAGGGCTTGCCTGTAGCGATTTTTGTGTTGAAGAACTGAACGATATAAATGTCATCATGGATAAAAGTAAACAAATTTATGGCATAGGCAATGACAGTAAATTACCGCCTACCGGGATCCTGATGTATATGTTTTTTGCCGCAGCTTTTATAGGTTTTGGCGTTTATCAAACAATATTGAAAGGACGCCCTGACTACTTTTTATTTGTAATGGGAACGGGTTTCTTAGTGGTAGGCGGATTAGCCTGGTACCGTAATAGAAAGTTAAATATCAACTGTTAGTTTTTATCAATTGTTGTATGGATTTGGTAACGAAATGGAATTTTGAAAAATGGAATATAGAAAAGAAAGCGTGATCTCAAGAGTGTTGAAACACTACTTATTGCCCTCAATTTTACTAATATACTGCCTAGTTGGTGCTTTTTGGGCCGGAGTCCCAATGTATAAAAAAAGTGGCACTGTTGAATTGATGGGTACAGAAGCCTTATTTTTGTCAATTGCCCCCGCACTATGGTTAATTAGTGATTTAGTTATGTATGAGCCTATTTTAAACCTAAGCAAGAAGCAAAGATTAGTATGGGGCACGTTGATATTCATACCAGCGGTCTATGTGTTTTGTAGTACGATTTTTTTCTGATCCCAACTGAAGACGTTAAAAATAAGTTTTTGTGGTAACTCCGGTCATAGTAACGCACTCATTTGACTTTGGAACAGCCTTCAGAATAGACTTGGTTAACAGATAGTTATTTAAATGTCTGGGATTGAAATTGGTGTAAGTAATGAGCTTTATATTGTTTTTGGCGATTGTTATTGGCTTAACTGTATTGCCGATAATGATTTCGGCCAAGATATTAAAGGCGAACAAAACGTCGTTTAAAGCTTGTTTAATTAGTGCTGTTGGGGCTGTTTCGCTTGAGCATTTCACCCGCACAGCAATTGAAAATCAGGGCTTTGCTGGATTAGCTGCGTTAATCATAAACGGTATACTTTTTTCTTTGGTGCTTGGCACTGGCTTTTGGAAAGGTTTAACTATTTCATTGTTAGCTTTGGGCGTACAAATACTAATTGGGTACATTTTTGTGGGTATAGGGTTATCTACCGGTACTATTTAGGTTACACCATTATAAGAAACTGCAATTTACGCAGTTACTAGCTTGCTTTTTATCTAAAGGATTGTCGTGATATCTAAATTACCTCGTTGGGTGGAATATGGCTCTTTTGTTCTTGCATTAGTTGCAGGACTTGTTAATTCCATAGGACTGTTGGGGTTTAAACACCAATCAATATCTCATTTGTCGGGCACTGCGACCCTTTTAGGCACCGGGATTATTAACTCAACGTATTCTGATGTTTTTCATTTGCTTGTGGTACTTATTAGTTTTTTAGTGGGCGCGGCGGTTTCTGGATATTTCCTAAGTAGTGGCGTTGTAAAATTGGGACGTAATTACAGTCGATTGCTTTATTTTGAAGCAATTTTGTTGCTTTGCTCGATTTATTTTTTAACAAATGACACGTTACAAGGACACTATTTAGCCTCTGCCGCATGTGGACTTCAGAACGCATTGGTAACTACTTATAGTGGCGCAGTCATCAGAACGACTCATGTCACTGGCCTATTTACAGACTTAGGGATCATGTTGGGTGCAAAACTAAGAGGCGACGAATTTGATAAACGTAAAGCACTATTGTTTCTGATCATCATTGTCGGGTTTATTTTAGGGGGCGCATTAGGGGCTTATTTTTTTGTAATGTTCAGGTTTAACGCATTATTTATCCCAGCGATTATTTGTGCGCTACTGGCTTTGGCATACTCAATTTACAATGCAAAAATAAGTCATTCAGCGGTCGAAATAAACGATTAAGGTTCAATCGCTGACGGGTATTGGTTTATAAAAGGGTTGCAGTAGGGTGTTCAATGGTGGAATTCAGAAAAGTGAACATTGATCATGTCAGAACTTAAGCATGTATATGCTCAAATGTGGGCGGACTCCATAGACAAATTTAGTCATAATGAATGTGAGTTAGATCCTCTAATTAACAATAACTCCGATATGCGACGTGGCATAACGGTATTATCTTATTTCGACAAGGTCGTTGGAAATAATATATTGAGTTTTCTCGATGAATTAAGAACTATTGAACCTGAGCAATATTATTACCCCGCAAGCGATCTCCATTTAACGATTTTGTCGATTATTAGCTGCATAGATGGATTTAACTATTCGGATATTGACGCCGATGCTTATTCAAATGTGTTTAAAGCAGCAGTAAAAGACACCGGTCCATTTAAGGTGCATTTTAAAGGCATTACCGTTTCACCATCGTGTATTTTAGTTCAAGGCTACCCTGATTTTGAACCGTTAACCAAACTCAGAGATTCATTGAGACAAAGGTTCAAAAAAGCTTTTATTGAAACGACTATTGATTCTAGATACAAAATTTCTACAGCCCATACGACGGTTGTACGTTGTATCTCCCCCTTTAATAATAGTGCGGCTATGATCAATTTATTACACAAGTACAAGGATTATGATTTTGGGACATTAGAAGTCGAGTCAGTCGAACTTGTTTTTAATAACTGGTATCAAAATTCTTCAATAACAAAATCGATTTCGAGCGTAAAACTAAAATAAAATTTGAGCGTTGGGCTATTAATTAGCGACGGACACGTGATAGTTTGCCACAACGGTGCTCTGCCTAAGCAGAACATATGTATTGTTGATAAAAAGCTTTTGTACAGGAAGTTAACACTCAACATGGCCATAACTGCCTAAATTGAAAAACAATTAGAGAGCGTCGTTTAATGTCGACTGAGAGGGTAAACTACATTCAAATTGAGTTTAAGACAGTCGAGTTTATTGGTAGGTTACTCAGTTGAGAATGGTCAGTTTTAATTAAAATTTAAAGGAAATAAGAAAAAGTAAATGGATGAGATTAAAAATGTATTACTCGTTATTGTTGGCTCGTTAGTTTTAATTCTGTGGGCAAATCTTTCTGGGGCGAGTACCTTAAAAAACGCTTTTGACAAACAAAAAAGTAATATTCAGGTTAAAGGCAGTGGCAAGGTTATTCATATTTTACCCGACGACAATAAAGGCTCGCGTCACCAAAAGTTTATCTTAAAATTAGACACTGGCCTGACAATATTAATAGCGCACAATATAGATCTTGCTCCTAGGATAAAATCAATATCTAAAGGGGATACAGTAAAGTTCTATGGTGAATATGAGTGGAACAGTAAAGGTGGCGTTGTGCATTGGACACATTTAGATCCAAATAATCGCCATGTGCATGGTTGGCTCAAGCATAAAGGCAAAACATATCAATAATTCAAAAACGGTTTCGTTTTAAAGGATGCGCTTTATGGATAGTTCGACAATGATGCTTTGGGGTGTTGTTTTTAGTGGCTTAGGCCTTGGCTATTTTTCATATGGAAAGAAGCAAAAGTCGTTAGTTCCTTTGTGCTGTGGTTTATCACTTATCATTTATCCCTATTTTATGACGAGCTTATCAAGCTTACTGATTGTTGGCGTTATTTTGCTGGTGGCCCCATATTTTATAAAGTTTTAATTCAATTAGTCGTTTTTGAGACATGTTGGAGGGCACCCAATAAAACTTCTCCAAAAGCTGAAACTGAATGTTCGACTCAAAAGACAAATCAAATAACCTAGTAAGAAGTAAATTAAATGTTTAGCGGTGTTTAGTCGATTGGCACGGGTCGCGGTGTTTCTTTTGGTGTTCGTGTTGAACATATTGTGATGGACTGACGATGAGGATATGGTTTTTATATTGAGGTCGCTGTTATATCAGTAACTTAGTTTTAGAACAAATATTTGTAAAATTGACTAGCGGGTGTTGTTACGTATATTTTTAATGGGTTAGAAAAGTAATTATTAATGGGAAAAGCATAAACTTAAAATGCCTATAGTTAATTTAGATAATGTTAAAACCTTTCAGACACCTGAGTTATTTGCAACTTGGCTGGAACAGAACCACGATACAAAGACTGAGTTGTGGTTAAAAATTTTTAAAAAATCCTCCAAAATACCAACAATTACTTGGGGTGAAGCGGTAATTGAAGGATTATGTTGGGGCTGGATTGATGGCGTTAAAAAGTCGTTAGACGATGACGCTTATCTTCAAAGGTTCACGCCAAGACGACAGGGCAGTAATTGGTCAAAGCGGAACACGGAACATGTAGAGAAGTTAATTCGTGACGGTCGTATGCAAGAGTCAGGATTAATCCATGTCCGTTTAGCAAAAGAAGATGGAAGGTGGCAGGCGGCTTACGCGCCACAAAGCGAAATGGTCATCCCCGATGATTTTTTAGCCGCACTTGATGGTAATAGTAAAGCAAAACAATGCTTTGAAACGTTAACAAGATCTCAAAAATTCACAATTTCGACGGGTTTACAGACCGCTAAAAAACCTGAAACAAGGCTTAAACGATTTAACCAATTCTTGTTAATGCTAGAGCGTAATACAAAGCCATCTTAAATTATTAAAGGGGATATTATTCGTTGCGAATTATGTTTTTTATTTGGATACAGGGATTAGATAATTGCCAAACAATTCATCACTTAAAAATTTAGTTGTCTCAACCACGAGATTAACAATGTTTAATGTCACCGAACTTTCTGATTTTGCTTGGTCAGAATCAGAATTAACCTCATCTATTTTGACATTGTTGACCCCAAACGTAGTGAAGTCGTTACCGCCGAATTTTCAAAATATTAAAACCACAACAGCAGCAAAAAATTGGTTAGACGAAATGGTGTCACAAAGTCATCTTTTTACCGTATGTTTACGAGATACAAAGACAATTATTGGTTTTGTATTTTTGTCAGAGTGGGACAACCAAAACGTACATTTAGGTTATTTGCTGGGTGAGTCGTTTTGGCAACAAGGCTATGCCAGTGAGTTTTTATCGGGATTTATCACTGATTGCCGAGATAATCACTTAGTTAAATCGTTAATCGGAGGGGTTGAGGCCGCCAATGTTCCATCCGCTAAGTTATTACTTAAACTCGGATTTGAACAAAGTCATACGACCGAAAACGGAGTTACTTTTTATCAAAGACAACTTTACTAACTTGCAATTAAAGTAAGGGGAGTTCGTTGTTTAATCTTCAAGATGGAGTTACCCCTCAATTTGTTTTTTAACGTTAAACTTATTTACGTAACGTTTATTGGCAAATATTGGCAACATCAGTCCATTTGTATTTTTAAATGACCTCTGTGCCAAATCAAATTCTAATTGTTATTCATAACTGTTTCATTTTCATAATATAAACATATTTCATTCGATTCAAATTACGTTACATAAAATACCTGCTAAGCTTTGTTAACAAGAAGTTGTCTTAACTGAAGGGACAATTGGTTAAGTGTTACGGTCGTTTTGTTGCAAATGCGATGAAGGTAATCGGCTTTGTTTCCATTTGTTTTATTATCAGAGTTGTTAATGCTATGCCCTTTAAAATTGAAAGTGTTCGCCATTTAGGTGTTCTAAAAGTTATCTATAGTGGCGCTGTTACGTTGGATGAAAGGATCAATGTCGTTCACTCTTTGTGTGTTGATCACTATGATTCGACTCGATTTAGAATTTACATTGACGCTAGGTTAGTCGACTACCAAATCTCAGTTGCGGAACAAGAAGTTTTTGGCGCTTATATAGCGTCACGAGAAGAATTTAAAGACGCACTCGTCGCTGTCGTTGTTAATGATGGGCAAGTAAAAAACAAAAATATTATTACCAAATCATCTAAATCTGGCCAAATAATTAATATTTTTGATAATGAAGATGATGCATTGCAGTGGTTAGTATCACAATCGGTTTAATTTGAATACGTTTACCTAACTAACTTCACTATTCTTACATCCTCATTAAGCTGAAAAATTTCCTATTTTGCACTGAATATCACGCTGCAATTATTTAATATTGCAGTCTTACGTTATATAGTCACTACAATATTAGTTGTTGATTAGGAGTGGTGAAAACTGTGAATGTATTGTTAGTTTTTTCTGGCATTTTGAGCGCAGTTGCCGCGTTGTTGCATTTAGGGTGTATCTATTTTGGAGCACCTTGGTATCGAATTTTTGGTGCCGGGGAACAAATGGCACAATTGGCCGAACAGGGCAGTTTGCAACCCACAATTATAACATCAGGTATCACAATGGTATTGGCGATATGGTCTCTGTATGCTTTCTCTGCTGCGGGCATCATTGGTAAATTACCCTTTATGCGTTTAGCTCTCGTAACGATTACTGCTTTATATTTATGTCGAGGAATTGTTGGACTCTTTTTGATCTTTTACCCAATTGGCCGAACCCCACAGTTTTGGTTATGGAGCTCCGCAATTTGTTTATTGATCGGAGTGGTTCATCTTTTAGGCGTGAAACAGCAATGGCGTTTGCTAGAACCCCAGTTGTAATGTTAAACGCACGTTTAATTATGCTCATTACATCAAATCAATTAGGACATTCATGGATTCTCTATTTACCGTCATTTGGGTAACGTTAGTTGCCGGACTTGCAATGCCTTTTGGTGCTTTTATTGCGAATATAGAAAATGTAAAACCACAATGGTTAGAAGATGAGATCAGACATTTGGTTATGGCATTTGGAGCTGGCGCATTATTGTCAGCGGTGAGTTTGGTTTTGGTTCCAGAGGGGATAGTTGAATTAAAACCTTTGACCGCAGCCGCATTTTTTCTGGCCGGCGGCCTAAGCTTTATGGCACTGGATATTTTATTAACAAAAATCGCAACACCAGCCAGTCAGCTAGCCGCCATGCTTGCCGATTTTATTCCAGAATCAATCGCATTAGGCGCGGCATTTGTAACCGGGAGTAGTAGTGCTTATTTATTGGCGGGATTAATCGCATTACAAAATTTACCAGAGGGATTTAATGCGTTTCGAGAGCTCAAAGAGTCATCGTCATATAAACCATTCAAAATTATACTGCTTTTTGCCACCATGGCTTTATTGGGGCCGGTTGCAGGGAGCATAGGTTATCTCTATTTAGCCGATTCAATTACGACGATATCAGCGATAATGTTATTTGCATCGGGCGGAATTTTGTATTCAATTTTTCAAGATATTGCCCCGCAAGTTAAACTGGAAAAACATTGGTTACCTTCAATGGGAGCTGTACTTGGTTTTATGTTTGGAATGGTAGGGCAAATGCTCGTTTAATGGTTTACGACTAGAACAAGTGTTATTGCCACATCTGCTCTATTCTGTCTTTATCTCGTTTTAGCTGTCTTATTTGAAATCGCATAGGGGAAATAGCCGAAATTAATTCGGTGGGTAAACTCGCTGAAATGCTAGTCAAAGTTGAACTCGATTGATTATTTTCTGCGGTCATGATGCTCGCGACATACTTCGCCATCAGTGGTCCAGTCGTTAATCCCCGGGCACCTAAACCGGTAATGGTATAGAGGCCTTTGGTTGGGTTAGTATGATAACCGTCCGGATCAACGAGGTTGTTGGGCGCTAACTTATCTTTGCGCATTAATTTTCCATTGTTTTTATCAATATTTTTTAGTACCCAATTATTTGGAAAAACTTCACCAGCAATGGGTAAATGATCAATGGACGTTGCTCTAATACATGCACGGTCGGCGATAACATCATTTTTAGACAGCGAGTGTGCCCAATGTTGCTGCTCGTATACCTGTTTAACTTGCAACACATTATGGTCAGTTTCGGTTTCCCTTACTTCAGTATTGGCATCGTTGTGACGGTAAGTCGCACCAAAACATTGATACTCGCCCTGTGACGGTGTGACGTAGCCTTTGTGACATAAGGTTGTTTTTAGTTTATTAAGTGGCGTAGTTGTCGATAGTTGACTGACTTGACCTCGTATAGGGTCGATTGAAATGTGCTTGGTTTGTTCAAACTTTGACGACAAGTGACCTGCGCAAATCGCAACCGCATCGTATTTTTGTGCGATTGAGTGGTCATCACACCCTAAGCCCCATCGAGCACTATGGGGGTCAACTATTGCGGTTAACTTATCTCCTTTGCCGTTTGACGTCTTGGTTGCAGTTTCGTTGCTTAATGTTGTAATTCGATGATTTAAATGGACATTAACTTTGTGTTTAGAAGTCAAATAAGACAATGCATTCTGGCAAAAAGAAAATGGTTCCAGCCACCCCCCTTTAGCAAACCATAAGGACGAATAAGGCAACTCTAAGCCAGCTAATCGAGATGACTCAATGTCGTCTACGAACGTACACACCTTTGGGAAAAATTCAGTTATTTGATGGTATCTCGATTGCAAATCTTCAGTGAATGCCTGTTGCAACACCCCAGTTTGGTAAAAATGTTTAGTATTGGTGTGTTGTTCCATTTGCAAATAAAAATCCAAAGCATATTGATAAGCAGCGCAATTTAACGCTGCAAGCGGGCTGTTTTTACCTTGCAATAATGGATAAACCGCACCTTGACGATTGCCCGATGCACCCTGAGCAATTGCGTTATCAGCACAATAAATGTCTATTAAGAGTTTTGGGTTTTGCTGCAATAACTCATATGTGAGACAAACCGTAGCAATACCGCCGCCAATAATGGCCACATGTTCTAGATTGGAAATGACGCTGTGTCGGTGTTCTGGTTTAAGCATGAGCTATTTCTGACAATTCCTGCTACAAAATAATTAATAAATTGAAATTACTAAATGCCAGCCAGTATAAAGATTTTTAATCAAAATATTCACGATTTATTGGTCGTTTATGGATGATGATTTACGAAACCGATTTTGAGCGCTTTTTGTTAACGAATTATTTAGTTTTTAAATTGTCATTTAAACAACCTTTCAAATAAGGGGGGACTGTTTGGCCCGACTTTATTTTCCTAATTCTAATTTATATTTAGAAAAACTGACCTTTGATATTAGACGTGGTCAATTTACGCAAAAAATGAATATCGTATGAAACTGGAGTAACTAGATGAAGCGACATACAAGACAGCCCAAAAAACGTGTTTTAACGAAATGGAATAGGTTATTTAAAAATAATACATGGGCATTGAAAAAATATTTAGGTGTCACAAAGTCGTGTTCAAATTGTCATAAAGCCGTTATATCATTGTCACTTGGACAATTTTGTATAAAAGTTTTTACAGTTGATTTAGGTAAAAATACAAAAAAAAGTTTCAGCTAACACTTGTTCGCTGAAATAAGACCAGTTAACATTAAAAACAACGTAATATACCGCAAAATTATTAAAGTTATAAATTGGATTAAATATGAAAAGAGCAGTCATCACTGGCTTGGGCATTGTTTCTAGTATTGGTAATAACAAACAAGAAGTATTGGAAAGCTTAAAGATTGGAAAATCTGGCATAAGTGCATCAGAGCAATTTAAAGAATATAAACTTCGCTCCCAAGTATGGGGAAATATCGATATTGATATTTCTGAACATATTGACCGTAAAACAATTCGTTTTATGGGTGAAGGCTCAGCATACGCTTATATCGCTATGCAAGAAGCTATCACGGATGCGGGATTATCAGATGAGCATGTATCTAACCCTCGTACTGGCTTAGTGGCAGGTTCTGGTGGCGCATCTTCAAAAAATCAAATTTTAGCGTGTGATACTTTAAGAGAACGCGGTGTTAAGCGTGTTGGTCCTTACCAAGTTCCTCGTACAATGAGCTCGACCTGTTCTGCAACATTAGCGACGCCTTTTAAAATCAAAGGGATTAACTATTCAATTAGTTCTGCTTGTGCAACATCGGCGCACTGTATTGGACACGCTTTAGAGCAAATTCAACTTGGCAAGCAAGATATTGTTTTTGCTGGTGGCGGCGAAGAAGTCGATTGGACGTTAGCGGGTTTATTTGACGGCATGGGTGCATTGTCTACTAAATACAACGATACACCTGAGCATGCATCTAGAACATACGATGCAGACCGTGACGGATTTGTCATCTCAGGCGGCGGCGGTATGGTCGTTGTTGAAGAGTATGAACACGCTATTGCACGTGGTGCAAAAATTTACGCTGAAATCGTAGGTTATGGCGCAACTTCTGACGGTTTTGACATGGTTGCTCCGTCAGGTGAAGGTGCAGAACGTTGTATGCAAATGGCATTATCAACGGTTGACCAACCAATTGACTACTTAAACACACACGGAACAAGTACACCGGTTGGTGATGTTAAAGAACTTGGCGCAATCCAAAACGTATTTGGTGGAAAATCCCCACTTATCAGTGCGACAAAAGCGATGACGGGTCATGCGTTAGGCGCGGCTGGTGTTCACGAAGCTATCTACAGTATATTGATGATGGAAAACAGCTTTGTTGCACCATCTATTAATATCAGCAACTTAGACGAAAAAGCAGAAGGCTTGAACATTATTACTGAATTCACAGAAGCAAATATTACGACAGCAATGTCAAATAGCTTCGGTTTTGGTGGTACAAACGCGACGTTAGTATTCAAAAAAGTATAGTAATTAAGTTAAAATTTTTGACTATATAAAATAGCGCAAAGCACTGAATTAAAAACCCGAAACAAGGTAAACTGTTTCGGGTTTTTTAGTATTAGCGAACTGGTAATTGCATAAATGAAATTTTTGATAGACGAAAACATTCCCTACGCCGAAGCGTTTTTTTCATCCTTGGGCACCATTGAACGATTTGCAGGGCGCGAGCTCAAAGCAGAACAACTAAAAGATGTTGATGTTTTACTCGTTAGGTCAATTACCAAAGTAAATGACGAACTATTGAGCCAGGCCAACAAACTTAAATTTGTTGGCACCGCTACGATAGGTGAAGACCATATTGATAAACCATTATTAAAGCAGCGTGGTATTGAATTTAGTTCTGCTCCAGGTTGCAATGCGACCTCAGTTGCTGAATTTGTGATCAGTGCGTTGTTAGTGCTCCACGACCGCTATAATCTAGACTTTATTAATAAAACCATTGCTATTGTCGGAGTCGGAAATATTGGCAAACGACTATTGCAGAGATTAAATACACTTAATGTTGATGTATTATTGTGTGACCCTGTTCGCCAAGACAACGAATCGGACGCAGCGCATTTTATTGACCTAAATGATGCATTAGCACGTGCCGACATTATTTCGTTTCATACCCCATTAACTCGTGATGGTGCACATCCCACGTTTCATTTATTAAACGAAAATAATTTACCGCTACTTAAAGACGACGTCGTTTTAATTAATTCTTGCCGTGGTGAAGTTATCGACAACCAAGCGCTATATAACCACATTATTTGGCGCGAAGAATCGTCTAAGCCTGCAATAAAACTTGTGTTGGATGTCTGGGAAGGTGAACCTAACCCAATGCCGGCGCTGATTGAAAAGGCCGAATTGGCGACGGCACATATTGCTGGGTACAGTCTAGAAGGGAAGGCACGTGGTACTGAAATGTTGTATCAAAAAGTATGCGCTTTGTTAGCCGTCCCGTCGACAATCAAATTATCTACGTTATTGCCAATTGCTGATGTTGCTTCAACAAAGTTAGCTCAGGATGTTACTACGACAGACGAATTAAAAAAATTGGTACATTTAGTATTTGACGTACGCCGAGATGATGGCTTATTTCGAGAGTTGCTAAATTCCAATGGCTTTGATTGGCTTAGAAAAAATTATCCAACGCGGCGTGAATGGTCATCGCTGCAAGTTGAAATTGAAAAAAGATCAACAAATTCTATCGATTTATCGAAAATAGGGTTTGCTATTTAGCCGTCTAGACGGTAATTTTAGTGCAAATACACTAAGGTGTGTTTATCAATGTTAGGTGAACCCAATGGGTGGCGAATAAATGGTTTTTACCAAGGTATTTGATTTATTTGGCAGAATAGCGAAATGTAATTACATTATCTTGTAGGAGAACGATTTTGAGTTAATGACCCTGCATTGAACAATACGCTTTAGACAATAAACACGGTTGTAATAAGCCGAATAACTGGAAGTACAGAGAACACCATGTCACAGCAAAAATATAATGTCGCGATATTAGGTGCGACTGGCCTGGTTGGTCAGCATCTAATAGAGATCCTTGAACAAAGAAATTTCCCTGTGGGCGAATTATTCCCACTCGCAAGCGCACGCAGCGCAGGCAAGACCGTAAGCTTTAAGGGCAAGGATGTTGACGTTATCAATGTTGACGAATTTGACTGGTCAAAAGCTCAAATTGGTTTGTTTTCTGCTGGTGGTAATGCATCTGCTAAATACGCTCCAATTGCCGCTGAAGCGGGTGTTGTGGTTATCGACAATACATCGCATTTCCGTTACGAACCGGATATTCCACTGGTGATCCCAGAAGTAAATCCTCATGCAATTGCAGATTTCCGTAACCGTAATATTATTGCGAATCCAAATTGTTCAACGATTCAAATGTTAGTTGCGTTAAAACCAATTCATGACGCATACGGAATTGATCGTATTAACGTATGTACTTATCAGTCGGTAAGCGGTGCGGGTAAAGAAGCGGTCGATGAACTAGTTGCCCAAACTGGCCAGTTGATGAATGGTCGTCCTGTAGAAAACGACGTATTCCCAATGCAAATGGCGTTTAACGTAATTCCACAAATCGATGTTTTCCAAGACAACGACTACACCAAAGAAGAAATGAAAATGGTGTGGGAAACGCATAAAATTTTGGGCGACGAGTCGATTGGTGTTAACCCGACAGCGGTTCGAGTACCTGTTTTTTATGGTCACGCTGAGGCAATTCATATTGAATTACGTCAACCAGTTTCTGCTGAAGATGTCAAAAACGTCCTTGAAGATGCACCAGGTGTTACTTTGATGGCCGACAGCACAACTTACCCAACTCAGGTGACTCACGGTAGTGGTCAAGATCAAACATTTGTTGGCCGAGTACGCGAAGACATCTCACATCCAAACGGCATAAACCTCTGGGTTGTTGCGGACAATATCCGTAAGGGTGCGGCAACAAATAGTATTCAAATTGCAGAAGTACTGATTGCTGATTACTTATAAATTGTAATTAAATGAATTAAAACAGCCCTTTGATTTTCAAAGGGCTTTTTTTTGGCTATTTGTCAGCGGGATGGCCTGAATGCATTGTTTTTGTTTGGTTAATCGATATATTAGATAGATTCATTTAAACCTCGTTATTTAGTCCAAAGCATAAAATGGATATAACTATTAGAGTGAATTCAAATTGTTGGCACTGTACTTAAGGCAATTAAAATAACTTGCTGATTAATAGGTGTTATTTAAACGAAAGGCCATTAGAATAGATATATTCTTAACGTCTAGTGTCGTTAAATAGCCTTTATCTATTGGCATAACAAAGCCGAAGCATTGGTTTTAAACAACGTTTTACCGTTTTGTTAATGTATTGTTGGTATAAGGTTTGCTACAAAAATTGTATATCGCGTTAATTTTTGATGGACGTCAATTTAATGCGAATTTGGAAACGTGTATTTTGTCGCGTTTGGTCTAACATAAAACAAAGGTAATTGTTTTGTGTAGGTTTTGATTGATTTGGATATTATCGATGCGTTCTAGTCTTAAAATTTTACTTTTTATCGCGCTAACTTTTTTAGTCGCCAATCTCTCTGTCGCGAAGCCTGAGTCACGCTTAAAAGGCCCTAAGGGGGTCGACTATGGTGCGATGGGGGAAATTTATGGCCCTGTGTCAAGTCGCGATACCATGTGGAAATTGGGCAATAAATTCCGAGTCAAAAATGATGTATCGGTTTACCAGGTTATGGTGGCGGTATTAAAGAAAAACCCTCAAGCATTTGAATTTGATAACTTAAATGGCCTTAAAGACGGCGAATATCTAAAGATCCCAAGTCATGCAGAAGTTAAAGGTATAGACCGAAAATACGCTAAGCAGCGTGCGGACGCAGATGATAAATTATGGGCCGACAAATTGACCGGTAAATTTACTGAAAATAAACGTGAAACTTTACTGTCACCAATCGAAGGTGCAAAACAGATTGACGTCAAAGTCGCTAAGCAAGAAATAGAAAAGAAACTTGAAGCAGCTCAAGTAGAAAACATCGAAAAACTTAATTCAATACAAGTTCAATTCGACTCGTCTAAACAGACAGTAGAAAATGTTTTATCAGAAAATAAATTATTACAGGACAAAATTACCGCTTTAGGTGAACAGCTGCTCCGTATGCAGGAAGAGTTGCTAAAAGAGCGCGAAATTCGCCAAGCGGAGTTAGCGCTTTTAGAACAGGTAAGGATAACGTCAGAGCAAAATCTAACGAACACAACGGCATTAGTTGAAGAAACAACGGTGTGGGAAGAGTTTGTTGCTTTTGCAAAAACGACCTTAGGAATGATCATTATTTCGAGTTCTATTCTTATTTTGTTGTTGGTTTTAGTCGCAATGAAACTGCGTAATCGCAACAAACCTAAAGCATCAGAACAAGAATCCCCTGACGTCTTAGCGCCAATCGCTGCGACAGCGGCCGCAGCAACGATGGCGGATCTTGACCTGTCTGAGCCGGTTGATGAATTAGACGAGGGGTTAGATAATTTAGATTTAGGCGATGATCTACTGCATGATGATGACATTCAACTTGACGTAGAAGATGAGCTAGATATATCTGACACCTTAGACATTGGTGACGATTTAGACCTCGGCGATGATCTTGATTTAGGTGGCGATGACTTTGATGATGACCTACTCGCTGATGACCTATTAAGTGACGATTCGGAAGAAATTTTATTAGATGACGAGTCTGATAAAGACGATTTATTGAGTGCTGATGATGGCTTGTTACAGGCATCAGATATTGACGAATTGTTATCGGAAGACGACGATTTAGATGGCGACGATTTAGATGTCGATAACTTATTAAGTTCGGACGATATCGACCAGTTAATGGCTGAAGATGATGGTTCAGAAATCGACGAAGACACTATGCTTGATACTGGCGTTGATGATGTCGATGAGATTATGGACGAGTTGGGCATTGGTGACGATCTAGATGATCTCGATACCGAAGAAGAATTTAGTGGTGTTACAGATGACGATGACGATTTTGACATCGATGATTTAATTGACCAAGCGTCGGAGCAAGAAACTGCAGATGAATCCGAAACAGAGCCTGAACCTGAAGTTGAAGCGGATGATGAATTTGATGTTGATCAACTCATTGATGAAGCTGGTATCGATTCAGCAACGGTTGAACCAGAGGCTACCCCAGAGCAAGAAAACCCTGTAGATGATGAATTTGATATTGACGCACTCATAGATAGCGCCAATTTGGCTGAGGGCGATGAAGAAAAAGGGCAAGCATCGACTGATTCTGATGATGAAATGGATGATATTGACGCTCTGCTTGCTGAAACTCAGGCTGAGCCATTAGAAGCGCACATTGAACCTGAAATCGGTGATGTTGACGATTCACTATTTGATGGTGATGAGACTGATCCGACAATAGAAGAAGATGAGACTGAACAGGAAACTAGCGAAGTCGAGTCTGACGAATTGATCGCAGATTTACTCGATGAACCGGTTGCAGAACCAGCGGCGGATGAAACACCGTCGCAGGAAGATGCTCTCGTTGAAGAGGCAATTGATGAAGAATTAGATCTTGAAGAAGCAAGTGAACTTGCCGAAATCGAATCTGAAATAGATGGCTTAGAAGAAAGTGAACTTGACGCAATAGATGAGTTAGATGCCCTCAATCTAGACGATGAGCAATTAGATACAGAATTGCTTGACGAAACGTTAGAAGAGTCAGAGCTAGAAGTGCCAGAGCTAGAAGAGCCAGAGCTAGAAGAGCCAGAGCTAGAAGAGCCAGAGCTAGAAGAGCCAGAGCTAGAAGAGCCAGAGCTAGATGAGCCAGAGCTAGATGAGCCAGAGCTAGATGAGCCAGAGCTAGATGAGCCTGTGCTAGAAGAGCCAGAGCTAGAAGAACCAGAGCTAGAAGAGCCAGAGCTAGAAGAACCAGAGCTAGAAGAGCCAGAGCTAGATGAGCCTGTGCTAGAAGAGCCAGAGTTCGATGAGTCAGAACTTGATGAATTTGACTTAGAACAATCCGATTTAGAAACTGAAGAGCTTGATGCAGAAGACGAAGAAGACGACGATTCATTTGATGAACTTGCAGACGAGTCAGAATTAGACGACATAGATTTAGATGAAAATGAAGCAGAAAGCGACCAGCCTATTAGAGATGTTGAAGCGAGTGCTGAACTTGACGTTTACCCCGAATTAAATCTTGATGAGTCGTTAGATGACGATTCTATGGATGATGAAGACAATGATTTTGATCCAGACTCGTTACCAAGCCTTGACGGAGAAGACGAATCCGAAGAATCAGATGAAGATAATTTAATCGACGCAGATATCGAAAGTTTACTGTCGGATCCTGAATTATCCTCAGAAGAATTAATGTCTGATGCTGATTTGATGAATGCCGGTTTTGGTGACTCTGATATTGAGAATTTACTGAATGAAGAATTTGGTGAAGAAGACATCGATTTAGATTCAGCGGCTGATCCAACAGACAGCGATGATAATGGGTCGGCTAAAAACACTGAAGAATCCTTTAGTATCGATGAATTGGAACAGGCTGATTTTGACGATTTATTATCGGAATTGTCGGATGATTTTGGCACTGCAGAGCTTGAACCAGATGTAACTGAACAAAAATTACCGAGCGGAGATGATACAGCTAGTAATGTTGCTGAACCTGCGTTAGATATTGCGGATGAACTCGGAGACGATTTAGCCGCCGATGTTGATTTGACAGCGGAAGAATTAGATTTTGTCAGTGTTGATAATTTAATCGACGAGCTTGGTGATGGTGACGAAACGAATGTGCCAGACGATTTTGATATCGATGTTGGATTAGATGATTTTGACGAATTAGATGGCGAACGTGGCTCAGTTGACGTTGACTTGGAAGATGGTGGAATGGCATCGCAACTGGATTTGGCGCGAACTTACCTTGAAATGGACGATGAAGAAAACGCACAATTGCTATTAAATGAAATTCGAGAAACTGGTCATGCGGACGCAATTGAACAGGCTGATCTGCTATTAAAAGAATTTATTAACAAATAAGATTGAATAAATCTGCCAGTTTTTTATAATTTTGCACCTTTTTAGATATTAAGTTAGGTCTTATGAGAATTGCCTTAGGCGTAGAGTATGACGGTGCAAAGTTTTGTGGTTGGCAAAGGCAAAATGATGTTGAGACAGTACAAGAAGTTTTAGAAGCCGCTTTATCGAAAGTCGCTAATCACAAAGTTAATGTATTTTGTGCTGGTCGCACCGATACAGGCGTACATGGTACTGGGCAAGTTGTGCATTTTGAAACAGACTCTGTTCGTGGTGAGCGGGGCTGGACTCTCGGGGTCAATACCAATTTGCCTGACGCTGTTGCAGTCCGTTGGATGAAAGTTGTTCCTGACGATTTCCACGCTCGCTTTTCTGCGACAGCACGGCGATATCGCTATATTATCTACAATGGCAAACTTCGTCCTGGCATACTCAATCATGGTTTGAGCCATTATCACATGCCACTTGATGAAAAAAAGATGCATATCGCAGCACAGGCATTGTTAGGCGAAAATGATTTTAGTTCTTTTCGGGCTTCACAATGCCAATCTAAATCACCAGTTCGCTTTATGCACTTTATTAAAGTGACCCGCCATAACGAATTTATAGTTATAGATATAAAAGCCAATGCATTTGTCCACCATATGGTTCGTAATATTGCAGGAAGTCTTATTGCGGTAGGTCGCGGCGATAAGCCTATTGAGTGGGTAGGTGAGTTGTTGGCAGTTAAAGATAGAAGACAGGCCGGTGAAACTGCAAAGCCAAACGGTCTTTATTTAATTGAAGTGGAATATCCAGAAATTTTTGACTTGCCAAAATCAAGTGCCGGACCACTGTTTTTACCAGAATAGAATTAAAATTAGTGGTTTTTAGAAGGTCATTATCGACAAATAAGACCAGTTTAATGAGTTCTTTTCATAAACATTGTGGTTTAATAGGGCCAATTTTGACGTCGGTCTAAATATTTGATGCAGTTCAAGTCGTTTAAACGCCTTGCCCATCTAAATAAATGGCCCATATTGACCACAGCATTACACAGGTAGCAATCACATGAGCTGGATAGAAAAGATCCTTCCAAGAACAAATACATCAACTAAACGCAACATCCCAGAAGGGATTTGGACAAAGTGTACAAGTTGTGACTCTATTTTATATAAAAATGATTTAGAGAAAGAACAAGGCGTTTGCCCTAAATGTGACCATCATATGCGTTTGACTGGTCGCAAGCGTTTAGAATTATTTTTAGACTCAGGTGAAAAAGTAGAGATAGCTGCGGATCTTGAACCTCAAGACGTATTGTCTTTCAAAGACACCAAAAAGTATAAAGACCGTATTTCAGCGGCGCAAAAACAAAGTAACGAAAAAGACGCAATGATAGTAATGAAAGGTCGTGTAAAAGGCGTACCTTGTGTTGCTGCTTCGTTTGAATTTTCTTTTATGGGCGGGTCAATGGCTACGGTTGTTGGCGAAAAGTTTGTGCAAGCGATAAATGTTTGTTTGAATGAAAACATTCCATTTATTTGTTTTTCTGCCTCAGGTGGCGCACGTATGCAAGAAGCCTTATTTTCTTTAATGCAAATGGCAAAAACAAGTGCGGCGTTGGCTAAGTTAAGCGAAAAAGGCATCCCTTACATCTCAGTATTAACCGATCCTACTATGGGTGGTGTTTCTGCAAGTTTGGCGATGTTAGGCGATGTTAATATTGGTGAACCTAAAGCATTGATTGGTTTTGCGGGCCCTCGAGTTATCGAACAAACGGTTCGTGAAAAATTACCTGAAGGTTTCCAACGCAGTGAGTTTTTATTAGAACATGGTGCAATTGATATGATTGTTGACCGACGTGAAATGCGAAATACTGTTGCACGTTTGTTCGCAAAAATGTGTAAACTACCGTCATTGGAAAAAGAACACAGAATGGCGTAATGACAACACAAAAGACAATTCAAACTTGTCCTACAAGCCAGTCTCTCAATGACTGGCTTTTTTATTTAGAGTATCAACATCCAGCAGAGATTGAATTGGGATTACAACGGGTTAGAGCCGTTGCGGAACAAGGCCAACTGACAACCTTTGGTAAATCGAAAATTGTTCTAGTTGCCGGAACTAATGGCAAAGGCACGACGATTCGTTTTATGGAGCAGTATTTGCTCGATAAAGGTTTTTCGGTCGGTGTCTATAGTTCGCCGCATATGCACGTTTACCATGAGCGCGTGCGTATTAATGATTCTTTGCTTGGCGATGAGCAGCATGTTGCAGCATTTCAATATATAGAGAAAATTCGCGGTACGACACCACTGACGTATTTTGAATACGGTACATTGGCCGCGTTTTCTATTTTTAAGCAAGCAGAATTAGATTACGTATTAGTTGAAGTTGGCCTAGGTGGTCGACTAGATGCAACAAATATTCTCCCCCATGACTTATCGATAGTGACGTCATTAGGACTTGATCATACTGATTGGTTAGGCGACACAATTGAATTAATTGGTTTTGAAAAAGCCGGTATTTTCCGCGCCGATAAACCGGCACTGGTGGGAATGATAGAGCCACCAGTTACGGTGTTTGAACAAGCTGAAAATTTAAACGTCAGTGACTTGATAGTTGCAGGGCGCGATTATCAGGTGAGTTATTCAAAAGACCATACACACTGGCAGTTGTCCTGTAACACATTTAACTTTGCAAACTTACCAAGACCTCTAATCCCTATTCAAAACGTGGCTACCGCAATTGTAGGGCTAAATTTGTTAGGTATCGAGCTCGACTTAAGCACGTTACAGTCTTTATGTTCAACAATCTCATTGTATGGCCGCATGCAATTGATATCGATTGATGATGAAGCCCAATCCGTAAATGCAGCGAGCATCACACCTGACAGTGTCATTGAAGCTCAGTCCAAAGTACCAACCGGTTTGGCTATGGTCGATGTCGGGCACAACGCCCATGCGTTAAATTATTTGATTGATACTATAAAAACGCACCCAATGTTTGCACAGGTCAAACAAATCGATGTGGTTCTTGCCATGATGGCAGATAAAGATATTGAAGCTTCACTAAAATGTTTAGCACCACATGTCCGGAACTGGCATTTAGGTTCACTTAAAGACAACAAAAGGGCTGCAACCAAAGATGTCATCAAGCAGCAATTGGCTAAAATAGGTGAAACAAATATTGTAATACACGACGATGTTAAGTCAGCGTGGAGAAGTGCATCGACAAAAATAGATGCTGATACGCTTTTACTTGGCGTTGGTTCGTTTTACACTGTGGCTGAAATTTTGTCGTGTAATGATGTAAAAGGTTAGGGATTTTTGTGAGTGAAATAATTAAGCAACGTTTAGTTGGTATGTTGATCATCGTAATCGCAGGTGTTGTTTTTTTGCCAGACCTACTCGACGGTGAAAAACAACTGACAAAAGAAGAGTTTAAAAAAGTCCCAGCGAAACCGGAAATTAATGAACAGCCGATTTTGACCGAATTTCCAGCGCAGCAAATATCTGATGCAATGTTAAACGCGCCAGTAAATAATACAAAGCCAAGTGACTCTGATAATGAATCAGAAAAGCAGTCTGTTAATCAAGACGGCAGTGTGAATGTTGCGGCTGCTGATATTATTGAAAAAGGGGATTCGACCCAAGTATCGACTTTAAAAGAAGAAACATCGAATTTCCAATCAGCATCAACACCAACGCCGGTTAGTAATCAAGTCAAATTTAAAGAACCAGCTTGGATATTGCAGCTTGGTAGTTTTAAGCACAAAGAGAATGTCAATGTATTGCGACAAAAGCTAGCAGATGCAGGGCTAAAAACGTTTACCAAACCTGTGCAGACCAAGGGGGGCGTCTTGTCTAAGGTCTATTTAGGTCCAGAGTTAAATAAAGATGTCCTTATTTTAGCGCAAGCCAAGATAAAAGAAATTGCCGATGTAGAGGGGAAAATAACCCGCTACGATCCGATAAAGTAGTGGCTTGTGAATTTGGCTTCTGTTAGAATTCGCGCCGAAATTTACCCAGCAGGTTAAACGAAATTTTAATGGTTTGGATCGATTACGCGATTATCGCTATTGTTGCTATTTCGGCGTTAATAAGCTTAGTTCGTGGATTTATAAAAGAAGCGGTGTCTCTTGCCGTCTGGGTTTCTGCCTTCTTCATAGCAAGTCGCTTCTATGCCGATCTTGCTGTTTATCTAACGGGTATCGAAAAAGAACTCGTGCGCAATGGCGCTGCTATCGCAATTCTATTTGTAATTACTCTCATTTTAGGTGCTCTGATTAATCATTTGTTATCAGAGATTGTCCATTACACAGGTTTAAGTGGCACTGACAAAATGCTCGGCATGGTGTTCGGTGGGTTACGTGGCGTATTAATCGTTGCGGCTACATTATTATTTCTAGACACTATGACGCCCGCTAACGGTGCTGATTGGTGGAAAACATCTGTACTGATTCCAGAATTTACAATCGTAGTTGATTGGTTCTTCGAATTGTTACAACAAAATTCAAGTTTATTGTCGACACAACATTGATGGAGAGCTAATCATGTGTGGTATTGTGGGAATTGTTGGAAAATCTTCTGTTAATCAAATTATTTATGATGGATTAACAGTATTACAACATCGTGGGCAAGACGCCGCTGGTATTGTGACTATTGATGATGGTCATTTTCGATTGAGAAAAGGCAACGGTTTTGTTCGTGACGTGTTCCAAGAACGTCATATGCAACGCTTACAAGGCAACATGGGGATTGGCCATGTTCGTTACCCAACTGCGGGTAGCTCTAGTTCTTCTGAAGCTCAACCGTTCTATGTTAACTCACCTTTTGGTATTGCTCTTGCCCATAACGGCAATTTGACCAATGCTGCTGAGTTACGTGAATTGTTGTTCAAAGAAGCTCGCCGTCATATCAATACAACTTCCGATTCTGAATTGTTGCTTAACATTTTGGCACATGAATTATGTGAATCTAAATTGTTAGAGTTAAAACCGGATGATATTTTTAATGCGGTTTCTCGAGTTCATCAAGTTATCCGTGGTGCTTATGCTGTTGTTTCAGTCATTATTGGTCATGGTTTATTAGCATTTAGGGATCCTAACGGTATTCGCCCACTTGTACTGGGTCAACGTGAAACCGAAGATGGTATCGAATATATGGTTGCCTCTGAAAGTGTCGCACTTGATATCGATGGTTTTAAGTTGGTGCGAGATGTTGCGCCTGGTGAAGCAATTTATATTTCTGAGTCTGGTGAGTTGTTTACTCAACAGTGCTTTGACAACGCTAAATGTGTTCCGTGTATATTTGAATACGTTTATTTTGCTCGTCCAGATTCGCGACTTAATGATGTTTCAGTCTATGGTTCTCGTGTCAAGATGGGTGAATATTTAGGCCGTAAGATCAAGCGTGAATGGGCTGACTTAGACATCGACGTCGTTGTGCCTGTACCAGAAACAAGTTGCGATATTGCACTACAGATTGCCCACGAACTTGATTTACCGTATCGCCAAGGATTTGTAAAAAACAGATATGTTGGTCGAACGTTTATCATGCCTGGTCAAGCAGAGCGTAAAAAGTCTGTACGCCGTAAATTAAATACCATTGAAGTTGAATTCAAAGGTAAAAATGTATTGTTAGTCGATGACTCGATTGTACGTGGTACCACATCGGAGCAAATTATCGACATGGCACGAGAAGCGGGCGCGGCAAAAGTTTACTTTGCCTCTGCGGCTCCGGAAATTCGTTTTCCAAATGTGTATGGTATCGATATGCCGTCGGCTAATGAACTAATTGCCCACGGGCGTGATGTTGAAGAAATTGCTGAGATGATTGGTGCGGATGAACTTATTTTCCAATCGCTTGAAGATTTAGAATCTGCAGTACGAGAAGAAAATGATTCATTAGTGTCATTTGAAACTTCGGTTTTCAACGGTAACTACATTACTAACGATATTGACCAAAATTATCTTGAGTCATTAGAAACGACGCGTAATGATAATGCCAAAGCAAATCGTCCAGAGCCATTAGATAATGGTTTGGAAATGCATAACGAAGAGAATTAATTGTCTTTGTTGTGACTCAAACTAAAAAGGCCAGATTTAATCTGGCCTTTTTAATTCTAGCTTTTGAAAATGTTAATTTCTCAAAATAGCGTCTACTCAATTATTTGCTGTGGAACTTTTCACAGGCTTCTAACGTATTTTCTACTAGTGAAGCCACTGTCATTGGTCCAACACCACCAGGGACAGGTGTTATCCAACTTGCACGCTCAACTGCGTCGTCAAATTTAATATCACCAACTAATTTTCCTGATTCTAATCGATTTATACCAACATCAATGACGACCGCACCTTCTTTAACCCAAGTACCTGGAATAAATTCTGGTTTACCTACAGCAATAACCAAAATTTCCGCTCGACGTACTTGTTGTTCTAAATCTTTTGTGAATTTATGACAAACTGTTGTTGTACAACCCGCCAGCAATAATTCTAAGGACATCGGACGACCGACAATATTAGACGCGCCAACAACAACGGCATGTTTACCTTTAAATTCTGTGCTGGTATTAGCCAGCAATGTCATTATGCCTTTTGGCGTGCAAGGGCGAAGGGCAGGGACACGTTGCGCTAAACGGCCAATATTATATGGATGGAAACCGTCAACATCTTTATGTGGATGTATACGTTCCAAAATAGTCTCTACGTTTAAGCCATGAGGTAAAGGAAGTTGCACTAAAATGCCATCTATCTCTTTATCTTCATTTAATTCGTCTATTAACGTCAATAACTCTTGTTCAGTTGATTCACTTGGCAGGTCAAAAGACTTAGAAACTAAGCCTACTTCTTCGCAGGCGCGTTTTTTGTTGCCTACATAGACCTGTGACGCCGGATCGTGTCCAACGAGTATCACAGCAAGCCCAGGCGCTCGTTTACCGGCTTTGACGCGTGCAGCGACGCCAGTTTTAACTTTATCCCTTACTGTTTTGGCAATTGCTTTGCCATCAATTAATTTTGCAGTCATACCGCTCTCTAAAATAAATGCTAAAAACTGAGTGAATTGTAAACCTTTTAAAGAACGTTCGCATTTATAAATAGAGACAATGTTGAGGTTTATCTTAAATTTGCATGTGTTTTAGACAAAACTTGGTTAAAGTTAACTCATTTGCTGTAAAAATCGCCAAACGATAAAAATCTTTCAAAAAGTGTTTGACTGCAAAAGGGGTTATCCGTAATATGCCGCCCTGTCGCGAGGAAGCAATTTCTCAAAGATTTAAAGTCGGTGTTTAGCGCAGCTTGGTAGCGCACTTCGTTTGGGTCGAAGGGGTCGCAGGTTCGAATCCTGCAACACCGACCACTTTAAATTTTTGAAATATTTCCCGTAGGTTATGCGCCCGTAGCTCAGCTGGATAGAGCAACGCCCTTCTAAGGCGTCGGTCGTAGGTTCGAATCCTACCGGGTGCGCCATTTCTCGTTGACACGTCCTATAGCGGTGATTGTAGCTCAGTTGGTAGAGCCCCGGATTGTGATTCCGGTTGTCGTGGGTTCAAGTCCCATCAGTCACCCCATCTTTTGCGGAAGTGGCGGAATTGGTAGACGCGCTGGATTTAGGTTCCAGTATCGCAAGGTGTGAGAGTTCAAGTCTCTCCTTCCGCACCAATACTTTTATTTGTCGGTGTTTAGCGCAGCTTGGTAGCGCACTTCGTTTGGGTCGAAGGGGTCGCAGGTTCGAATCCTGCAACACCGACCATTAAATCCATTTTAAAGTCCACATTTCTCCGTAAAGTCAAAAAAATCAAATTAATTTACTCGTTTGCTCATTATTTAAGTCATTTGGCTGTGTTTTGGATGGACGATTAATAAAGACATGGCTATAATGCGCCGTCATTTTAAGAACATGAATTCGGGCCGTTGTCTATGATTTACAACTTCCGGCCATCAAGATAAAAATAATTGAGGTAGAAAATGCAAGTTTCATTAGAAACGACTCAAGGTTTAGAGCGTCGTCTTACAATTACGCTTCCTTCAGGTTCAATCGAAGAACTAGTTAAAAAACGTTTACGTGAAGTTGGTAAAACT
Organism: Psychrosphaera sp. 1_MG-2023; assembly: GCF_030548245.1. Lineage (NCBI taxonomy): Bacteria > Pseudomonadati > Pseudomonadota > Gammaproteobacteria > Alteromonadales > Pseudoalteromonadaceae > Psychrosphaera > Psychrosphaera sp. 1_MG-2023. The sequence continues at coordinate 97,827 of NZ_JAUORW010000014.1, forward strand.
GCGCGTATCGATGGTTTCCGTAAAGGAAAGGTTCCTGTTACTGTAATTGAAAAACGTTACGGTCAATCAGTTTTTGCTGAAGTTGCTCAAGAGCAAATGCAACAAAACTACATCCAAGCTGTAATTCAAGAAAAAGTAAATCCAGCTGGCGCGCCTTATTTCGAACCTAAAAACATGAAACGTGGCGAAGACTTAGTATTCGTTGCAACGTTTGAAATATTCCCAGAAGTTGAAGTGCAAGCGGTTGAAGAAATCGAAATTGAACGTCTAGTTGCTGAAGTAACTGACGAAGATCTTGCTAAAATGATGGAAACATTGCGTAAGCAACAAGCATCATGGGAAGAAACAGCTGAAGCGGCAACTGACGGTAGCCGAGTTACAATTAACTTTGTTGGTAAAGTTGACGGTGAAGAATTTGAAGGCGGCAAAGCTGAAGACTTTAGTCTTGAGTTAGGCCAAGGCCGTATGATCGCTGGTTTCGAAGATGATATCATCGGTAAGAAAGCAGGCGAAGAAGTAACAGTAAACGTTACATTCCCTGAAGAGTACCACGCTGAAAACCTTAAAGGTAAAGACGCTGAGTTTGCTGTAACGGTTAATAAAGTTGAAGTTCAAGTACTTCCTGAATTAAACGACGAATTTGTTGTTAAATTTGGTATCGAAGAGGGCGGCGTTGACGCACTTAAAGAAGAAGTTAAAAACAACATGACTCGTGAACTTTCTCAAGCACTTAAAGCGAAAGTAAAAGAATCAACTATCAAAGGCTTATTGGCGAAAAATGAAATTGACGTGCCTAAAGCGTTAATCGACCAAGAAGTTGAAACTTTGCGCAAGCAAGCTATGGAACGTTTCGGTGGTCAAATGGACCCAGCAAACATGCCAGACCTTCCTGCAGAGTTGTTTGAACAGCAAGCTAAAGATCGCGTTCGTACTGGTCTTTTACTTGGTGAGTTCATCAAAACTAACGAAATTAAAGCCGACGAAGACCGTGTTAAAGAAATTATTAACACTCAAGCGTCTGCTTATGAAGCACCTGAAGAAGTTATTGAACATTACTACTCAAACGAGCAGTTATTACAAAACATCCGTAGCCTAGCAACTGAAGATCAAGCCATTGACTTGATTTTAGAAAAAGCAAAAGTAACGGACAAAACTGTAAGCTTTGATGAAATAATGAACCCTCAACAAGCTTAATGTGAAATCCCGATTGACTTAGGGGTTGAACACAAGGTTAAATGGCTCGATATACTAAATGTATTTCGAGCCATTTTTGTTTTTAAGGAAGGTCTATGTTTAACCACACAAATACTGTGGCTGGCGGTAACCCTGCTGATGTACTAAGTGCATTAGTTCCTATGGTTGTTGAACAAACAGCCAAAGGCGAACGTTCGTACGATATCTACAGCCGCTTGTTAAAAGAGCGCATTATATTTCTTACTGGTCAAGTTGAAGACCACATGGCGAATTTAATCTGTGCGCAATTATTGTTTTTAGAGTCTGAAAATCCTGATAAAGATATTTATCTTTATATTAATTCTCCAGGCGGTAGTGTCACAGCGGGTATGTCTATCTATGATACGATGAATTTCATCAAACCTGACATCGCAACGATATGTATGGGACAAGCAGCAAGTATGGGCGCGTTCTTACTATCTGGTGGCGCAAAAGGTAAACGTCATTGTTTGCCAAACTCACGGGTGATGATCCATCAACCTTTGGGTGGTTTTCAAGGCCAAGCGTCTGATTTTGAAATCCATGCAAAAGAGATTTTAACCATTAAAGAACGTTTAAACCGTTTAATGGCAGATCACTCTGGTCAACCTTTTGAAAAGGTATGTAAAGATACAGACCGTGATAACTTCTTAAACCCTCAAGAAGCCCTTGATTATGGTTTAATTGATTCTATTTTAACTAGCCGTGAAACTAAATAATATTTACTATTGACCGATATAGGTAAATATAATTTTATTGACTACGCTTAAGTAGTGTTTTGTAGCTAGCAAAGTGAGGTGACTTTATGTCAGAGCATACAGATAACGACAGCAAACTACTGTATTGTTCATTTTGCGGCAAGAGCCAGCATGAAGTAAGAAAACTGATTGCGGGCCCTTCTGTTTATGTTTGTGACGAATGCGTTGATTTATGCAACGACATTATTCGCGAAGAAATAAAAGAGATATCACCAAAGCGTGATAACTCAGCTTTACCGACTCCGATGGATATCTGTAAGCATTTAGACGACTACGTTATTGGCCAACAACATGCCAAAAAAGTATTGTCTGTAGCCGTTTATAATCACTATAAACGTCTTAAAAATGCCGGAACCGAATTAGACGTTGAATTAGGTAAAAGTAATATCTTGCTAATCGGACCGACTGGTAGTGGTAAAACATTATTGGCAGAGACATTAGCTCGCTTATTGGATGTTCCGTTTACAATGGCTGATGCTACGACATTAACCGAAGCCGGTTATGTTGGTGAAGACGTTGAAAACATAATTCAAAAGCTTTTGCAAAAATGCGATTACGATGTAGAGAAAGCCCAACGCGGTATTGTTTACATTGACGAAATCGACAAAATCTCTCGCAAGGCTGACAATCCGTCAATCACTCGTGATGTGTCGGGTGAAGGTGTTCAACAAGCGTTGTTAAAACTGATTGAAGGTACTGTTGCATCTATTCCGCCTCAAGGTGGTCGAAAGCATCCGCAGCAGGAATTTTTGCAGGTTGATACTTCGAAGATTTTATTTATCTGTGGTGGTGCATTTGCAGGCCTAGATAAAGTGATTGAAGCTCGCTCAGAAACGGGCACCGCAATTGGTTTTGGCGCTGAAGTGAAATCGATGGCTGACGCTAAAACGTTAACCGAACATTTCCAAAATGTTGAACCAGAAGACCTAGTAAAATATGGTTTGATACCAGAGTTTATTGGTCGATTGCCAGTTGTTGCGACATTAGGTGAGCTAGACCAAGATGCCTTGGTACAAATTTTAAGCGAACCTAAGAATGCGCTAACAAAACAATATGGTGCGTTATTTAAATTAGAAGACGTCGAACTTGAATTCCGTGAAGATGCTTTAGCTGCAATTGCGGCAAAAGCAATGCAACGTAAAACCGGTGCGCGTGGACTTCGTTCAATTATTGAAGGTGTATTGTTAAATACAATGTATGAATTGCCTTCAATGGACGATGTTTCTAAAGTTGTTGTGGACGCTTCTGTAATAGACGGGGATTCAGATCCCATTCTTATTTACGATAATTCACAATCAAAAGCGGTACCTGAATAGCAGGAACGATTAAAAAGGAGTCAATTGACTCCTTTTTTGTTTTTAGCAATTGAACTTTTTCTCCTCCGCCCCATATACTTAGTAATTAACAGAATCCAGAGAATTCATTGATATGACCCATGATCCCGCAAATTCTAATATCCCCGTTTTAGCCTTAAGGGATGTTGTTGTCTACCCACATATGGTTATTCCACTTTTTGTTGGGCGTGAAAAGTCCATTGCCTGTTTAGAACAAGCTATGGAAAAAGACAAAAAGATTTTTCTCGTTGCTCAAAAAGACCCAACGACTGATGACCCAACTGTTGAAGAGTTGTTTACCGTTGGAACAGTAGCCACTATTTTGCAGATGCTAAAATTACCTGACGGCACCGTTAAAGTTCTTGTCGAAGGAAACTATCGCGCGAAAATTAGTGAATATACTGAAACTGGCGAATATTTCGAAGCGAACATTAAGCAAATTCAAGTGTTTGAAGCCGATGAACGCGAGCAAGAAGTATTGATCCGCTCAGCGATTAATCAGTTTGAAGGCTATATTAAGCTTAATAAAAAGATCCCGCCTGAAGTCTTAACATCTGTTTCAGGTATCGACGATGCAGACCGCTTAGCCGATACCATGGCATCCCATATGCCGTTAAAAGTTGAAGAGAAACAAAAAGCATTAGAAATTGAAGATGTTCGAGAACGTCTTGAATATTTAATGGCATTGATGGAAGGCGAAATAGACTTGTTGCAAGTGGAGAAAAAAATCCGCGGCCGAGTTAAAAAGCAGATGGAAAAAAGTCAGCGTGAATATTATTTGAATGAGCAAATGAAAGCCATTCAGAAAGAATTAGGCGAGACTGAAGACGGCGTTGACGAGTTTGATTCATTAGAACAAAAAATCGTTGAAGCTGAAATGCCAGAAGAGGCTGAGCTTAAAACACGCTCAGAACTTAAGAAATTAAAAATGATGTCAGCTATGTCTGCGGAAGCCACTGTGGTTCGTGGATACATTGAATGGATGACAAACGTACCTTGGAAAGCAAAGTCACGTGTCAAAAAAGACTTAAATAAAGCGCAGGATATTCTAGATTCTGACCATTACGGATTAGATAAAGTTAAAGAACGTATTGTCGAGTATCTCGCGGTGCAGCAACGAACAAGTAAATTAAAAGGGCCAATCTTATGTTTAGTTGGTCCTCCAGGTGTTGGTAAAACATCTCTTGGTCAATCAATTGCTAAAGCGACTGGACGTAAATATGTTCGCATGGCATTAGGTGGTGTGCGTGATGAAGCTGAAATACGTGGTCATAGAAGAACGTATATCGGCTCTATGCCGGGTAAAATTGTGCAAAAAATGTCGAAAGTTGGGGTTAAAAACCCACTGTTTCTATTAGACGAAATCGATAAAATGAGTTCGGACATGCGTGGCGACCCATCGTCTGCATTGTTGGAAGTTTTAGACCCAGAGCAAAACTCAGCGTTTAATGACCACTACTTAGAAGTTGATTATGATTTGTCTGACATCATGTTTGTCGCCACATCAAACAGCATGGATATACCAGGCCCATTATTAGACCGTATGGAAGTTATTCGTTTGGCTGGTTATACCGAAGACGAAAAAGTAAATATTGCGCTGGAACATTTATTAAGTAAGCAGAAAAAGCGTAATGGCCTTAAAGACGGTGAATTTGACTTAACGGAAGATGCAATTGTAGATATTGTTCGCTATTACACGCGTGAAGCTGGCGTGCGTAGTTTAGAACGTGAAATTTCAAAAATTTGCCGCAAGGTCGTAACTGAAATATTAACGCAGAAAGACACAACATCAGTGACTGTCAACGCCGCAAATTTAAATAATTATTTGGGTGTTCGTCGTTACGATTATGGAAAAGTTGAAGGCGACGACAGAATAGGGCAGGTAACTGGCCTAGCATGGACTCAGGTTGGCGGTGACTTGTTAACTATTGAATGTGCCACAGTCCCAGGCAAAGGCAAGCTCGTCTATACGGGCTCGTTAGGTGATGTAATGAAAGAATCGATTCAAGCGGCATTAACCGTAGTTAAAAGCCGTGCCGAATCGCTTCGTATTAACACTGACTTTTCTGAGAAACGCGATATTCATATTCACGTACCAGAAGGTGCCACTCCAAAAGATGGCCCAAGTGCCGGTGTTGGTATGGTAACTTCGTTAGTGTCTAGTTTAACAGGAAATCCAGTGAAAGCTGATGTTGCAATGACTGGTGAAATTACATTGCGGGGCGAAGTCCTAGCAATTGGTGGTCTGAAAGAAAAATTACTTGCGGCACATCGCGGTGGTATTAAAACGGTACTAATCCCTCACGAAAATGAAAGAGACCTCGAAGAGATCCCTGATAACGTGAAAAAAGACCTTACGATTATTCCTGTTAAATGGATTGATGAGGTGCTCAATGTGGCATTAAGTCAGCCTGTAGAACGAATTTCGACCGAAAATTGCGCATAAAATCAAAAAAAGGTGAAAAAAAGCAATTTTTTACTAAAAAAGGCTTTTCAAAACCTCGGACTGTGCTAGTTTATTGCCTCTAGGGGGATTAGGAGACTAATTTTCCAGACCTTAAATATACAGTCCGATGATACTCATAATGGACTACAGCCTGAGTGATAAACCTAGCTGTTAATAAAAAAATTAAAAAATTATAGGGGATGATATTGTGAACAAATCTCAACTGATCGAAAAAATGGCTGAAGGCGCTGACATTTCAAAAGCTTCTGCTGGTCGTGCATTAGATTCATTCATTGAAGCCGTAACTGGCGCATTAGCGGAAGGCGATTCTGTCGCTCTTGTTGGTTTTGGTACTTTTACAGTTCGTGATCGAGCTGCAAGAACTGGACGCAACCCGCAAACTGGCGCAGCAATTGAAATTGCAGCAGCAAAAGTTCCAGCGTTTAAAGCTGGTAAAGCGTTAAAAGACGCTTGTAACTAATTAAAACTCTTTAATTAAACGGAAACGCATTAAAGTCTCTATAAACATTGACTGTTGTGCTGGAACACACATTGTTATTCAGGTCGTGTTTCCACTGTTCTACTAATTAAAGGTTCAAGCATTAAAGCGCATCTGGTAAGATGCGCTTTTTTTATAATAGGCTAGGGATTGAGGTCAACAATATTGACCCTATATTGTTAGTTTGATTTGAATTCCAGTTCAGCTAAGAGAAGTGAAAATGCTAGAAAGAATTAGAGAAGGTTCTCAAGGAATCGTTGCCAAATCCGTATTGGGTTTAGTTATTTTTACCTTTGCCATTAGTGGTATCGGTAGTTATATAAATAGTACATCGGATAGCACAGTTATTTCAGTAAATGGTGTTGAAATCACCAAATCTGAAGTTGATCAGGCATATCAAAATGGTCGTCAACAATTGCAATCACAATATGGTGAAATGGTAGAGCAATTATTTGCCGACGAAGCCTATGTTGCAACTTACCGCGAACAAATTATTGATAACTTAGTTGTTGAAGAACTACAAAAACAACAAGCTAAAGAAATTGGCGTACGCGTTAGCGACGAACAAATTCGTAAAGCAATTATCGAAATGCCAGCTTTCCAACTCGCTGGTGAATTTAGCAATGATATTTACTTGGCAAAAATACGCCAAGCGGGATATTCAGCTAGTCAATTCCGTGAAATGTTACGTCAACAATTGAGCCGTACGCAATTTGCAGGTTCTGTAATGGGCTCTGAATTTGTATTACCGTCAGAGAAGCAACAATTTGCCGCTTTGTTTAATCAAACTCGTTCATTTGACTTAGTCAAATTTGATGCAAAAGCATTAGAAGCGTCAATTACGCTTGAAGAAGCAGACATCAAAAATTATTTTGAATTAAATGCATCTCGCTACCAGACGCAGGAAAAAATCTCTTTTGAATATATTTTGATCGACAGCGAAAAACTTGCAAGTAAAGTTGTTGTCTCAGAAGAAGAGTTGAAAACGTATTACACAAATAATATTGCTGAGTTTACAACAGCTGAAAAACGTCGTATTTCACATATTCTAGTTGAATCTGGCGATGCAGCTAAGGTTGCTGAAATTCAAGCTAAGCTAGATGCGGGCGAAAATTTCGCTGACGTAGCTAAGTCTTTATCTGAAGATTCATTCAGTGCTGAAAACGGTGGTGACTTAGAATATTTCGAATCTGGCGTATTTGGTGACGCATTTGACTCAGCAGTAACGTCATTATCTACAGTTGGTGAAGTTTCACCATTAGTAGAAACAGACGGCGGTCAGCATTTCATTACGTTAACAGAGTTAACACCTGAAGTTGTTAAGCCATTTGCTGAAGTAAAAGAAACTATTGCTGAAGAAGCACGTCAATCTAAAGTTGCTGAATTGTATATTGAAGCACAAACTAAAGTGACAGAAGTGGCCTTTGAAGTGCCGGATGATCTAACTGACGCGGCTAAAGAAGCTGGTTTAGAATTAAGCACTCAAAAATTGGCGAGTCGTTATCAATTAACGGGTGACTTAAGCAATCCTCTATTAGTGAACAAAGTCTTTGATGTCGACTTTATTTCTGAAGGTCTAAATAGTGACCTGATTGAATTGAGTGATACCAAGTCAATCGTTGTTCGTGCCCTAGAGCATGAAGCCTCACGCCCACAGACGTTAGAAGAAGTTAAAGGGTTAGTGACAAGCGCATTAACTAAACAAAAAGCGTCAGAACTTGCTCAGGAGCAAGCTAAAGCGCTATTAGCTAAAATCTCTGAAGGGTTTGACTATACAACGGACACATCATTGGCTGCGGAAACGTTTACTCGTGTAGATCGTAACAATACTGCTGTTGATAGAGCGGTTAAAGAGCATGTGTTTACAATGCCTAAACCAGCAACTGACGCTACGAGCTCAGACTGGGTTGATATGGCCAATGGCAGCGCAGCTGTTGTTGTTTTAAAAGCCGTAGATGTCAATGTTAATGGCGATAAAAATGCAGGTGAACAAGTTGCCGGCATTTTATCTCAAGCGACAAACAAAGCATTTATTGAGTCGGCTAGACTAAGTGCAGAAATTGAACGTTAATACCGCTTTGGTATAAAAAACAAAAAACCTCGATTTATTCGAGGTTTTTTTATGTCAAAAATTTATCGTCAACTACAGACGATTTCGATTCAAATTATTGCCAGGAATCTGGAAATTTACCCTTAAGTAAATAACTAAAGGCGATAAGTTCAGCGATGACGACGTACATATTTGGAGGGATTTTGTCACCTACCGCCATTGTTTCTAACCGTTTAAACAATACCTCATCTTTATGTATCAATATATTATGAGCACGTGCGTGTTCAATAATTTGATCAGCGAGTTCGTTGTAACCTTTACTGACGATTTCAGGTGCACTAAAACCATCGTAAACTAAAGACAGTGCTTCGGTATTTTTATGATGATGATTTTTCATATCTTAATATCTATTAAACCAGTAGATTTAGCCGGCGACGGTTGAATTAACGCACTGTCGACTGCGAAGTTAGCTTGGCATTCAAATCCTAATGCGGTAAATCTATTTTGTAAAAGCGGCCAACAGCTGTTCACACGCTCAAGCATGACCGCAGACGAACACGTATTGGTGAATTGCAAATCTTGATTACGTAAACGGACATTACAACGCGCAATTCCAATATTTTCTAAGGTGATTTGAAAGTCGAATGAAAGTAATTGTTGTTCTATCTTCTGATCGTTATTTGAACTCGATTGCTGTTTTATTGAAATAAGTGATTTGGCTTTTTCGTCTAACAAAATAATTAAATTTAGAAGTGACGAACTACTGTCTTGGTTCGTTTGTCCAATTTGTCTTTTACTGGCGCTTATTTCCGTTATCGGGTCATCCATGAATAGCAAGGCGGTTAGTTGGTTATTTCTCAGTTCCAGTTGAGTAAGCCGATGATCAAGTTTAGATGAGCTAACCCCCGTTAATTGCGATAAAAGTTTATTTATTTCCTTTGGCACTGAAACATTTTTATCATTTTGTTGTCTACTGAGGTACTGCGTCATCAGCACCGTCATTGCCGGATTGAGAGTTAAGTTCGCTGGTCGAAGAGAGGAGGATAGATAAACTTCTAATCGAGTCGTCGCTTGCATTAATAATACGGTTTGAGAATCCAATAGTTGACGTTGGTTAATGGAAACCCGTTTTGGCGAGATATCGATGTTTGTCAATTGAGGCATATTCTGGACCGTGAGGAGCAGATGTTGATCTACTTTAGCGACAGCCCGTATAGGTGACGATACTAATGCAATAGATACATCAGCAGCACGGTTTTGGGTAACTTGTCCTAATTGTGAAGAACTTGGAATATGCGACACAATAAATACCTTATGAGCGTGTTCTTAAAGTACCAAAAAGTGGCAAATTTAGTGATCAGTTTGCCTGAATATCTAGGTAGCGGCAAATTCATTATGTTACAATGCCGCGTTTTATTTCGGATCTTCAGGCATTTATCGAAGACTACGAAAAATTAAAATACCACTGGTCGTAACGACCAGACTCATAATAGACGGCAAAAAGCTGTTTATAAAGTTTACAAAGTTAACTAGTAGAAAGTATTAATATGATCCCAGAGTTAGGTAATTTTGCGCTTTATATCGCATTCGGATTTAGTTTACTGTTATCCATACTGCCGTTTATCGGTCTTCGTAAGTCAAATATGGGGTTAATGCAAACAGCCCCTAATTTAGCGGTTGGCCTTTTTGTTTTCACCTTGTTTGCATTTTTATGCCTTGTTTTCGCGTTTGTTACCGACGACTTTACGGTATTAAATGTCGCTCAAAACTCCAACTCTGCATTGCCGGTTCAGTATAAGTTTGCCGCGTCTTTTGGCAGTCACGAAGGTTCGTTCCTGTTGTGGTTGTTAATGCAGTCTGGCTGGGCCTGCGCAGTGGCCGTGTGGTCTAAATCGTTACCTACGACAATGCGTACGCGTGTATTGATGGTGATTGGCTGGATTTGTGTTGGGTTTTACGCTTATATCATTACGGTTTCTAATCCGTTTGACCGTACATTACCGTTTTTTCCGGTTGATGGCGCTGACTTAAATCCGCTATTACAAGATATTGGTATGATCATACACCCACCTTTGTTGTACATGGGTTATGTTGGAATGAGTATTTGTTTCTCTTTTGCAATTGCGGCTTTGTTAAGTGGCGATCTTGACTCTACGTGGGCTAAATGGTCACGTCCATGGACTGCTGTTGCCTGGGGCTTTTTAACACTCGGCATCACCATTGGTTCTTGGTGGGCTTATTCTGAGCTCGGCTGGGGCGGTTGGTGGTTCTGGGACCCAGTAGAAAACGCTTCTTTAATGCCTTGGCTTGTTGCAACGGCTTTGTTGCACTCATTAGCTGTTGCCGAAAAACGAAATGCCTTTAAAAGTTGGACTGTATTTTTAGCCATTGCATCGTTTTCGTTAAGTCTATTGGGCACATTTTTAGTTCGTTCTGGCGTCATTGTTTCGGTTCATGCTTTCGCAACGGACCCTGCACGTGGTGTGTTTATTCTTGTTTTGCTGGCGATTGTGATTGGCGGCAGTTTGTTGTTGTATAGCTTAAAAGCAGGATTAATTAAAAGTGTTGGCAAGTTTTCTATTTTTTCTCGTGAATCTAGCCTTTGGCTTAACAATGTCTTTTTAGTTGCTGCGACCATCATTGTTTTATTAGGTACCTTGCTACCTCTTGTGCATAAAGAAATTGGTCTTGGTACCATTTCAATAGGCGAACCTTTCTTTAATCAGATGTTTACTTATCTCATTGTGCCATTTGCATTATTAATCGGTATTGCGCCACACATTCGATGGAAACAAGACAAACCGAATAAATTTGTGGCTACTCCGTTGATTATTTGTTTGGCGTCGGTCGCTCTGTCTTACCTTTGGTTAGTTGTCGAATTTGGTGAGGTTAAAGGGCTTGCTTGGTTATCGACAAGTTTATTCTGGTGGATCATACTTTTCACCGCCGTTGAGCTGGTAAAGACGACTCAAAAAGTTCGCTTAACCAAGTTGCCTTTAAGTCATTTTGCTATGGTCTTAGGGCATGTCGGTTTGGCCTTTGTTATTGCAGGAGTTGGCTTAACGAGTCAATATTCTACAGAACGGGATGTGAAAATGTTTGTGGGTGGCAGCGAATCGTTTTCTGGTTTTGACTTTAAATTTGTAAAACTACAAGATGTTAAAGGTCCAAATTATGATGGATGGGCGGCGCAAATTGATATCACACAACAAGGACAAGAAGTATCCACTTTGTTGGCTGAAAAGCGTTTTTATCCTGTGCAACGCAATACTATGACAGAAGCAGCGATAGACGCGACATTTTTCCGCGACATTTATATTTCACTAGGCGAGCAGCTTCCTGATAAAGGATGGGCTTTACGTTTGCATCTTAAGCCTTATGTCAGATGGTTTTGGTTTGGTGGTATTGTTGTCGCATTTGCAGGAGCATTGATAGTCGCTGACAAGCGGTACCGCCAGCAAAAGTCGTCTGTTCGAGTGCGTAGTTCTGCCGCCGCGGAGATTGTGTAATGAAGTATAAATTAAGCTTGTTTCTCCCCTTGATTATTTTTGTGATCTTAGTTGGCTTTTTATTAAAAGGCTTATTTAGCGATCCTCGTCAACGCGACTCCGCAGTGGTTGGTAAGTCGTTCCCTGAATTTCAATTACCCGATTTAATGAATGAAGAAAAAGTTCACTCATTACAAACACTAAGAGGTGAAAAAGTGCTCCTTAATGTTTGGGGTACCTGGTGCATTACTTGTAAATATGAACTGCCTTTTTTGACAAAAATTAAAACGGAATATGGCGTTAAGGTTGTCGGTATTTATTACGATCAAAATCACGCGCCTGAGTTTGGTCAATTTGCAAATATTCCTCAGATCCAAGTTGAAGTTAAACAATTGCTAGCTCAACTTGGTGACCCTTATCAATTTCATATATTGGATCTCGACCGCACATTGTCTTTAGATTTGGGTGTCACGGGCGCTCCTGAAACCTTTCTGATGGATTCAAATGGGGTAATCAAAGCCCACCATATGGGAGATGTTAATGAGCGAGTTTGGCGCGATAAATTGGCACCAATTTGGAATGAAATGCAATGATGAAATCAATTTCAATATTAATCGTGATCCTAGCTTCACTGGTTAGCGTTAAATCTTATGGCTTTGACGAAATGGTGACGTTTGACAATCCTAAGCAAGAAGCCGAATACCGGGAACTTATAAAAGAGTTGCGGTGTCCTAAATGCCAAAACCAGAATATTGCAGACTCAAATGCCATTGTTGCAAAAGATATGCGGGCAAAAGCTTTATTGTTATTACAAGAAGGCAAAAGCAAACAACAAGTTGTTGACTATATGATTAATCGCTACGGACAATTTGCTCATTATCGCCCACCAGTTAATATCGCTACAATTATGTTGTGGGCTATCCCAGTAGGTTTCATCCTTATGTGTATCATTTTATTGTGGCGACGCAGTCGACTGTCAATGCAAGTTGATAATGCCACCGACACCGCGGGATTAAATTCAGAACTTGATAATTTGTTAGATGAAGTTAGTGACCTACAAAACGCAGAAACGACGAGGAACAATCCGTGAGCAGTCTATTTTTTAGTTTTATCGGGATGTGCATTGTCGCGTTAGTGTTTATATGTGTACCGCTATTTCGATTCAGCCAATTTGGCCATAAACGTAATGCTTCGGCGCAGTGGTTTGAACAACGTCTTGCAGAATTAACAGACGAACTAGAACAAGGCCGTTTTACTCAGCAACAATACGAGTTTGCAGTTACCGAATTAAAACTGACCACTAAATTCGAACTGACCAAAGAGAATAAGGTACAACCCACGATAATTAATGAATTTGGTTTCAGTTCAAAAATATTAATATCGGTTCTGTTTGTTGTATTTATCTCTGGGTTTTATTTGTTTTATGGCAATTATACAAAGTTGTCTAATTGGCAGGATTCAATTGATGAGTTACCTGATTTAACTCAAAAAATAATTCAAAATCAAAACCAAGCACCGACCGTTCAAGAATTGCAAAGTTTCGCTCTGGGATTAAGAACAAAATTAGCGGTAAAAGACGAAGCGATTGGGTGGATGTTGTTAGGTCGTACTTTATTGGCTTTAAACGATATTAATTCGGCGATAGATGCATTCAAAAAATCCTACGATAGAGATCCTAAAAGCGTAACCAATATCGTCAATTACGCACAGGCTCTTTATTTAAAAGGAGAGGACTTTGAACTGGGTAAAGCAGTAAACATATTGCGCGAAGCATTATATTTACAACCAGATAATATGATGGCTTTGATCATTTTTGGTGAAAGTAACCTACTATTAAAACGTTTTGATAATGCGAAAGAAGCATTTGAATTGGCATTGTCTCAGCTTAATGCTGATGACGAGCGCACTGTCGCTTTACGTCAACGAATTGAATTTATTAATCAAAGCACAGGCACTCAAACACCTGATACGCAAACTAACGATATACAAAATGGATTAACAATTACAGTGCAACTAGATGACCGCGTTACGGCGTCTGGAACACAATTTCGTTATTTATTTTTATTCGCCAAGTCAGCGTCAAGTCCGGTTCCTGTCGCCGTGAAAAAATTACCAATAAGCAATTTCCCGTTGACAGTTAATTTATCTGATTCGGATATCATGTTACCAGATGTGAAGTTATCGGATCAGAGTTCAGTTAATATTACAGCTCGTTTGTCGATTGACGAAGCGGCTGGTTTGACCGCAGGGGAGTGGCAAGGAGAGTTACTTGATATTAAGCCCTCAGCAAATGAACCTATTACGATAGTTATTAATAAGGAAACAAAATGAAGTCAACTTGGATTAAACAAGTCGTTTTAATCACTTTCGTATTGTTGTTGTCTGCCTGTGCCAAAACGCCAGAGCCACAACCTGTGGATGCGACCAACACGGAACAAGTGATAGCCCCTATTGTTGATGAACGTGACCCGTTTGAGTCGATGAACCGTTCATTATGGGATTTTAACTGGAATGTTTTAGACAAATACGTATTAAGACCTTTGGCCGTTGGTTATTCAGAATATTTACCAAGACCAGCTCAAACAGGTGTCCGTAATTTTGTGACGAACCTTGAAGAGCCAGGTTATGCGGTAAATAGCTTACTGCAAGGTAAAGTAAAACATAGCGGTAAAGCAGTAGGTCGTTTCCTTATTAACTCTACGGTGGGAATTTTTGGCCTGATTGACGTTGCTGACTATATGGGAATAGAACGCCACAAAGAAGATGCAGGGCAGACTATGGGTATTTATGGTGTTGGTAACGGACCTTACGTTATGATCCCAGGTTACGGTCCTACAACTATTCGAGACGGTACGGGGGATTTTATTGATGGTCAAATCTTTCCACTGTATTTACTTGATTGGCCAGCAGCCTTGTTAAAAACGGGTATTAAAGCCGTTTACACTCGCGCTGATTTAATCGCGCAAGAGGGTATGATTGAGAATTCTGTAGACTCTTACATTTTTGTCAAAGAAGTTTATTACCAAAATCAGAATTTCAAACTTCACGACGGCAACCCGCCGCTTGAAGAACCTGAAGAGTTTGATGAAGCGTTTTTAGACGAGATAGATTAATAAAATAAATAGTGCTGAAACTGAGTTATAAAATCGGTTCCAGGTAAATAAAAAGGCCAAATTCAATATTCTTGAATTTGGCCTTTTTAGTATTAATTATAGGTAAACTAGTGCCTTAAGGTTTTAATGCCTTTTCACCACGACCGATACCAACTACGCCAGAGCGTACGGTTTCAATAATCGTTCCGTTATCTCTCATAACATCAATAAAGGCGTCAACTTTGCCTGAAGTACCAAGCATTTGAACGGTGTAAGCACGGCTTGCAACGTCAACAATCTGGCCTCTGAAAATATCGGCACAGCGTTTTATTTCTTCACGTTGTTCGTTTGTGTCAGCTGCTATTTTTACAAGCACGATTTCACGTTCAACATGGGCACTTTCCGTTAGTTCTCGAACCTTTAAAACGTCAACAAGCTTATTGACTTGTTTGGTAATTTGCTCGATAACACGTTGATCGCCTTCCGTTGTAATCGTAATACGCGATAAGCTGTCGTCGTCGGTCTTAGACACAGTTAAACTGTCAATGTTATAGCCACGTTGCGAAAACAATCCAACAATGCGAGAAAGGGCACCAGCTTCATTTTCCAATAAAATAGATAGGATGCGTCTCATTATTCTTTCTCCCCTTGAATTTCCCCTGCGACTTTGCCCTTAGGTGCTAAAACCATATCGTCAATTTTTCCACCTTTGATTTGCATTGGATAAACATGTGCTGACTGGTCAACAACAATATCCATAAAGACTAATTTGTCTTTCATTGCAAAGGCGTCTTCCATGGCTTGATCTAGTTTCGCTGGGTCTGTCACACGGATACCAACATGACCATAGGCCTCTGCTAGTTTGACAAAATCTGGAAGTGAGTCCATATAAGAATGAGAATGACGTCCATCATAAAACATGGTTTGCCATTGTCTAACCATGCCTAAAGCTGAGTTATTGATGTTAATCACTTTAACTGGAATACCGTATTGTAAACACGTCGCTAGTTCTTGAATGTTCATTTGAATTGAACCGTCTCCTGTCACACAGGCGACATGAGCATCAGGAAACGCTAATTTAACCCCCATCGCAGCAGGTAAACCAAAGCCCATTGTGCCTAGACCACCTGAGTTAATCCATTGACGTGGTTTTTTAAACGGATAGTACAATGCAGCAAACATTTGGTGCTGACCGACATCTGACGTAACGTAAGCATCACCATTTGTCACCTTGTAAAGCGATTCAATGACTTGTTGCGGCATAATTTGGTTGTCAATTTTGCTATAAGCCAAACTGTCTTCTGCACGCCAATCGTTAATCGTCTTCCACCAAGTTGACATGGCTTCAGGGTCCGTATTGAGATCATGACTGTCGATGTAAGCAAGCAATTGTTCAATAACTTTTTTCGCTTCACCTACCACTGGCACATTCGCTGGAATGGTTTTAGAAATAGACGTTGGGTCTACATCGACGTGAACGATAGTGGCATTGGGACAAAATTTAGCAACGTTGTTAGTTACACGGTCGTCAAATCGAGCACCGATGGCAAAAATCACATCAGCGTTGGACATTGATTTATTTGCTTCATACGTGCCGTGCATACCTAACATGCCAACAAACTGAGGATGAACGCCAGAAATACCGCCTAACCCCATTAAAGTATTTGTTACCGGTACATTTAGTTTTTCTGCAAGCGCAGTGAGTTGTTCAGATGCGTTGGCAATTACAATACCGCCACCGGTGTACAAAATAGGGCGCTTCGCAGCACATAAAATTTCTGCCGCTTTTTTAATTTGCTTTGAATGACCTTTAACCGTTGGGTTATATGACCGCATATTAATTTCAGCAGGCATTACATAAGGCGCTTTAATTTTTGGATTGACGATATCTTTAGGTAAATCGACAACAACAGGGCCCGGTCGACCTGTTTTTGCAATGTAATAGGCTTTAGCGATAGCTTCAGGAATATCCTCAGCTCGTTTCACTAAAAAGCTGTGTTTTACGATAGGGCGAGAACAACCCACCATGTCACATTCTTGGAATGCGTCTTCACCGATAACAGTGGTTGGAACTTGACCAGACAATACAACAAGTGGGATAGAATCCATATATGCTGTTGCGATGCCGGTAATGGTATTGGTTGCGCCTGGACCTGAGGTCACAAGGACAGAACCTACGTCACCTGTAGCACGAGCATAACCGTCTGCAGCGTGAACGGCGGCTTGTTCGTGACGGACAAGAATGTGTTCTATTTTATTATGTTCAAACAAAGCGTCGTATATATCTAATACCGCGCCACCAGGATAACCAAACAGGTGTTTTACCCCGATGTCTTCTAACGCTTGCACTACCATTTCCGCACCGGATAACATGGTTGGCGAATTCTTCTCCATCGTATTTTCTCACTTCAAAACTTATTGATCGTAGCTAGTTACGTTTTTACTCTAATTCGCACACCGATTACAAGGGCAAATCGCCGAATAAGTAAAATAAATTTATCTATGTTAGGACGATTGGTGCGATAACCGTTTATTTACTAAATAATAGTGTGATTTTTAACCAGGAAGGTGTGGGGATACTTAATTTTGGCGTTTCAATATTACTTAAAAAATAGCCCATCTTAGTTTTAAAAGATTCTAATCTTCGGGTTTTTTAAAAGATTGTAATCTTCGGTTTTCTGTAATTGTAACGGATTGTTTTTGATCAGCTATTATCTGGTACATCGCTCGGGAAACCGTATCGGCAGTAATTGGCTTATATTGACTAATAAAAGGTATGAATTGCAACGCAGTTAAAACATATTTCCCAAAAGTTTCACCTATCCGTTTCTCTGGACGAGGGCCGACTAATACACTTGGACGGACGATTAACGAGTGGTCAAAACCAAGTTGCAATAATTGGTGTTCCGTTTCGCCTTTCAAATTTAAATAGAACGATGACGCGCCGACTTTTGCACCAATGGAAGAAATAAAAACCAACCGAGTTGCGCCATTTAATTTAGCTAATGTTGCAAACTCAACTGGGTAGGTTTGGTCAACTCTAATCATTGCCTGTTGACTGCCTGCGTGTTTAATTGTGGTACCTAAACAACAAAATACCGTGTCGCCAACAATATCTTGAACATGGGCTTCAAGGTGGTCAAAGTCTGTTTTTATCTGGACCAATTTGTTGTGTGTAAATTTAGCGGGTAAGTCAGAGCGACTGAAGCTAATAACTTGACAATAGTGTTCGTCGGCCAATAACTGAGTAATTAATGATTGACCGACAAGGCCTGTTGCGCCAATAACTAAAGCGCGTTTGGGGTTAGTAGCAGTTTTCAAAGTAACTTTCTAATATAACTACTGCTGATTGTGAGTCAACATTACCTTTTTTTAAGTTACGAAAGCCACCGGATGCAAATAAATCTGCCTTGGCATCAACTGTAGTCAGACGTTCGTCATGGGTTTCTATGGCATAACCAAAGCGACCATGGATCTTGTTGGCGAATTTTTTTGCGCGGGCAGTCATCGGTTGTTCTGTACCATCCATATTAAGTGGCAATCCGACAACCACTAGGTCTGGTTCCCAAGTGGTAAGTAGCTTTTCAACTTGGTCCCACTGAGGTACACCATCCTTCGCTCGTAAAGCTTCAAGGGGGGATGCCGTACCGGTTAATGATTGTCCTACTGCAAAACCAATGCTAGTTGTGCCGTAGTCGATACCAATAATGGTTTTTGACTTCATTAAGCGTGTCCTGAAATTGCGGACAGTTGACTGATGTCGATGCCCAGTTTTTGGATTGCTCTTTCCCAACGTTTTTCAACTGGGGTATTGAATAAAATATCGTGGTCAGCTTCAATTGTTAACCAGGCATTGTTCGCCATTTCATCTTCCAATTGACCAGCCGACCATCCTGCATAGCCTAAAGTTAATAAAAATTGATCAGGTGCTTGCTCGGTTGACAAGCTTTGCAATATATCTTTCGACGTTGTTACATTGATGTCGCCCGGAAGCGCTATACTTGAAGTCCAAATTTTGCCCCCTGTGTGCAATACAAAACCACGGTCAGTTTGCACCGGACCACCTGTTAGCACATTTTTTGATGACAATGCCGATGATTCACTGGTTTCAATGTCAATTTCGTTTAACAGTCGACTAACACTGATCTCAGATGATTTGTTAATGACCAAGCCCATTGCGCCCTGATCATCGTGTTCGCAAATGTAGGTCACTGACCGACCAAAAAATGAACCATCTAAAGAAGGCATCGCAATCAATAGTTGGTTCGTTAAATTGGTGATTTCTGTAATTTCTGCCGTCATTAAAACTCCTATTAATTGCGCTTTTGAGAATGTGCTTGTTTTACTATTGCGCGCTTATGCGTTGTTCAATAGCGTCAAACAGTGCGCCTGTAATATCTACGTCAAATGCTGCTTCAATTTCTTTAATGCACGTTGGGCTAGTAACATTTATCTCGGTGACAAAATCACCAATCACATCTAAGCCAACAAATATTAGGCCTTTAGCTTTTAATGTAGGCCCAATTGCATTGGCAATCTTCCAGTCGGTGTCCGACAGTGGACGTGCTTCGCCTCGACCGCCAGCCGCTAAATTACCGCGGGTTTCACCTTTTGCTGGTATGCGAGCAAGGCAATAAGGCATAGGTTCACCGTCTACAATCAGGATCCGTTTATCGCCATTAGAAATATCTGGGATAAACGCTTGGACCATAGCAAATTGAGTACCGTGTGCCGTAAGTGTTTCAATGATCACACCAAGGTTAGGATCACCGGCTTTAACTCTAAAGATAGACGCTCCACCCATACCATCAAGTGGTTTGAGGATGATATCGCCATGTTTTTCATAAAAAGCCCGGATCTGTTTATCACTGCGAGTTACTAATGTTTGCGGTGTAAACTCTGAGAACCAACTGGTATATAATTTTTCATTAGCATCACGCAGACTTTGAGGTTTGTTAACGATCAAAGTACCTTCGTCTTCTGCACGCTCTAAAATATAGGTGGCGTAAATAAATTCGGTATCAAAAGGAGGATCTTTACGCATTAGTATCACGTCTAGATCAGACAATAATATGTCGTTAGACTCGGCAAGAGTGAAGTGATCGCCCACCACATTTTGTACGGTTAATTGACGCGCTTGACCATATGCTCGACCATTTTCTAAAAATAGGTCGTTCATTTCAAAGTAGTACAATTCATAGCCCCGTGCCTGTGCTTGCAGCAACATTGCAAAGCTCGAATCTTTTTTCAAATTAATATCTGCAATGGGATCCATCACAATGCCAAGTTTTTTTGTCATTTTTAATCCTAGTATTAAAAATTAAGCTAAATCACCAAACTGAAATTGCAGTGATGCTAATAAGGTTAACGCGGCGGTTTCAGTGCGTAATACTCTTGGGCCAAGTTGAATGTCTGTGTAATTGGCGTCACCTGCTTGGCGAATTTCTTCGTCACTTAAACCACCTTCTGGGCCGATAATAAAACGGACGCCACTGTCAGGTATTGTAATCGTTTTAATAGAAGTGGAGGCTTTAGGGTGTAAATTCAACTTCAGTTGGTTAGTTTCTTGTTTTAAAAACTCAGACAAACTGATTGGTGGGTGAACAACAGGAATAATAGCGCGACCACTTTGTTCACAGGCCGAGATTGCTATTTTTTGCCACTGCTGGTGTTTTTTCTCTAATCGTTCACCAGCTAATTTAACGCCACAACGTTCAGTAAAAACTGGTGTGATCTCCATAATGCCTAATTCAACGGATTTTTGGATGGTAAAATCCATCTTATCACCGCGGGAAATGCCCTGAGCCAAATGAATATTTAACGGTGACTCATTTTCAATCGCGGCTTTTTCTAGAGGCAATATTTGGACTGACTTTTTGCTCACATCCGTAATTTCGCTAAGGTAATCGT
Source organism: Psychrosphaera sp. 1_MG-2023 (assembly GCF_030548245.1). Lineage (NCBI taxonomy): Bacteria > Pseudomonadati > Pseudomonadota > Gammaproteobacteria > Alteromonadales > Pseudoalteromonadaceae > Psychrosphaera > Psychrosphaera sp. 1_MG-2023. Next base: position 118,616 of record NZ_JAUORW010000014.1, read on the forward strand.
GCCCGTCGCCATTAAACAGTATGATTTTGTAACCTTGTTTCAAACGTAATACTTTAGCGACGTGATTTGCAGCGTCCGAGTCTAACTCGCAGTTGCTATTTAATTGCAATGGTGAAGAATGATAAATTCGAGGTATTCTCATGGCGTTTCTATTTGCTTTTTTTTGCAATTTTAGCAGGCTGATTTTGATATGCCTATGGTTATCACATAACTATTTTTTTAATGAACAATAATTCGTTAAGCCTCAGTTGCTTTAGTTTATTGCGTCGAACCCAAGTTTTTTGTTACTAATTTTCTATGAAAAATATACCTTGAATTGCTATTATGCGGCACGGCTTTATTTAAGGAGTGCAAATGGATCCTATTATCTCTGTCGAAGGATTAATTAAACAATATAAAGATGTTATTGCCGTCAATAATGTCTCATTTGATATTCAACCTGGGACTTGTTTTGGTTTGTTGGGCCCAAATGGCGCTGGAAAGACAACAACTATAGAAATGATGGAAGGCTTAACCCCACCGAGTAAAGGCCAAATTAAGTTATTTAGTAAAACGTTGACAAAAGCGGCGTTAGACCAGATAGGCATACAGTTCCAGCAAACTGCTCTACAAGACTTCTTAACGGTCACCGAAACCATTAACTTATTTGCTTCCTTTTATAAAAATACGTTGGCAACGGATACACTCATCACTATGTGTGACTTGGTTGAAGTCAAAGACCGTAATCACCAAAAATTGTCAGGTGGACAAAAGCAACGTTTGCTTCTCGCCTTAGCATTAGTGAATGACCCACAGATCATATTTTTGGACGAGCCCACAACAGGGCTTGATCCCCACGCTAGGCGTAACTTCTGGGATCTGCTTACTGAGATTAAAAACTCGGGTAAAACCATTATCATCACAACGCATTATATGGATGAAGCTCAGTATTTATGTGACGAAATTGCGATTATGGACCGTGGTGAAATCATTGCCCATAACAGCCCAGATAATCTACTACAACAGCATTTTTCAGGGGCGATTATCCGCTTACCAAAACCAAATTTAGAAGGGCACACCTTACCAAGTGGGACTCGCCCTTACGGTGATGGTTTTTATGATATTGATGCCATTAATGTTGAAAAAACCATAACGGAATTGCTGTCGCAGGGAATTTCCCTTGATGGCTTGCAAGTTAAATCCGCAAACTTAGATGATCTATTTATTAAACTTACAGGTCATGCGCTTACTGGACCTACTATTGACGTAAAGGCGGGAGAATAACATGTTGGCATTAAAGCGCTTTTGGGCCATTTTAAAAGCCCGCAATTTAGAATTTTTCAGAGACAAATCGTCACTTAGTTGGAGCATTATATTTCCGGTTTTGTTGTTGGCGGGTTTTGCGGTGGTTTTCTCCGACAATGATAAAGACGTTTACAAAGTTGGTGTGATAGATAAGCCCGATAACTTTAGTGCCTTTAGCGATGTGCGTTTTATCAATTTTGTCGACTATCAAGACATTGACGCTGCGATGACCAAATTGGAGCGTCATCAACTTGATTTAGTGATAGACCACACGAATAAAAAGATTTGGCAAAACGAATCTTCAGCAAACAGCTATATCGTTCAAAAGATGCTGTCAGGTGCTATTGACGAGCGTTGGCAGTCGTCGTTTATTGATGGCCGAGCCATTCGTTATGTCGATTGGGTATTACCAGGAATTTTGGGCATGAACATGATGTTCAGTTGTTTATTTGGTGTAGGTTATGTCATCGTACGTTACCGTAAAAATATGGTGTTAAAACGACTTAATGCCACGCCAGTTAAAGCCATCGAGTTTTTAGCGGCGCAGATCACCTCGCGTCTATGGATAGTCATTGCTATTTCGGGTTCAGTATTTGCCGGATGTGATTTTATATTCGATTTCTATATGTTGGGCTCGTTTTGGAACTTATTACTTGTCGCTGTTTTAGGGGCGATGTCGTTAATTTCATTAGGTCTGTTGTTGTCTTCTCGCAGTCGCAGTGAAGAATTAACCGGTGGGTTGCTAAATTTGGTCACCTGGCCAATGATGATCTTATCCGGTGTTTGGTTTTCATTGGAGGGGAGCCCTGAGTTTATTAGACAAATATCCTACTTTTTGCCATTAACTCATCTGGTGGAAGGGGCTCGAGCCGTGATGATAGAAGGCGCTGACTTTGTTGCATTGTCCACGCACACTATTCCATTAGCGGTGATGACATTTGTTTTTCTGACAATTGGCGCGCTTATGTTTCGCTGGGACGGTGACGGTCGTTAAGCGACTTGCTGAGTTATGATAACAGCTCACTATTGCAAAAAGGCACTTATTGCGATAGTGAGCATTGGATAAAACGGTAGCAATAAAAAAGCCCCAGTGACCATTTATTAGACGGTTATCTGGGGCTTTTTTAATTTTGCTTTTTTACCAACCAACAGACGCTTTAAGCGCTTCAACTTTGTCGGTTTTTTCCCAAGGGAATTCTTCACGACCGAAGTGCCCATAGGCTGCGGTCGCTTTATATATTGGACGTTCTAAGTCAAGCATTTGAATCAAACCGTATGGACGTAAATCAAAGTGTTCACGAACAAGTTGGATAATTCTATCTTCTTCAAATTTACCCGTGCCAAATGTTTCAATACTGATTGACGTTGGCTCAGCAACACCAATTGCATAGGAAACTTGAAGTTCGGCTTTGTCAGCTAAACCAGCAGCAACTAAATTCTTGGCAACATAACGAGCCGCATAAGCAGCCGAACGGTCAACTTTTGATGGATCTTTACCAGAGAATGCACCACCACCGTGACGAGCCATGCCGCCATAGGTATCAACGATGATCTTACGACCTGTTAAACCACAATCACCCATTGGTCCACCGATGACAAAACGACCTGTTGGATTAATGAAAAATTTAGTTTCTTTCGTTAACCATTGAGCCGGTAATGTTGGCTTTATGATAGTTTCCATAACCGCTTCAACAAGATCTGATTGGGTAATAGAGTCACAATGTTGAGTCGATAAAACAACGGCGTCGATCCCAACTGGCTTGCCATTTTCGTAGGCAAAGGTAACTTGTGATTTAGCGTCTGGACGCAACCACGGTAGTGTCCCGTCTTTACGCACTTGCGCTTGACGTTTAACTAAACGATGAGAATATTCAATTGGCGCAGGCATTAAAACTTCAGTTTCATTACATGCATAACCAAACATTAAGCCTTGGTCGCCGGCACCTTGTTCACTAGGGTCTGCTCTATCAACACCTTGGTTAATGTCTGGCGATTGTTTGCCGATGGTATTTAAAATGGCACATGAATCTGCATCAAAACCCATATCTGAATGCACATAACCAATTTCTTTTACGGTATTGCGAGTTAATTCTTCGATATCAACCCAAGCGCTAGTAGTTACTTCACCACCAACCATGACCATACCGGTTTTAACGTATGTTTCGCAGGCAACTCGAGCTTTAGGATCTTGCGCTAATATTGCGTCAAGTACAGCGTCAGATATTTGATCCGCGATTTTATCCGGGTGTCCTTCAGAAACAGATTCTGATGTAAATAAATGTTTTGCCATGAATAATTTCTCTCAGATGAAAACTTATTTTGAAAATTAGTGTGTTTAGCTATTTTGATTATTAGCCAAAGTTACGTAATTTTAATCCAAAAACAGTGCTAACACCTAATACTTTTTTACATCTAGACGTCTATACGTATCTAATGTTGCTTTCAATGCACCTATTTAGAGGGGCTGGTTTGATTTAAAAAATAAATAATTTGATGATAAAACGACATTTGTTTATTAACAAAAAGCACGTAAAGCGAGGAGACAAGTTGATAACAGGCACTATTTTGTGCCATTGCTCACAATTAATAAGTCAATCGGCCAGAATTAAACACAACAAAAAGTGCGTTAATTTTGTTGAATTTCGACCACATTAAGAAGGTAAGCAGAGCGACTCAGGAGACAAATCCGATAAATATGGTACTCAAATAAAATGGGCTTATTGTCCAATGCCTAATGAATATATCGATAGGCTTGTTAAGGCTTAGAATTGGGATAAGGCGTTGTTTTACTCAGTTTGGCCATAAAACTTGAACGTTTTTACGAAAGGATAAAAATCTTTACAAAGTTCAGCTTGTAAAATAGGTCGTTGAACACGCAAACCCTTGCAGGTAGGTGTTGCCTCTGATTATATGTTTGTAACAATAACAAAAGGTTAATCTAATGAAAAAATCGATAAAACTTGCAGTTGCGGTCGCTCTGCTTGGTGGCTTAACAGCTTGTGGCGGCAGTGATGTTAAATCACCTGTTGCTGAGGTATCTGCAGCGCAAAATACCACAAACACTATTTTGAAACCATGGACAGGTCCATTTGAAGGTGTACCAGCGTTTGACACTGTAAAACTTGACGATTTGATACCGGCTTTTAAAATCGCAATGAAATCGCATTTAGCTGAAGTTGAAGCAATTGCGAATAATAAAGCGCCGGCTACTTTCGAAAATACTATCGTTGCATTAGAAGCCGTTGGTGAAGATTTAGATCGCGTATGGACATACTACGGAATTTGGCGTTCAAACATGTCGTCACCGGAAGTACGCGAAGTGGGTAAAGAGTTATCACCATTAATTTCTAAGCATTATTCTCAGATTAGCCAGAACGAAACATTATTTGCTCGGATCAAAGCCGTTTACGAAAGCAAAGAAATGAAGACGTTACGTAAAGATCAACAACGTTTAGTTGAAAACAGCTACAAAGGTTTAGTCCGCAGTGGCGCTAAATTATCTGCTGAAGATAAAGAACGTTTTGCTGCTATTAACCTAGCTTTGGCAGAGCTACACACTAACTTTGGTAATAACGTATTAGCCGACGAAGAAAACTATGTTACCTATTTAAATGAGTCACAACTTGGTGGGTTACCGCAGTCGGTAATCACAGCGGCTGCATCTGCTGCAGCAGCGCTGGGTAAAGAAGGTCAATACGCAATTACCAACACGCGTTCTTCGATGGACCCGTTTTTAACGTATTCAGACGAGCGTGAGTTACGTAAAGAAGTATGGAACAAATACTATAGTCGTGGCGATAACGGTGATGAATTTGATAACAATAAAAATATCGCTGAAATCCTAAAGTTACGCCATGAGCGTGTTCAATTACTCGGTTATAAAAATTACGCTGAATGGCGTCTTGAAGACCGTATGGCGAAAAATCCTGAAAACGCATTTAATCTCATGAATGCTGTTTGGCCTGCCGCGATCGCTCGCGTAAAAGAAGAAGTTGCGGATATGCAAGCCGTAGCAGATGCTGAAAAAGCAAATATCAAAATTGAACCATGGGACTACCGTTTTTACGCCGAAAAAGTGCGTAAAGCTAAATACGACCTAGATTCAGATGAAGTGAAACAATACCTACAACTTGATAACTTACGTGAAGCGATGTTCTATGTTGCTGGTAAGTTGTTTGACTTTAAATTTGACGCGGTCAAAGAGGGCTCTGTTCCTGTCTTCCATGAAGATGTAAAAGTATGGGAAGTCACTAAGCTATCTACTGGCGAACATGTCGGTGTCTGGTATCTAGACCCATACGCTCGTAAAGGCAAACGCTCTGGTGCATGGGCAACCTCATACCGCAGCTTTACAACTTTCCAGGGTAAAACCAATGTATTGGCGTCAAATAACTCTAACTTCATCAAGGGTGAGGCGGGCAAACCAACACTTATTTCTTGGTCTGATGCAGAAACCTTATTCCACGAGTTTGGTCATGCTTTGCATTCACTGTCGTCTCAAGTTGAATACCCATCGCAAAATGGTGGTGTTCGTGACTACACTGAATTCCAGTCGCAATTGCTAGAACGTTGGTTAACAACGGATCCGGTTATTGATAACTACCTAACGCATCAAAAAACAGGTAAGCCAATTCCTGCTGATCTAGTGGCTAAAATCAAAAAAGCAGCAACATTTAACGAAGGGTTTAAAACCACGGAGTATCTTGCGTCTGCAATAATTGATCTTAAATTACACAGCATGGACCCGGCGGGTTTAGATGCAGATAAATTTGAACGTGAAACACTCGCTGAAATGGGTATGCCGTCTGAATTAGTTATGCGTCATAGAACGCCACATTTTGGGCATATTTTCTCAGGTGAAGGTTATTCTGCTGGTTACTACGGTTATATGTGGGCAGAAGTATTAACGTCTGACGCAGCTGAAGCATTTGAAGGCTCACCAGGTGGTTATTACGACAAAGGTATGGCGAAGAAGTTGGTCGACCATTTGTTCTCTGTACGCAACGCTATTGACCCTGCAGAGGCGTATCGTTTGTTTAGAGGACGTGATGCTAAAGTTGAAGCACTAATGCGTGACAGAGGCTTCCCAGTGCCAAAATAGGTATTGGATTACTCTGAAGTATTAAAAAAGGTTAGCAATTTTGCTAACCTTTTTTGTTTTTAACCCAATTATATACGCCAAAAACTATCCGATATGCGACTGCAACCAACGCGTTAAGTCTTGTGGTGGCAATGCCCCAGAGACTCTATCAACTTCTTTTCCTTGCTTAAATACGATTAAGGTTGGAATACTACGAATATTAAACATGCCTGCGCTCGATTGAGCGTTTTGAGTATTTAATTTGCCAAAGCGATAGGTGTGTTTAAAGGCCATGGCGGCTTGCTGAAAGTGTGGCGCAAAAGACTTACAGGGACCGCACCAGTCAGCCCAAAAGTCGATTACGACAGGTAGGTCATTGTTCTGGATAAATTTAAAGACGTTGGCGTCTGTCAGTTCAATTGGTGCGCCCAAAAGTAATTTGTTTTTACATTTGCCGCAAATGCCATCCGCTTCAATCTTATCTTCAGGTACGCGATTTTTAGCAAAACAGGTGGAGCAAGTTATAAACATTGATGTGGTCACGGTTTTTCCTAAATACATTTAGCTGGTTTTGGTAGCCCTGCAATTCGAGTCGCTTGTTTTGCAGGCCCTTTTGGGAACAATCGATAAAGATAAATACTGTTACCTTTATCTGCCCCGAGTTCTTTTGCCATCGCTTTGACTAATAGACGTATAGCCGGGCTGGTTTTAAATTCGATATAAAAATTTCGGACAAAATTAACCACTTCCCAGTGATTATCTGTCATTGTGATGTTTTCTAATTCTGCGATATGAGTGGCTAGTTCTATACTCCAATCGTCTAAATTGAGCAGGTATTCATGTTTATCTGTTTCATAAGAAGTGCCGTTAAATTCGATCATGGTGCTTATTTACCAACTTAATATATTATTTGCGCTTTCACAAAACTCGACCCACTGCAGGTCGTTAATCATTTCAAAGTGTTCATTTTCCCTTATATGTCGGGCGCTACAGTCAAGTTCTCGAGCGAAAAAGCTGATGTTATCTATGGGTTTTATCGTAGGCAACCTATACACAGCGTCCTGAGTAAATACCACTTTGTCGCCACTAGACAAAAGTTGTTTCACGTTGTTCCATTGATCGGACGTAAATAAGATGTGCAAGCTATTTGTTGTGGTCATGATTATTTCAACTTAAATAACGTAAATGTGTTTGGCGTTTTGTTTTAACTGAATAATGCCGCCGGGGTCTAATGTCAGTACGCTTGGCATCACATTTTTTTTATGGAATCCCAACTTGTTTAATGACTTTTGGCAAACGAATGTTTCTTCTATATCGTACATTTCAAGTAATTTAAAGGTGCTCAAATAGTCTTTCTGACCTATCAGTTCGGGGGTTTGCTCAATTAAACACTGAGTCACGCCTAATCCTAAAAATAACACACTGACCCGTTGGTCAAATGCGCCAAAAATCAAAGACAAATCCAATGCTTCTTTACCAGCTAACGCATTCAACGCACTTTGTGTATGGATGATTAATATGTCGTTTATGACTTGGTCATTCATTTAAACTGCACCATTTTGTCAGACTCAGTGGTGAGCTCAGCAAATTCAGCTAGGCCGGAAAGGGTAAAGCTCGGGTGCAGTGCATTGGCATTAACACCGCGTTTTTCCGCCGCAGTCACGCACATCAATAGCGGGATATTATGTTGTGAATTTAAGTTAACTAATTGCGATTGACCATTGAGCTCATCAGAGGGCATATCCAAATTATTAGACCCGTTTAATACTGCGTCTTGATACAAAAAAACCGCTGTAATTGAATTTCCACGGTCAATGGCCGCTTGAGCAAATTGGCAGGCCGTCGCCACACTCTGGTGAGACCAAGGCGGGCAATGTAATACGAGAATAAAGCGATTCATAAAACACTCATTAATGAATTCAAAACACAATGTAAGGGTAGTGCCGTCATTGTATTACATCTACCACAACTTGCTAATACTTTACGTTAAAAAAGAATACTGAATTAAATCTGAAATTAGGGCACGGAAGAAAGCGGCGACAAACAATAAACAAGCTATAGAGTAAATCATTTAAGTGATTGGTCAGGTGTGAAAAACAATGGCGAAAAAGTGGCAAAAAAAAGCCTCACTATGTGAGGCTTTTAATGATTAAGTAAGGTAACGAAATTAATCGTCACTACCACCAAATGCAGTTAGTAACTGAATAAGGCTTAGGAAGATGTTGTAAATCGATACAAACAACGTCACTGTTGCTAAGATGTAGTTTGTTTCACCACCACGCACAATTGCTTGAGTTTGAAGCAAAATTGCACCAGATGAGAATAAAATAAACATCGAGCTAATGACTAACGATAACGCTGGAAGGTTTAGGAAAATGTTTGCAACTACTGCTGCAATAATAACCCAGAATCCTGCCATCATCATGCCGTTTAAGAATGACAAGTCACGTTTAGTCGTCAATGCATAAGCCGAAACACCGAAGAAGGTTAGGGCTGTGCCACCAAGCGCAGTCATAACAATCTCGCCGCCGCCTGCGCCGATAACCATATTTAGTATTGGTCCAAGGCTATAACCAAGGAAGCCTGTGAAAGCAAATACTGCAATTAAGCCAGTAGATGAATTCGCCGCTTTATGAACCCAAAACAACAAGCCATAAAATCCAACCAACATTAGGATTAATCCTGGGTGTGGTAAATTCAATGCCATTGCTGCACCAGCGACGATAGCAGCGAAGGCAAGCGTCATCGCGAGTAATGAGTAAGTATTGCGTAATACCTTATTCGTCTGTAATACAGATGCTTCAGTACTTTGATACGCTGTTCTGCTGTCCATTGTGAACTCCTGTTATTCAACAAAATAATTATGACAAACTAAACGTAGTTTTCACCAAATTACGTCTCTGGTCAATACATTGGGGTAAAGAAATTTTATTCAAGTTTATTAATAAATATTAATTATGTATTTTAATTGTGTCTTATTGGCAACTTATGTGCCTGTAAGTGTTGTGTGGCAGCGCTTCCCAGCAATTTAGTTTTTTAACATTATCACTTACGATAATTATTGCCGCTTAATATTCGAACTAAATTTGTTTTTTACTGCAACTAGTCGCTAAGTTTTTGGTATTTTTTAGGCTAGCGTTAAAATTTTTATTCGATGATAACAGCAATAATATTGGTGTTTGAAATTTGGCCGCTTATTTCTTTGTTTTTGGGGTTTTTGATGAATATTCAACCTCAGTGGTTTAAAAAGCACCATTCAACTCACTTTTTTACGTTTTTTTTAGATTTACACTTTACATCAGGCGATTAGGTCACTAATATGCGCCCCATCAAGTGGAGAGGTGGCAGAGCTCGGTCGAATGCACCTGACTTGAAATCAGGCGAAGGGTTAAACCTTCCGGGGGTTCGAATCCCTCCCTCTCCGCCACTTATTTTTACATCGAGTTGTTACAACTCGATTACATCGACTAATGGAAAGCTGGCAGAGCTCGGTCGAATGCACCTGACTTGAAATCAGGCGAAGGGTTAAACCTTCCGGGGGTTCGAATCCCTCGCTTTCCGCCATATAAACAACCCTAGTGATTAATATCACTGGGGTTTTTTATTGCCTGTAATATACGCCTAAATATCGGCTTATTGAGCCCATTAAAAGCCTGCACACCTTTGCTACTTATCGATAAAGCTCTTTATACATTAGGTTTATTTGATGTTTAGTATAAATCATCGTTTACGCTAAATTATTGTCTTAACCAAAATCCAAAATCCAAAATCCAAAATCCAAAATCCAAAATCCCAGTCTAAAATCCCAGTCTAAAATCCATCACACTCATTATTGTCAGTCGCTTTTGTCGAGACTGTTACAAAGATTAAGTTTTGCTGTTGAAATTCAGTTGTTGTTAAAATTTTGGCGGGTAGTGGAAAATAAATGTCTTTGAAGAAGCTGTATTGGACCAAATGCAAACACCACTTGGTCCGTGGCTTTTCTTAAAGTAAAAGTAGATCTTCGAGCGCGTCAGCTAAAACTGGATATTTAAATTCAAATTTATTGTCGAGTAATTTAGTTGGAACAGCGTTTTGGCCAAATATTATAAGGTCAGCTCTTTCGCCCAATGTCATTCGCAATACAAACCTAGGGACTCTTAAGATCGCCGGGCGATGCAAGACAGTTGCTAGGGCATGAGTAAATTCTTTGTTCGAAACTGGGGTTGGAGCTGACAAATTAATCGGACCACTAATGTTTTTATTCTCCAGAACAAACTTCACAGCTCTAGCCCAATCTTTTACGTGGATCCAAGGCATATATTGCTTGCCATTAGAAATTTTTCCACCAAATCCAGCCCAAAATGGCGGGATCATTTTTTCTAAAGCGCCACCTTGGTTAGACAGGACAATGCCTGTCCGAAGCAAGGTGACATTAGCGTGTTTTGCCGTGGTAGCAATTTCTTCCCATTGCTGACATAACTTACTACCGAAGTCATTGCCAAATGAGCTAAATGTTTCGTCTATAGACTCTGCACCTTGTGGGCCATAAATACCCACAGCACTTGCACTAATAAATTGGATTTTTTTATCTGCACTGCATTCCGAGTTTATTTTAGCAACGAGAGCCTTTGTTGTATCAAACCGGCTGCTCATTATTTGCTTCTTACGCTTAGCGGTCCATTTTTTATCAACTATGGGTTCACCAGCTAAGTTAATAATTGCGTCAAAATCGACTAAGTTTATTTCATCAAATGAGTCAATAACGGTAATTGAAGCATGCAGGTTTCTGCAGGCCTTTGCGTAGTTACGAGTAAAAACAGTCAATTTGTGAACTTCATTATCAAATCTGAGGAGCCTTATAAGCGCTGCTCCCAATAATCCTGTTCCACCGGTAATTAGAATATTCATTAACCTGCCAATTTATTTTTTAATTTCAGTAAAATAGCTTTACTATAGGTTTTTGTTAGTTTTGTGGCTCAAAAGAGCTGTAATTTGGTTTAAAAGCCTAACATTACCTTTAGGCTCCCAATTTAAATGGGACAATGAACCAAATCAACCATTTAGTTTATTATTTTTGGTAACAACAAATTTTAGATTAGCAATTTAGTAAAATTGCTAAAATTGTTCAGTTGCAATAAGTGAACGCAAATATCCTTAAAGGAAAAGTAGATGTCTAAGCTCGAAATGAACTTTGCCACAAGATTTTTATTTACGATGGCCTGTTTAATTATTTTATTGGCAGGAATAAAAGCGGCGAGCGCCATTTTAGTTCCATTTTTGTTATCCATGTTTATCGCCATTATTGCCAATCCACTAGTTAATAAACTAATTGCACTTCGGATCCCTCGAGTCTTTGCTGTGCTCATTATTTTGAGTCTATTAGTCGGTGCTGGAATGTCCATCGCTGGCGTTGTTGGGCAATCGTTTAATGACTTTTCACAGTCGCTGCCTGTTTACCAAGCAAAGTTATCTAATGAGCTCGAGTGGATAGTGAACAAACTTGCGTTATTTGATATTCATGTAGATCAATCGTTACTGACTCAATACTTTAATCCGAGTATTGCTATGCAAATGGTTGGCAATTTATTAAGTGGATTTGGCGGTGTTATGGCCAATTTATTTTTAATCATTCTTACCGTTGTTTTTATGTTGTTTGAAGCGCCGGATGTATCTAAGAAGGTTCATATTGCATTAGACGATCCTACAATGAAAATGCGTCATGTAGATCGCTTTTTAGAGTCTGTAAATAGTTATCTCGCGATTAAATCTCTAGTCAGTTTAGGAACCGCAACAGCGGTTGGCGTCTTATTGTGGATATTAGATATTGATTACGTATTGCTTTGGTCTGTGTTGGCATTTTTGTTTAATTTCATTCCTAACATAGGATCAATTATTGCTGCTGTGCCAGCGGTACTGCTTGCCATTGTTGTCCAAAGTCCAGCGGTTGCGGGCATTTTGGCGTTAGGCTATATTGCGATTAACACGATTTTTGGCAATGTCATTGAACCTAAATTTATGGGCCGTGGTTTAGGTTTATCAACCTTGGTTGTATTTTTATCTTTGATATTTTGGGGATGGTTATTAGGCACTGTCGGAATGTTACTTTCTGTACCCCTTACGATGATAGTAAAAATTGCGCTTGAGGCAAATGCCGACAGTCGTTGGTTAGCTTTGTTATTGAGTAATGTTGATGATACTGAGCTCAAAAATTCATAACAGAGTAAGAGTGACTCAGGTTCAAAGTACGCTCAAATTCAACGGCGTTGGAGGATAGGCTGATTGACATTGATTAGACTGAGGCGTTTATGCTGTACTTACAAAAGTATTGTGGCTTTTGGCAAGTACAGCGCAATTTAGACGTTTAGTGGCTTAAGAATGAAGCAAGTTGTCTAACAATCCTGTTACTTTATTTGAAGCCTGTTCCATTTTATTGAGCGTATTTATTGCCTCTGCTTTATCACCTTTTTCAAGTTGTTTTAACGCCTCTAGTCCGAACTTATGCACTTGGCGGTGAGGTTCATCAATATGCATAAAGGTTGTGTTACTGCCAAATTTACTCTTACCTTCAGTTACATACCATTGACCAAGACGACACGACGAGTGGTCGGCAAATTCGTTAATTGATTTCGAACTAAGCCCTGCAGCGACCGCATATACATCACCTTTCCAAACCACATGATCTAACTTAACGGTTTGAATAAACGATTGCATTGTGGCTGACTCAATTGTTGATTTCATTTGATTACAAACACCAATGATGTTGCTGTAATCTTCATTTAATGTATTTACGCCGTTAGACAAGTCTCGGTTGCTTAATTGAATTCGATCAACTGAGGTAACAGTTTCATTGGTCGAGCGGATAATTTCATTTACGAGATCAGACACTTCGTTTGCAGATTCATTCGTGTTGTTCGCCAACGCACGAACTTCATCGGCAACAACAGAGAAGCCGCGACCCGCTTCCCCCGCACGTGCCGCTTCAATGGCTGCATTAAGTGCTAATAAATTGGTTTGGTCCGAAATTTTTGAAATAGTGGATACAAAGGTATTAATTTTATCAGCCATTTCAGATAAGCCTGAAATATTGGTTGTCATCGAACCCATTTGGTCGCCAAGACCCGCCATGCCACCAACGATTGAATTTAGTGCATTTGATGAGGTATCAAACAGTTCATTAATCAATGCGATAGAGCGACTTTCTTCCTCTATTTGTTGAAATGATACTGCAACCGCTTCTCGAACCGATTTTATTTGCTCGAACGAGTCAACCGTACAGGCTAATAACTGTGCGTCAAATTCATTAAACGACTGATCAAACGCATTTTTTTCATTTTGTAACTCCAAAATAAGTTCGTCTGCATTGGTTACCGTTTGGTTTAACGATACAATTTCAGCCTTAAGCCGAGTATTCTCTGATGACAAAGCGTCATATCTAGATTTTGAAACAAACATATGAATGATCTTCTTTTAATTAATTATTTTGGTTTATCGGCCTTTTATCGCTAATATTTAACTTTATATTAATTAAAGTAATTTTCTATCAGCAGACATGTGTTATTAATTATAGACAGGTTTTAAATAAAAAGGAGAGGTTGTGTTTACCCTAATAGCCAAATTATTAAATGTACTTAATTCAGATTCAGAGCCGAAACATCTGGCACTCGCCATTGTGTTAGCAATGTTAGCAGGTTTTAATTCCATCATGAGCGTTTTTGGTGTTTTTATTTTATTATTACTGATTGTTTTGCGAGCGAATTTGACCGTTTTCATTGCAATGCTCGCGGTGTTTAGTGGCTTGAAGTTGTTATTCATTACGTTTATTTCAGATTTTGGTGGTTATTTATTGCAACTTCCATCGTTAGTTTCAACTTGGACAGAGCTATATCAGGCTACCTGGTTTAGATTTTCGGAACTTTATAATAGTGCCGTTATGGGACAATTAGTGAGTTCGATTATATTAATCGTTCCAATTTATGCGTTGTCGTATTGGTTAATTGTTAAGTATCGCTTAGCAATGAAACACTTTGTCGAGCGTTTTAAAATTGTTCAAAGTTTAAAAGCAAGTAAGTTTTACCAAATCTATCTAAGCGTTCAATCTGCGTAGTCGAATAGGGAAATAAGTTTCATGAGTAAAAAAGAAGTAGCGAAAAAAAGCGCAGAAGTGGAAGGCCAAGTCGACGAGAATAAAGAGGCTGACGCTAAAGCAAAGGCGAAACCAAAAGGGTTACTCAGAGTTGGTGGGATAGGTGGCGTTGCCGTCATAGCAGCGGCTGTTTATTTTGGTATTAATCCAGCCGCAAAATTTGGGCTACAAATGGCGTTAGAGTCGACTTTTGGCACGGAAACAGAAATAGAAGCAGTCAATGTTAGTTGGTCTCCATTTGGGTTAACAATAGAAAACCTACAACAAACCGATCCTGATAACTTAAACCGTAATCTGTTCCAGTTTGACCAAGCAGAAGTACAAGTCAGACCCCTAGATTATTTGATGGGTAATACAGTAATCGACAGTTTAAAAGTAGTTGAATTACAATTTGACGGTGCAAGAGCAGAACCCGGTGTCCGTATCGTTAAAGATGACCAATCAGCAGATACGTCACAAGGGACTGATTCTGATACAACGGAAAATGACCAACAAGAAGGGATGTCATTCCCAAGTTCTAAAGAACTCTTAGCCAAAGCAGATCTACAAACCGAAATTAAAGCGAAAAATTTTCAACAAGTTTGGAAGACACAAAGCAGCGAGTTAAAGTCGGTTTATAAGGACCTCCCGGATAAAGGTTCAGTGAAAAGTTATGAACAACAATGGCAAGAAATTGAAGATACCGAAATATCATCATTAGATGATTTAAAAGTTTTGAAGGAAAAAGTTGCCAAACTCAAAGCTGAAATAAATGCGGATAGGCTAAAAATTAAGACCGCGAAAGCAAAATACAAAACTAGCAAAGCCGAAATAGATCAGGCTTATAATGAGTTAAAAGACGCACCTGGACAAGACTGGGAGTCGATTAAAAAAACATTGCCTATTGATGATCCAAATACTCTAGCGATAAGCCAATTGTTGTTTGGTGATAAAATCACTTCTTATTTAGAGCAGGGTATGGGGTTCTATACCACCGCTAAACCGTATTTGGATAACTACCTTAAAAATAAAAAAGCGGAAGAGGCTGAGCCAGAGGTTATAGTCGGTGAAAACATTGTCTTTCCTTTAAACGACCCATTGCCAACGTGGTTGATAGTTGATGCGGAAATTAGCCTAACATTAAGTGGTAAATCTTGGTTGGTAACCGCAAGTGAGATTACGAGTGAATCTTATGTGCGTAATATTCCGGGTGAATATGTTATGTCGCACGTTGCAAAACAAGGCGGCAGCATAAATATCGAAGGTACTTTTTTTGCGGCACAAGACGCTAAGTTCACCACAGACGGTAAATGGAATATGTCGGAGCTAGCCGTAAATAATTACTCAATCGCTGGTGATTCAGACTTATCATTAGAGTTGGAACACGGAAAACTGCTGGGTTCGGGCACATTCGAATATGAGAACGAATTAAATTCAGAGCATCTATTAGCGTTCAGTGAAACAATATTTTCGGGCAATGGGACTGGAGATTTTGCTGAAATTTTATTGGATTCATTATCGAGTGTAGACCAGTTTAATATCAATATGAACGTCAGTGGTAAATTGAAATCACCTGATTTAGCCGTAGATTCTGACCTTGATAATAAAGTAAATAGTGCCTTTAGAGCGGCTGTCAAAAAAGAGTTTAAAAAAGTTGAAAGCGAAACCAAAGCTGAATTGAGTCAAAAGGTTGAGCAAAACCTGACGGAAAAAGCCCCTGAGTTACAAAAACTTAGAGACTTTGGCAAAGATTTAGACGAATGGGAGTCAACTCTCAAAAATAAAGCGGAAGACAAAATTGATGCGCTGATAGACAACAAAAAACAGCAATTCGAAGATAAAATAAAAAAAGAAGCCGAAGACAAAATTAAAGATAAATTAGAAGACAAAGTTAAGGACAAACTTAAAGGATTTAAGTGTTGTGAATAATATGGTGTTCAGCCTTTAAAACGGTGAAATTTACTGAGCGTAAAAGCGTCTAATATTGTCATTAGGCGCTTTTTATTATCAATAGATTTAACTTGCTCTTTTGTTTTGCATTTTTTTACAAAATCACTAAACTGGTCTTACTTTACTCATCTTACCAGTTGCCTTATGTCAATCGAATCAATACTAAACAAAATGTCCGAAAAGCAGGACAGCTATGAATTAACCATTCCCGTCACCTGGGGCCAAGGTCGTACTGCATTTGGTGGGATATCCGCTGCTGTTTGTTTTCAAGCGGCACAAAATCTTATTGTAGACCAACGCACACCGCGTTCGTTTCATTGTAATTTTATTGGTCCGGTCACCTGTGGTGAGCCACTGAAAGTCACGGCAGAAATATTAAGAACCGGCAAGAATGTGACTCAGATAGTGGCCTCAGTTTTACAAAACGACCGAGTTTGTGTCATGGCTCAGATCTGTTTTGGTATCAGTCGTGGATCAATATTGCATAAACCCGATACAACTAAACACGCCTTAACGGTTCCCAAAAAAGGTAACTTCCTACCTCAAATTCCAAAGCTTGTTCCTAAGTTTATACAACATTTTGAACTCGCGGTGGAGAAGGGCAGTTTATCCCTAGGTAAATCCGATGACCCTGTGTTACACGGATGGTCCAAATTAAAACACCCACCGGCTCAAATGACATATGCGTGCTTAATTGCAGTAATGGATGCATGGCCACCAACGATGTATCAAATGAAACGGATCCCAGCTCCGGCAAGCACCATGAGTTGGGACGTTGAATTTATTGCACCAATCGATGATTTAAATGGTGAAGAATGGATTGCGAGTGTAAATGAAGCCCGCCATATTGAAGATGGTTATGGTCATGAAGAGTCAACGTTTTGGGCCCCAGATGGCAGGGTTCTGGCGTATTCTCGACAGGTTGTGGCGATATTTGCGTAAATTTATTGCTCTGTAGCGCCCTTATCTGTCTTGCAAGCAGGCTTTTCTAAGAACTGCAGACGGCTATTTCATTTAAAGGCGATTTACTTTTATCAGCATGGTTTTAAATTTTGATTATAATCTTCACCGGCTACAGCATAGTGATGGGCTGAGGCTTTTAATAACTCAACTTGTTGGTCCGATACGCTTTTGATTACTTTACCAGGACTACCCACGACCAGTGAATTGTCTGGGATTTGTGTGTTTTCGGTAATTAACGCGCCTGCACCAATTATGCAGTTTTTACCAATGTTCGCGCCATTTAAGATTATGGCGCCAATACCAATTAAGCTTCTATCACCTATAGTACAACCATGTAACATGGCTTTGTGGCCGACGGTAACAGAGTGTCCAACATTTACTGGGTATCCCTCATCGACATGTACAATGCAACCATCTTGAATATTGGTGTTGTCGCCAATGTGGATTGAGTCGGAATCGGCTCGCAAAACAGCATGAAACCAGATGCTGACACCAGTACCCATATGGACATCACCAATAACGTCGGCAGAGGGGGCGATAAAGATATTTTGGCCTTGCTTGGTCGGGCGTTTGTTGTTTATTTCAAATTCCATAATAAAACCGTTAACAATGAAGACATTGATAATTATACTAGCGGTAATTCGACGAACTGTCTTTAACAATGGTGTAGATATGGATTTAAGTAGTTTAAGACGTGAGTATTGCCTAGATAACCTGAATGAAAATGACGTATTGCCAGATCCAATGGCTCAGTTTGAAGTATGGTTACAGCAAGTCATTAGCGCAGGGTTAAATGACCCAACGGCTATGGTTGTCGCCACAGTCGATGAGGCAGGGCAACCGTCGCAACGTATTGTATTGTTAAAGCAATCAGACCAAGATGGGTTTGTCTTTTTCACCAATTTGGGCAGTCGTAAAGCGCAGGAAATAAAGCAAAATTCTAAAGTTTGTTTGCATTTTCCTTGGCATAGTTTAGAACGACAGGTCATTGTTTATGGCGAAGCACAAAGATTGAGCTTAAAGCAAGACATGAGCTATTTTCTTTCTCGACCTAAAGCGAGCCAACTTGCTGCATGGGCATCACACCAGTCTCATCCGGTTAAGTCTCGTGATGTATTGATGAGTACGTTTGAGCAAATGAAAAATAAGTTTAAAACCGGTGATATCTCAGCGCCAACTTTTTGGGGGGGATTTCGAATAGTGCCAACCAAAGTGGAATTTTGGCAAGGTGGCGAACATCGTTTACACGATAGGATCTTCTACCAAAAAATCGACAATAATTGGACCATATCGAGACTTGCTCCATAACTCAATGATATTGAGTTTAAACAAGAACCTCCTTCAAAAAAGGACACATTGTTGATAGACAGCCATTGTCATTTAGATTTTAGCCGATTTGATCAAGACCGAGACGCGGTATTAGAACGTGCTGCACTTGTTGGGGTTACTGACTTTATTATTCCGGGTGTAACTCGTCGCCATTGGCAACGTCAGATTGACTTGTGCCGACGGACCGAAGGTTTTCACTTTGCATTGGGTTGTCATCCGTATTACATAAATGAGTTTGTTGAAACTGATTTAGACCTTCTATGTCAGCTTGCTAAGCAACGGGATTGCATTGCAATAGGGGAATGTGGGGTCGATAGCACTATCGTGGGTATTGAGAAGCAAATCGACATTTTTATTCAACATATTAAAATAGCCAATCAATTACAATTGCCCTTAATCGTTCATCACCGGCAGTCTCACCATCATATTTTCTCAGCATTTAAAATCTGTAAACCGAATTTTGGGGGCGTTATCCATGCTTTTAGTGGCAGTTTACAAGATAGCCTGAAATACATAGAACTGGGTTTTAAGTTGGGTATTGGCGGCACAATAACTTATCCGCGGGCAACAAAAACGCTGAAAGTGCTCAAAGAAATTATGCTTGAAGATATTGTTATTGAAACTGACAGTCCAGATATGCCAATAAATGGATTCCAGGGGAGTCGTAACGAGCCCGATAAGATATTACATGTCGTACAGTCGATTTCAGAAATAAAGGCACTAGCGGTCACACACGTCGTTGACGTAACTCGTCAAACAACAATTGAATTATTTAAATTACCCCTGACAAAATAACAACAACTTAACATTGTCAGATTGCCTAATCAGGCGTATCGCGAACAATATATGAATTGGCAGAAAATGGTCGCAATCCGATTGTTAATAAATAACCAATCATCCCTGCTAACAAGGCCATTAAAAGTGTTGTTTTACTAATTGTATGGACAAAAAGAGTGGCGTCCTGTTGTAGTGCTTTTGACATCACGGTAATACGCACAAACCCAATAAGTTCACCGAGTTCATTAGTGACATCGGTGACATAAGGTTTTGGGGACATATTGGCTAATTTGTCATTTAGTGGATTCAAAAATCGGTCTTTGGTACTTAATGCGTTTTCACTGCGACTTAAAACGACACCGCGATTATCGTAAACAACCATTTCAACAATATACTTGGATTTTAAAACTGACTCGGTCACGGTATTAAGCGCTTCGATATCGTTATCTTCGATGTAATGAGCAGCACTATGTGAAGATTGGACTAAAATGTTGTCAGCCAAAACCTGCGCATTTTCATTGATTAACGTTTGGCCATTAAAATTAATGCTCGCCCAAATATTTAAGGTGACAATGAGCAAAACGATAGCCGCAATAAGTTGTGAAAACTTTCGGTTTATCGATGACGTTTTTATGTAGGTTACTTTTTTACTCATTAATTAGCGCATTTACATCTAAGCTTTTTTAAATTCTGCGCATTTATTCGTTAAAAAGCAATCTGCTTTGTTATATTCTAGCAAGATATATAAAACCTAGTACTTATAACGTTGGAGCAAAAATGTTACAGAATGGCTTAAAAGAGAGCATTAAAATGGATACAAAGTCGCTTTTTGAAGCGGTTGATTTTATTGGTGTTGATTCATTATTCTCTGTAAAATTTGATCATAACGTCGCAACATTTGAGTCGTCTGAAAACGTTGTTAAAACCCGAACGAAATGTGTTTTATTTGGTGAGATTAATTGGTCTCATTATCAAGCATTAGTGAGTTATTTGGACGAGTTGTGTGGGAGTGGTGATCTAACGAGCGAAATTACATCTGTGGTCACCCATCAGTTTATTAAACCCACGGATGAATTACCCGGTGCCATTGCGTTGTATTTGTCGACTCCTTTAACTTCAGACAATCGCCTAAATTTAAGTCGTTGGGCAGAATCGCAATCGGTAGAAGTTTGTGTTGTTTCAAACGGACCAACATTGTCGGCACCTGGTCTAATTGTCATGGATATGGACTCAACTGCTATCCAAATAGAATGTATTGATGAAATTGCTATATTGGCAGGCGTTGGTGAAGAAGTCGCAAAAGTGACTGAACAAGCGATGCGCGGCGAACTTGATTTTGCAGAGAGTTTACGAGCTCGAGTTAAAACATTAACCGATGCTCCGGTCAGCGTTGTAGATGATGTAGCGAAAAACTTGCCGTTAATGCCGGGTCTTGAAAACTTAGTATCAGAGTTAAAACATAATGGTTGGAAAGTGGTTATCGCATCGGGCGGTTTTACCTACATGACCGAAGTGTTAAAGCAACAACTTGGTTTAGATAAAACCGTAGCTAATCAACTCGAAATGGTTGATGGAAAATTAACGGGTAATGTCCTTGGTGACATCGTCGACGCACAGGCAAAAGCGGATACCGTTAATGAACTCGCTGTTGAATACAACATTCCAATGTCACAAACGATCGCAATGGGCGATGGTGCGAATGATTTGGTCATGATGGCGGCTGCCAATTTAGGCGTCGCGTTTCATGCAAAACCATTAGTGAGAGAAAAAGCTGATGTCAGTGTTAAAACTGGCGGATTAGATCAATTGTTATATTTACTGTAATAATCAATGAAAATTGTTCGCGGTTTGCTAAAATGCGCCGCGAAGAAAGTCGTTAATCAAATTTAGGAAGTCAGATGTTACGCATTTATAACACATTAAGTCGACAGAAAGAAGAATTTAAGCCTTTGGTTCCTGGCAAAGTCGGCATGTACGTGTGTGGTATTACGGTTTATGACCTATTACACATGGGTCACGGCAGAACGTATGTCGCATTTGACGTTATGCAACGTTATTTTCGTTTTTTAAACTACGACGTGACATACGTCAGAAACATCACAGATGTTGATGATAAAATTATCCAACGTGCGGCAAAAAATAACGAAACGTGCGATGAGTTAACCAACCGTACGATTGCCATGATGCATGAAGACTTTGACGCACTAGGTATGTTACCAGCTGATATTGAACCGCGTGTTACCACGCACATGCCTGAAATTATTGATGTTATCCAACGTCTTATCGATAAAAATCATGCCTATGTTGCCGGTAACGGTGATGTATTATTTGAAGTTAGTACCTATGAAAAATACGGACAGCTTGGTCGTCAAGACTTAGACCAACTGGTTGCTGGTTCTCGTGTAGACGTCGAATCGAGCAAACGTGACCCACTTGATTTTGTATTGTGGAAATTAGCCAAGCCTGGCGAACCTAAATGGGATTCGCCGTGGGGCGAAGGCCGACCTGGTTGGCATATCGAATGTTCTGCAATGAACTCAAAGCACTTAGGTACACATTTTGATATTCACGGCGGTGGTTCAGACCTTACATTTCCACACCATGAAAACGAAATTGCCCAGTCATGCTGTGCATTTGATACACCGTATGTAAATTATTGGTTGCACTCAGGCATGGTTCAAGTGAATAACGAAAAAATGTCTAAATCATTAGACAATTTTTTTACCGTTCGTGAAGTGTTAAAGCAATATGATGCTGAGTCGATTCGTTATTTCTTGTTGTCTGGTCATTACCGCAGCCAGCTTAACTACAGCAGCGACAACTTAACACAAGCCCGCTCAAGTTTAGAACGTCTATATACTTCGTTACGCGGTGTTACGCCAAACTTAGACGTTGAAATGACTAATAATGTATTCGTTGATAAGTTCCGCACAGCGATGGACGATGACTTTAATACCCCAGAAGCGTTAGCTGTTTTGTTTGAATTGGCAAAACAACTTAATAAAGAAAAAGAAGCTGATGCAACGAGCGGTGACAATTTGGCAGCAGATACCGCTGGTTTATTAGTAAATCTAGGAAAGGTACTGGGTATGGTTCAAAACCCACCAGAAGCGTTTCTACAAGGTGAGCAAAACGATGACGACGTTGCTGAAATCGAATCTTGGATAACACGCAGAAATACAGCACGTGTTGAAAAAGATTGGGCTGCAGCAGATGAAGCACGAGATAAACTAAATGAACTTGGGGTTATTTTAGAAGATGGTCCAGGTGGCACAACCTGGCGTAAACTCTAAATTTTGACGCTATTTTTTCTCCGGTAAATATGCATTTGCAAGGGTAAAGCAGTGTTTGGATGAACCAACCAATAGATCATAAAAAAGGCCAGTTAATTAACTGGCCTTTTTATTGTTGATTGTAATTTTTATTATTTAGTGGCTAAACGCTGGTGCGTAGCCTGAACTCCAAAACATAGCAAACGCAGTCATAATACATACGAGCAAAATGAGTCCGCATGTAACAACTGAGCTAGCATAAATAAACCCTCGTTCCTCTGGGATGTGCATTAAAATTGGCACACCGGCGTAGAGCAAGTAAATTGAATAGGCGAGTGCACCTAAACCCACTAACATAACAAACCAAACCACTGGGAAAAGAGCAGCAAAACCGGCCATAAATAATGGTGTAGCGGTGTAAGCAGCAAGTTCAAGGGTTTGGGTATATGTCGGTTTTGACCCAAAAGTATGCGCCATCCAGTGAGCTAAATATCCAAGTAAAAAGACGCCAGCTATTAGTGAAAAATACATTCCGACACATAACATTAATGCCGATTCGGGAGACATTCTAAGGGGTTCACCAACGCCAACACTCCAACCCATTGTTGTTACTGAATAATAAGCACAGATTGCCGGTATCATTGCGATGATCATGATATGTGACATTGAATACTTAAAACTTTCGTGGCGATTATCAATTGTGTGCCACTCTTCAACTGGGTGCGCATAAAGCCCCCACAAATGGTTTAATATCATAATTCTTTTCCTTATTGGCTATTAAACACAAACTGCACATAAGCTGCGCAACATGTCTATGTTATGGGCAAAAATAGAATTTGAGTCAAGATTAGAATTGTTTAAAAAATGTTCGAGTTATACTAAATAGTTATTACCGCAATTACTCTAATATAGAGTATTAATTCTATTAATATCGCTAACTTACTAATAAACAAAGGAGTTGTATCTTCAAAATAGTGTACATAATTCTGCAGTCACTTTTTTCTTAATTTTTGAAATCAAAATTATTTGTAAAAAATATTCGATTATTATTTTCTAGGTCGCTGAATAACTTAAAATTTGTGATTGATTTTTGTACAGTCCAGTGTGTTCTGATTAATTAGCCAAATGGCAAACATACTTTTTGCTGCGGTTTTATGACCTAAAATACGTCAAATTGATTGCTTAAAATACATGTAGGGACGCTGAATCAACAGCGGAAGAAAGAGGTCGGTTTAGGGAAACGTCGGCCAAAAAATTGCTTGATTGGCCGAGGGCAAGAAATAACTTTTTAAGGTCTATTCTTTTTAGTCAAAAACACAGGGCGGGTTAAGTAAAATGATTTCTGAAGCGTATTGTTTTAATGCCTGCTGTACCGTTTCTTCCACATCGATTTCTGCAATATAGGGAAGTAAGTCAGCGGGTTCGCCAGTAATCGATTCATAAAAGACATATGCAGTCAGTAATTTTCCTATCAATGAAGCATGATTGCCGTCCCGGTTGTGTAATTTAAGTTGGGGTTCAATAATTATTGCTTTATCCCAAGTTAGTCCCACAGGGGCAACACAAGTTTTTTGGCGTTTTGCAATTTCAGAATGAATTTGATGAACTCTGCGGCCCTCTTCTCTGTTGCCTTTTTGTGGGTGTTCAGGAAATAGAATAGGGGTGATCTTTTGTTCCTTTGCTGTTGCAACCCATAATTCGGTGGCGGTCGTTGAGTATTTATGGGTGCCAGATTGGGAGTACTTTTGACCCTGTAAAATAAGATGAGTCCAGTTTTCGCTGGCAATTAAACTTGTCCTATGTTCCAGACTCGATTTATTGTCTAAAAAGCCTCCACCGCCATTAACGACTTTTATATGCGCGTCGGGATTGGCAGTACGCATTAATTGTCCTATTAATGTGTCTAATCCAACAATGTGGCTATTACCAAAAATTAGAATCTGATAGGTGCTTGAGAATCGATTATCGGGAATAGATAAATTTTCAGTTGTATTGTTGGTTTCTGCTTGTTCGTCAATTTGAGCGTCAATAATTGACGGTGCATCTTTATTTTTGGTTATTTCTGAGCAAGCAGATAAAGAAAACAAAACGAGCAGAACACAATAAATTGTACGCATAACTATCCTTACTTAATTTTGACAGAAATCGGCTCCATTCAGCCATCAATGTAATTGTGACAGTGCCTTGATTTAACACAATAAACAGATGACAATGGTTTAATAATGAAATGATAATGATTGCAGGCAGTGGGGCTTTAATTGAATTATGAATTTGGTGGGGTAGTTGTTGACACAGCTCAAATAACGTTATCAAAAAATGCAAAGTTACTTAATTGTGAACCCCGTGTTTTTGCACTTTTAGTGTATTTTTGCCAACACCCGCAAGAAGCCATTTCTAGAGAAGAGCTATTAACCCATGTATGGGACGGACGGATCGTAAGTGATGCTGCGGTAAATCGAGCCGTGGGTGAATTGCGTAAACTAATTGAAGACGACCCATCAAAACCGCAGTGGATTAAAACCATCAGTAAAGTTGGATACAAATTTACGGTTTTACCGGCAATGATTGCGGATAATTCCAAAACTGATTATTCCAAAACTGATTATTCCAAAACGGATAATGGCACCATGCCAGAAACAGTAACGGAATTGACAGTAACTTCAGCGTTGACATCACCAACACCACGACAAACTCCGCAAAAAGAAGCACATGCCTCAGTAAATCAAGCAATTACAAGTCCTGTTAACATTAACTATTTTTGGGCTTGGTTAACGGCAGTGTTAATTTTAATCGTTGTGGTGTATCTCCAATATTTTGCTCAACCTAAACATTCCAACCGATTAGGTGTAGAAGGATGGCAACCTGTAACCACCTCAATGGGTAGCTCATTTAACCCTGACTACGATTCAAGTTCTGAAACGGCATTGTTTTTATATCGTAAAGATCCTAACGCCTATGCTCAAATTTATAAGAAAAACAAAGGCAAAGAAGCGCAGAGCGTAACCGACGATGAATATTATTATACCGACGTGATCCAAGGTAATGACGGGGCAATCTTTGCATCTAGGTTAAATAATTTACAACAGCGGAATTGCGAAATTGTCAAAATTGTTCCGGCTACTTTACAAAATGAACACATAATGGATTGTGGCAAAGGTACCGTTACACAATTAGAGTTTGATCAAAAATTTAATCAATTGTTTTATCAATATCGGCCGAGCGTTGCTGACCCTTATGCTATTTACAGTTATCAGTTAGATACGGGAAGAAAGCGACAAATCACCCATCCTTTACAGCAAGGCAATACTGTTGGCGACTATGTTTTTGCTCTATCACCTAACAGTAAAGTGTTGGCCGTTGTAGAGTATAGTGGCGAAGCAGATGATAAAATTAAGTTAGTAGATATTAGTAATAACCAGGTTATCGCGACTAAGCCATTTATCAATAGTGTGTATGGCTTAGTCTGGCGGACAAACAAGCAGTTATTGGCATCAAATGCTGATGGTTTATATGAATTTACCCCTGACAACCTTATCTTAAATGTGACGGAGCAAAGCGACCAATACGGACGACTTGCACTTGGGCAAGATAACAATTCTGTGTTAACTGAACGCAGCCAATTAACAATTAATATTTTCCAGTATTCTGACTCAGGTAAAACCCTAACACCTTTAACAACTAGTAGAGGCGTCAGTTTGTCACCAATTTATGGTAATAAGTCAAATTTGTTAGCATTCAAGTCGGACCGCACGGGGCAAGAACAGGTTTATATCAAGGCGGATGGTGAAGTCGCCTATGTTGCTGCATTTCATAAGAAAATAGAGTTTATCAGTGCGATGGCTTGGTCACAAAATGATGAGCAGTTAGTTGCGAGTATTAATGGTGGGCTTTATGTATATTCAGTTGTAGATAACAACTGGCAGGCGATTGCAGAGCAGTTTAACCGAGTTCATCATGTAACATTTGCAGATCGAAGTATTTTGTTTAGTGCAGA
The DNA here is from genome assembly GCF_030548245.1 of Psychrosphaera sp. 1_MG-2023. Classification (NCBI taxonomy): domain Bacteria; kingdom Pseudomonadati; phylum Pseudomonadota; class Gammaproteobacteria; order Alteromonadales; family Pseudoalteromonadaceae; genus Psychrosphaera; species Psychrosphaera sp. 1_MG-2023. The sequence continues at coordinate 145,369 of NZ_JAUORW010000014.1, forward strand.
GGTTGATGGACAATGGAATATATGGCAATACCTGGTGCAAAGTGGTGAAGTTAAACAACTGACTACAAAGGGGGGCTATAGTGTTCAAGAGGCAGGCAATAAGATTTATTTAACAAAGTTTAATCGTGAAGGATTATACGAGCTGAATTTAAAAACCAATGTTGAATCAGCCCTTATTCCCGACTTCCCTATTACCGGTTGGCGGCACTGGCAGTTACGCGAAAATAAAATATTTTATTTGTTAGATCAAACATACGTCGAGTTTGACCTAAGTACAGGCACCGAACACACTATTTATGAGTTTAGAGGGCGTAAACCGTATAGTTGCAATATGTCTTTTCAAATGGGGCTATTTAGCTGCGATCAGGTTGAGTTCAGTACCAGTCATATATGGCAAGTTAAATTGCGCGAGTAAGATTAAGGCAAAATAATTGTTCTTAAGCCATTAAAGATCAAAGCTGTCCACTATTACTTAGCAAAATTACTATGTTAAAATGCCAGCCCTATAAACCACATTCTGAGAAATAATTTTGTCATCTGATCTCGTCGCCCCAATTTTACAATTTTTAAAATGCGAAACGCCTGAAGAATGGGTGCATGAAGCGGCCAAAAAAGAAAACTTGCAGGTGATATTAATCGATCACTTAATTTGTGAGTTAAAAGCGGCGCAGTCGGCAATGTATTTGATCCGCAAATATGCAGTAGATAAAGAAAGCGGCAATGCTTTATTGGCCTGGCTTGAACCGTTTGAAACATTTATTTATAAAAGGGAAGGTGACTGGCGCTTATTGGCAGCAAAAAATACCCTGACAAAGTCGGTAATTCCCCGGTCAGATTCAAAATATGGACAAGATCTAGTCGATAAAATGGTGTTATTGATTAAAGAAGAACTTCACCACTTTTATCAGGTACTAGAGATGATGGATGAGTATGGCGTTGAGTATAAACATATTACGCCGGGGCGCTACGCGAAAGGAATGTTAAAACACGTTAAAACCCATGAACCTGAAACCTTGATAGATAAACTTATCTGTGGTGCATATATCGAGGCTCGCTCCTGTGAACGCTTTGCTAAACTAGCGCCACATGTAGATAAAAGGTTAGGGGATTTTTACGTGTCACTATTAAGGTCAGAAGCTCGACATTTCCAAGACTACCTCACTTTAGCCGAAGAAATAGCCGGTAAAAACCTATCAGACCGTGTCGCTTTTTTTGGTGAACGGGAAGCAGAACTCATAATTTCACCAGATACTGATTTAAAATTCCACAGTGGCTTGCCGCAACACTAAACTTTGCCCAAAATTTGAATTTTAGCTTGTTATTGATTGCTTATTTCAAAGCGGCATCGGTGCGTTTTCGATGACTTCTTTCATAACGAAGTAAGTTCTAAGTTGACGTACCTCAGGCAATGCTAACAACTTATCGCTATGTAATTTGTTAAAGTCGGTCATGTCTTTTGCCCGTATTTTTAACAAATAATCAAATTCACCCGCCACTAAATAACATGACAAGACAATTGATAGTTTTTTAATGGCCGTTTCAAAGTTTGAAAAGCTTTCAGGTGTTGACCTGTCTAAAACAACGCCGACCATGACTAATGCACTTAACTCTATAGCCTCTGGTGCTATTTGAGCGCGAACTGATTGAATTATCTTCAAATCAATTAAACGTTGAGTTCGGCGATAACAAGTCGCAGCGCTAACATTTACCTTATCAGCAAGGTCTGCATTTGAGATTCGCCCATCTTGTTGCAGTAGTTTAAGTATTTTTTTATCAATTTTATCTAAATTAGGTTTGGTTGATTCTTTCATTTTTGATTATTAATGTTGTTTATTGTTTCGTTATATCTTTCTTTAAGGTCTTATGTGAACATAAATTGACAATATTAGAAAGCACCTTTCGTTACAATGTTGGTAGTCTTTATTTCGACGTAAGAAATTGAATTGGAGACTGTAAATGTTAGAAAACTTTGAACGATACCCACTTACATTTGGCAAAACGCCGATAGAACACCTTCCAAGGTTAACCGAAACGTTAGGCGGTAAAGTGGAAATATACGCTAAGCGTGAAGACTGTAATTCGGGATTGGCAATGGGCGGCAACAAATTAAGAAAATTAGAATATATCGTACCGGATGCTATTAAGTCTGGGGCCGATACTTTAGTTTCAATTGGCGGTGTGCAGTCTAATCATACTCGTATGGTCGCGGCGACTGCGGCTAAATTGGGCATGAAATGTAAGTTAGTGCAGGAAAGTTGGGTGCCACATGACGATGCCGTGTATGACCGAGTCGGTAATATTTTGATGACACGTTTGATGGGAGCTGACTGTCAGATGGTTGATGAAGGTTTTGATATTGGAATTCGCAGCAGTTGGGAAGATGCAATGCAGTCTGTACGTGATCAAGGAGGCATTCCCTACGGAATCCCTGCTGGTGGCTCTGTACACAAATATGGAGGTTTAGGTTATGTTGCGTTTGCCGAGGAAGTCAGGGAACAGGAAAAAGAATTAGGATTTACGTTTGATTATATCGTGGTCTGTGTCGTTACTGGTTCGACGCAAGCCGGTATGATTGTTGGCTTTAAAGTGGATGGTCGAGCGTCAAAAGTGATTGGCATTGACGCTTCTGGCACGGTTGAGCAAACCCGAGAACAAGTAAAACAAATCGCCCATAATACCGCTGAATTAATTGGACTTAAAATGGCGATTACAGATGAAGATATACACATTAATCCAGATTATGCCTACCCTGCTTACGGCGTCCCAAGCGCTGAAACAAACGAGGCTATGCGACTTGCAGCACGCACTGAGGCGATGATCACAGATCCTGTTTATGAAGGAAAATCAATGCAAGGGTTAATTGACTTAGTGAAAAAAGATTATTTTCCAATTGGCAGCAAAGTCCTTTATGTCCATTTAGGTGGTGTTCCGGCAATTAACGGATATAGCTACACCTATCGAAATGGTTAGTAGGAAACAGAAACAGTTCGGTTTTGACGACGTTTAGGCTAATTAACTGAACTGCTTTTTTTTATTGCATTTTCATAGGTATCTCTTAAGTCGAGAAACTTGCCTAGTAATTAACCAAGGCGTAAATCTTACTTTGCTAAAGCCCTTTAGCTAAACGTAGTCAAAATTGCAAATTCTAATTTTATATTTTTTTTAACTAATAAAAGCGGTTTGTTAGTCCAAATTTATTTCAATTAAATCGATGGTCAATTTGTAAGCAACTAAATATGAACTAAGCTCTAGATTGAGCTTTAACGTCAAAAATGGTTGTTATTATGAATAAACTTCGTATCGGGTTATCAGTATTATTGGTTTCACTCACGCTATCTGGTTGTTTTGATTTAGGAAAAGATGATGAGGTGAAAGTTGGAAAAGGAGAACCACCGGGAACAATAGGCACTGGTCTCGATTCGGATTCAGATGGAATTTCCGATGATAATGATAATTGCCCATTGCTGAGCAATGAAGATCAAGAAAATACAGACTCAGATTCCATGGGCAATGTTTGTGACGACGATGATGATGGCGATGGTGTTTTAGACAGTGATGATTCTTTTCCACTTGATAGTACTGAAACAACCGATAACGATAATGATGGCATTGGTGATAATAGCGACACCGATGATGACAACGATGGCTTTTTAGATACAGTTGATGCATTTCCATATGACGATACCGAATATAATGACCATGACGGTGATGGGATAGGAGATCATGCTGATACTGATGATGATCAAGACGGTGTACTTGATGGTGACGATGCATTTCCATTTGATGACACTGAAAGTGCCGATTACGACGGTGATGGTATTGGTGATAATAGTGACACCGATGACGATAATGACGGTACGTTAGATAGTGAAGATGATTTTCCAAATGATGATACCGAAAGCACAGATACAGACGGTGACGGTATTGGTAATAATGCCGACACCGACGATGATGACGATGGTGTCCTTGACGGTGATGATGCTTTCCCATTGGATGAAAATGAGCAGTCAGACCTAGATGGTGATGGTGTTGGCGATAATTCCGACACGGATCGCGATGGTGACAGTGTTGCAAATGAAGACGATGCATTTCCAGATGATGGCAATAGATCAGCTGTTTCAGGCGGCGGTGTTAAAGGACCTATGGCATTTGCCACAGTCAGTCTCTACGAGATTGACTATACTGCAGATGACTATCAGGGGGTTTTAGTCGATACAGGTGAAACCAACGCACAGGCAAAAATTACCGGCATTACAATAGGCTCTTCTACGCCACCATATTTATTAGTCATCGCAGATGATGACGACACAATAGATATTACAACTGGCTTAGAACCGGTTATTACAATTGTTAAAACCGTTATCACTCAGCAAATGATCGACGATGGCGACGGTTGGTATGCAACACCACTAAGTACTATGGCGGTTAATATTGCGCTGGCTAAATCTGAGAGTGACGCAGAACTCCTTACCAATCTTAAAGTTGCGGCCAACCAAGTGAAATCGACCTTGGGATTTGGTGCAGGCTCTAGTGTAGATATTTATTCAACGCCACCTTTATTAGATGAATCAACAAACGATACGTCTAAACAAGTTGCCACAACAAAATATCGCAGTGCTGTAGAAGCATTGACAGCGGTTGTGTATCAAATGAATGCCCTAAATAACTCCAATGACGGCGAGGAAACTTCGCCAGACAGTGTTTTGGCGTCATTGGCAAATGACTTATCCGACGGCATTATCGACGGCAGTTCGGATGGCGAAAACTCAGGTTATTCCGCGGGGGTGCTTGATGTACTAGACCAAGACCCAGCCACATTACCTATACCTAATGATCCTGAAAATAGAACCGTTGCTCAAGTAAAAGCGGTTATTGTCTCGGAAACAAGCACCACGGGTGATGTGTCCGATACCACTGTCCTTGCTGAAGCCGGAACGGTTATTGAAGTGCAAATTGCACAAACCAATCCAGATATAGATAACGACGGCGTCTTAAATTCAGAGGATGCGTTTCCGGATGATGCCTCTGCTGATAAAGACAACGACAAAGATGGATTGCCAGATATCGCGTATTTCTTAGATAGTGATAATAATCGCTTAGGTGAAAACAGCGCACTCTCTGACCCAGATGACGACAATGACGGCGTTGGAGATGAAGAAGATGCATTTCCATTGGACGGTTCAGAATATGCCGATACCGATATGGACGGCATTGGTAACAATGCCGACGACGACGACGACGGTGACTTAGTCTTAGATGTTAATGATCTGTTTCCGCTAAACGCGACTGAATCTTCGGATGCCGATTTAGACGGAATTGGTGACAATGCCGATCCAGACGACGACAACGACGGTGTTGGCGACATTAGAGATGCATTCCCAAATGATCCAACGGAATTCTTAGATAGCGATGGTGATGGCGTTGGCAATCGAGCTGATACCGATGATGATAATGACGGTACGTTAGACGTTGATGATGATTTTCCACTAAATGCCGATCTTCAAAATGCAGAAGATTTAGATAACGATGGCTGGCCATCGGAGCAAGATCCAGACGACCTTGATAATACAAGTCCTGGTACTGCATTTGTTGATACCGATATGGATACTATTGGCGACGCAATTGATGAAGATGATGACAACGATGGTGTTGTTGACATTGATGATGCATTCCCGTTAGACAACTCTGAATATTCTGATTTGGATAGCGATGGTATTGGAGATAATACTGACACTGATATTGACGGTGACTCAGTTTTAAATGCCAATGATGCATTCCCAAGAGATGCAACCGAGAGCACTGACTCTGATGGCGATGGCATTGGCAACATTGCGGATACAGACGATGATAATGACGGCGTAAAAGATACAGACGACGCGTTCCCGCTAGATCCACTTGAACAGAAAGATTTTGACTCTGATGGTGTTGGTAATCGTGAAGATACCGATGATGACAATGATGGTGTATTAGATACCGTCGATAAGTTCCCATTTAATGCAGCGGAATCGTTAGATTTTGATAATGACGGTAAAGGTGATAATGCCGATAAAGACGACGATAACGATGGCTTAACTGACGATTATGAACACTCTATCGGCACAGATCCATTTGACATTGATACCGACGACGACGGCGTCATAGACCGTACCGATGCCTTCCCGACTGATCCAAACTTTAGTTTTGATTCTGATAATGATGGTGTCGCAAACTTCGACGTAAACGGCACTATGATTGATAATTGTCCTCTCGTAGCAAACCCAAGCCAAGCTAATTTTGATGGTGATACACGTGGTGATGCCTGCGATAAAGACGATGATAATGATCAGGTGTTAGATGTTGATGACGCTTTCCCTTATGACGCTTCTGAAAGTGCGGACAATGACAATGATGGTGTTGGCAATAATGCAGATGATGATGATGACAATGATGGGGTTGACGATACAAATGACGCGTTCCCATTCAATCGTTTAGAGCAATTTGACACGGATGGTGACAGTGTTGGTAACAATGAAGATACAGATGATGACAACGATGGCGTTGTTGATTCTGAGGATGATTTCCCACTCGATTTCAATCGTCAAAATGCTGAAGATCAGGACAATGATGGTTGGCCGGCAGAGCAAGATCCTAATGATTTAGATAATTCAATTCCTGGCACGATATTTATCGACAGCGATGGTGATGGTCTTGCCGATGAACTTGATACCGATGACGATAATGACGGTGTTCTCGATATTAATGATGACTTCCCAAATGACGACAGTGAATACCGCGATTCAGATGGCGACGGTATTGGCGATAACTCAGATAATGATATTGACGGTGACGGTGTTGAAAACGAACTCGATGCATTCCCATATTTTGATGGTGAGTTTGAAGATTCTGACCAGGATGGTTTGGGTAACAATACCGATGATGATGACGATAACGACGGTGTCAGTGATGATCAGGACGCATTCCCGAATGATCCGACAGAGCATTCTGATCTAGATGGCGACGGTATTGGCGACAATTCAGACGACGATATTGATGGTGATGGCGTCCTAAATGAAGACGATGCATTGCCAAAAAATGACTCTGAATCCCTAGATACCGACGGTGACGGCCTTGGTGACAATAAAGATACCGATGATGACGGTGATGGCTTAAGTGACCTTGTTGAAATTGAATTAGGCACTATGCCACTCAATCCAGATTCAGACGGTGACAATTTCTTAGATGGTTCAGATAACTGTCCGTTAGTGAGCAACCCAGATCAGTTTGACTTTGATTTTGACACTATTGGTGACTTATGTGACGGGGATATTGACGGCGATGGCGTGATGAACGACGAGGATCCTAGTCCATTTGATCCAACAAATGGCGAAGGCGATAAAGACTTCGACAACGACGGCATTGCAGATTATATGGATGACGACATCGATAATGATGGGGTTCCTAATGATGAAGATGTTGACCCTTATAACTCAGCCGTTTGGCGTGAAGAACAGCTTGTCGACTTAGACGGTGACGGTGTTTTTGATTACGACGATAACTGTATTGCAGTGATGAACGATGGGCAGGAAGACGCGGATGATAACGGCTTAGGCGATGCGTGTGATATTGCGGTGAGTGACATCAGTGGTCTGTGGCATGGTAAAGGACAAGAATCCTTTAGTGATATCAGCTCTGACATGACGTGCGAGATGAGCGGCATGATTTATCCTATGGGCGGTTTAGGCAAAATTGAAATGGAAGGCAATCAGTTCTTCGTATTTGATGC